>CAYYQY010000062.1:0-3033 GCA_964473905.1 uncultured Dehalococcoidales bacterium | reverse complement strand
CGGCACTGGTTATGGTTGCTGCAGTACTGGGTGGTCTGGTAAACAAGGAGATTGTAGCCACTATAAACTGCCTTGGCGGACGGGCAGTGGGTATCAGCGGTGTAGATGGTGCCCTGCTCCAGGGTAAAATAAGGGAAGATGAAATGGGTTATGTTGGTGAGGTGGTTAAAATAGAACTGAGCCTGCTGGAGACTTTGCTTAGTTCGAGTTTTATTCCGGTTATTGCACCGCTGGGTTTGCATGCCTTTGATAGACCGGAGGGGGCACCGCCGCTACTTAACATTAATGGTGATACTGTGGCCGGCGAGATTGCGGCGGCTATAGGTGCCGAAAAGCTCATACTGCTTACCGATGTAGCTGGAGTCTGTGATAAGTCGGGCAAATTACTGGAGAGGCTATCAAGGGAGGAAGCCGAAGAGCTGTTGGCCACCGGTGTGGTATCGGGAGGAATGGTAGTCAAGCTCAGGGCAGCGCTAACGGCTTTAACGAATATAAGGACGGTACGCATAGTGGAGGGCAGGCAACCCCATGCGTTGCGCCGGGAGATAGAGGGCAGTTTAGAAGGTACTACGATAGAGGTAAACTGATGAGCAACTGGCAGGAGATGGAGAAACGATATTTTATGCACACTGCGGAGCGGGTGCCGCTGACCATAGTCAGGGGGGAAGGCGTCCGCGTCTGGGACGATAGTGGCCGTAAGTATCTTGATTTTGTCGGCGGCTGGGCGGTTAATAGTCTGGGTCACTGTCCGCCGGTTGTGGTTAGTGCGGTATCCGAGCAGGTAAAAACGCTGATACAGGCCTCCAACCAGTTCTATACGATACCCCAGATTCGTCTGGCTGAAATATTGATAGGGCATAGCTGTTTGGATAAGGTCTTCTTCTGTAACAGCGGGGCTGAGGCCAACGAGGGTGCTACCAAGCTGGCGCGCCGTTACGGGCAGCGCTACCTGGGCGGTGCCTACGAGATTATTACAACCACCAGCTCGTTTCACGGCCGTACTCTGGCCATGGTAGCGGCTACCGGACAGCCCAAGTTCCAGGAGCCGTATGTTCCCCTGCCTTCCGGGTTCGTAAACGTGGAGTATAATAGTATTGCCGCGATAAAAAAAGCGACGACGGATAAGACCTGTGCCATAATGCTGGAGCCGGTGCAGGGTGAGGGTGGTGTTAACCTGCCCGACGATGATTATTTAAAAGCGGTCCGGGCCTGGTGTAGTGAGAAAAATACCCTGCTGATTTTAGATGAAGTCCAGACCGGAATAGCCAGGACAGGTACCCTTTTTGCCTACGAACAGTATGGTGTTGAGCCGGACGTAATGACCCTGGCCAAAGGTCTGGCCAGCGGTATGCCCATCGGTGCTATTCTGGCCAAGGACACCGCTTCGGTCTTTGTTCCCGGGGAGCATGGCTCTACCTTTGGCGGTAATCCCGTAACCTGCGCTGCCGGTTACGCTACGGTAAAATATATTGTTGACAATAATATTATGGGTAGCGTGAGCCGGGTGGGGCAATACCTGATGGCCGGGCTGGCGAAGCTCCGGGACAAATATAAAATTATTACCGAGGTGCGGGGCCGGGGGCTTCTTACTGCCGTAGAATTTGATAGTGATATCTCCGGCCAATTGCTTGAGTCCTGTATGGATAAGGGCTTATTGTTAAACAGGGTAAAACCAAATGTTTTACGCTTGATACCGCCTCTGATTACGGTGGAGGGTGAGGTTGATGAGGCACTGGGCATACTGGACGAAGTACTATCCGATTTTGTTTGAAGAAGAGGCTGAGATGCTGGAAATAGTTAGCCGCCTGTGGACAGCTACGGGTGCCAGACGTAACGATGCGTTGGGCAAGCAGAAGCCCGTTCCCGTACAGTCTAAACTGGAAGAACTGGATACCAGGTGGGTTGACGTAGATGGCATAAAAACCCGGTATGTAGTTACCGGCGACGGTGAGCCTGTCATTCTTATCCATGGCTTCGGGGAGTTTCTGGAGGTTTGGTGGTTAAACATGAAGACCCTCGGTGAGCAGTACCGGGTGTACGCTCTGGATTTACCCGGCCACGGGCTAACGGATAAACCGGATGTTGATTATACGCTTTCCTTCTATATCAGGTTTATACACGATTTCATGCAGACTATAGAGATTACGCATGCCCATCTGGTAGGACATTCTATAGGGGCGGCGCTGAGTCTGGGTATGGCTATCGACTATCCGGATAAAGTTGACCGGTTGGTGCTGGTGGATACGGTTAGCCTGTCTAACGATATTTCTCTTCTATATCGGCTCTGTACTCTGCCTTTCCTGGGGGAGATAATAGTTGGGCCAACTATGAAGTCCAGCCTGAGGTATGGTATGAAAAGGGCATTCTATAACCCTGACCTGATTAGCGACGAGATGGTAGAGAAAAACTACGAGCTTATGAAAATGCCGGAGACCAAGCGGGCCATGTTGAGAATGATACGCAGTAATATTGGTCTGAATGGCCCGCGTTCCGTATTTAAACTGACGGATAAACTGGTTCAGGTTAAATCACCCGCCCTTTTCATTCAGGGTGAGCGGGACTCGGTGGTGCAGCTTGATGATGTCAGAAACGCCTGCCGGCTGGTCCCTGATGCGAGATTAAAGGTATTCAGTGAGTGCGGCCACTGCCCTTATATAGAGAAGGCCGCGGAGTTTAATGAAGAGGCACTTAAATTTTTAGACGCAAAATAAAATATAAAATGGAGGTGCGGAAATGGCGGAAAAAGTAGTACTGGCATACAGCGGTGGTGTAGATACTTCCGTAGCCATAAAATGGCTGGCGGAAGAGTATAATCTGGATGTAATTGCGGTTACTATAGATGTGGGTAACGAGCGTGATTTTTCGGCTATACGGAAGAGGGCTACCGACGTTGGCGCTATCAAGGCGCTGGTAGTAGATGCGAAAGAGCTGTTTGTTAAATATATTATTTTCTCGGCGTTGCAGGCGGATGCTGTCTACGAGGGGCAATACCCGCTGGCTACCGCCCTGTCCCGCCCGGTGATGACAAAGATA
>CAYYQY010000061.1:0-4249 GCA_964473905.1 uncultured Dehalococcoidales bacterium | reverse complement strand
TAGCAAATTACAGAAACCGCCGATGGCAATTTACACCACTTGACGGGACACTACCGAAACATGGTTAGCTCTCATCTTAGTGAAGCCAGATATAACGTAACCAGCGTACCGGATTACCCCCAGGCAGTCTCCAAAATAAATGAGGTCAGACCTGACCTCGTTATTGTAGACGAGAAGTTACCCGATAGAGACGGCAGAGACGTATGTTCCGACATAAGCAACAACTACGGTATTCCCTCGATACTGCTGACCGGAAATGTTACCGGAATTGACGCCCGACAAACCGAAACGGCATCCGGGATAACCCTATTCCTAAAACAACAGCCTTTCGGCTATCTAGAGCTTTTGAGTATGGTAAAACTCATACTCAGGCATACCAGACAAAAGTCCGGAGGTAATAAAAAATCAGGTAACTGAAGCCTACAGGCTATAAAGCGAACTACGGCTATATAAGCTTATATTTATAATATTTATCTAAAAGTCATAAAATCTATCCAGTTCGCTATCGGGAATATCAAAGACCGTGTTTAGCGGCGGTACCGGCTCTTTGTAGAAGAACAGAGGCAGACGGTCCATGGCCGGCGAGAAACCGGCCCTTACGTTGAACTCATGCTCTTTTTTCATTACCTCTTTGCCCAGAGCCACGAAGTCCTCCTCCTGCCAGTGCCAGCCGTACTTCGTATTTATCATGCCGAGGACACCGGGCAGGGCATTCCGGTCATTAAGTAGCGGCGTATTACCAAACATGCAGAGACCCAGGCTATCCATGGCTGCCTGCCTTACCTGTATTTCCCGTGACATCTCCATCTGCCCCCATACCTGTAGCTTGGGCACATAACGCCAGTTCTTGGCCCAGCCCAGGTTAACAGCAGTAGCATAGCCCGAAGTATGGTCGGCACCCATCGGCGACGTGGCCAGGCTGACACCCATGCCTTTAATGACCCGCGGTTCATAGGCTACCATGGCCTGACCCTTCACTACAGGCACACGGCTTACCCCCAGTACCCTGGCAGTCGTCGCCGCACCGCTCGCCAGTATTCTACCCAGGTAACTGGCTTTCTCTATTTCCCTCACCAGTTTAAGTGCCCCCGGGCCGTCACCGAAATCTATAATACCTGCCTCCATCGCCATGCCCACTGCCACGCCAACATCAAGCGTATCAACACCGCAGTCATCACAAATCGCCCCCATCTCGGCTATTATATCCAGGTTGTCAATTTCCAGATTGGCGCCGAAAGCCCAGATGGTCTCGTATTCCGGCCCTTTGCCTATATATTTACCGTCTTTATCGTTATATACGCGGTGACAGCGGATGACACAACCAGGTGAGCATGGTAAAGCCTGTCTGCCCCCTCTCTCCTTGATAATTTTTCGCATGGCTTTGCCGGATATTTCCGACACACCCTCAAACTGTCCGAACCTGAAATTCCTGGTGGGAAAAGCGCCTTCCCGGTTCATTATTACCGTGCCGGCAGCGCTACCCTGAGCCGGCATACCCACACCTGTATTCGGGTCATCCAGCAGGCTCTTCGCCCACAGCTTATTAAACTCGGAGAACTCTTTAGCATCACCAACCGCTACCGAAGCCGCCCCCCTATCATCTACCACTATGGCCTTGATGCCCTTGCTACCCATCACCGCCCCGAGCCCGCCGCGGCCAGCGTGACGGCAGGGAATATTATCCATGTCCGTGGTGGCAATACTGCTCGCGGCAAGCCTCATCTCACCCGCCCTGCCGATACAGATATAGCCAACCTTGTTACCGTACTTACCGGTAAGCCTCTCCACAGTCTCATTATTATTGAGACCCCGGAGTTCATTAGCGATAATCACCCGGGCACCGTTAGCGTCAATATGGACTATATATAAATCACGAGTAGCCGGCAGCCCTTCAATGATAATAGCACCGATATCTAACCTGGCCAGTTTTTGTGCCGCCAACCCACCCGTAGAGGACTCTTTTATGCCCCCCGTAAGCGGGCTTTTAGCGCCGATGGAAAGCCGGCCGCTGCATGACGCCGTGGTACCGGTAAGCAGCCCCGGTGCCATTACCAGCTTGTTCTCCTCCGCCAGAGGATGACATAGCGGGTGTACTTCACCGGCAACTACCGTTGAAGTCATACCGCGTCCGCCCAAACCGCTGTAGCGGGCAGGCATCTCGCTGAAAATCGTTTCCCCTTTTTTCATATCAATTAGCAGTAACTTATCCATAAGACCTTTACCTTTTTATGCTCATATTTTGTTTGACTTTAATATACGTTAATGCCCGGCTTTCCTTCAGCAAGTTGCATACCGGTTCCTATTCTACCTGTTTTTAGCCTGTATGCCAACTGTCTTCTTTATAATGAGATTTTAACTAACGGTAATATCCAACGCAGTTATAATTTCTATACTGGAGAAGGCGGCTGCATTTAATGTCAAGCCTTAACTGCCCGGATAAAGATATAATATATCCATTAGAAGTATTGACATCTTTGCCAACTGTAGTTAAACTCAAGTGCTAAACGGTATTATTCTAACCATAAGCGTGCACGAGAAACTCAATTTCATAATACCGGAAAAGCCAAATAAGCTAACAGGGGTAACATGAAAGTAGCCAAAAAACATCCATTACCCGATGTAATAAACAGAAAACTAAAGGCTTCGGTTTTAGCTGTAACGGCAATCTTTCTTGTACTTATTTGCTTTGCCATGCCGGCGTGCTCTTCACCATCAACCGATGAGAATGAAGACATCGCCCTTGAGTTTACCAATAGCCTGATGCAAATGAACACGGCAGCCCTGGACGGTATATATCCGGAGCTGGAAGATATTAATACCGAGCTATATGCGATTGAGGAGAACCTACTTGAACTGGAGCAGGTGGTAAACCCGGCGCTGGAATGGGCTAACGAGCAAATAGAAATCCAGAAACAGCGAGCGTCGGAACACCTATCGGTACCGGAGCAGATCCGGGTGCCGCCGGAAGACTTTGTTCACCTGCAAAACGAGCGGTACTGGGTAACCATGATAGAAATATTTTCCGAAGGCTACGGCACTGCCGACCATAATTTTACTTCCTCGATAATAGTCACCGATATTACCGAGGAAGTAAGGTTTCCCTACGACTGGAAGGTAATCTCGGGCGATCTCAATATGCAGAAGTCCATGCTTGAGCAACAACTGGCAACCAGACTCGGTCCGGCAGAGCAGGCCATGCTGGCCTTACTTACCCTCGTGGACTATAGTGATAGCTGGACGATAGAAAAACTAAGCGACTCGGAATATAGTATAAGCGGGCCCGGACTTGGTTGGACTGAAGGGATCTCCAGTGGGCAGTGGACCTATTACCGGAATACGGGGCAACCCATACCCGTCGATAGCCAGGCACAGACATTAGTCGACGTGCTCAGTCTCAATTACTAACTTCATTACTAAACCTGTAATATTGTCTCTTTACCACGGTCATGGACACGTACAGGGGCCCACACCGCTTAGAGAGCTTTCGTCAGTATCCCCGTCCGTATCCTGCCACCACATAGCCGGTAATGAATCGGGATTAAAATCTATCTTGGCTTTTGCCGCCAGCGCCTTTAGCTGCGCCCGAGCACTTCCTAATTCCTCGGAGGTCCACTTAGAATAGTTGGTTAAATATTTTGCCTTCATGGCCTCAAATTTTTGCTTGGCACCCAGCTTCTGTAAAGCCTTTATGGTCGGCACGGTGGAAGTCATGATAAGGAGTACGGATATTAATGTTAAACCGCCTATAACCAGCAAGCCGAAACCGCTGAACTCGCTTACTTCCGCCGAAACCGTCTTGGTATCGACATCCACCTCGCTTTTAAGTATTTCCCACGTACCATTATGATAATGGGTGATGAATAGATTCTCCTCACTAAATCCTTCAGGTATGTCACCCGGCGAATACTGTAATTTAACAGTAACCGGCTCTTTTAGAGCTTGTTCAGCCATATTTATGTCATATACCTGACCTATCATCTTTATGTCCCTGGCCAGGGCTGCTTCCTCTTCCTCGGTCATACCGCTGAATAATGAAGGCGGGTTAGCCTCTACGCTGATAACAACTTCCGTAGTTGCAGCAAGCGTACCGGCAGGTACATTTACCCCGGCGCTTTCATATTGAAAACTGCCGCCGTCACTGGAGATACCTTTGCTCGCTCCCTGTGGACTACCGCAACCAAGCGGGAATACGGCTTGTTAGTGGCATACTAAAAGGGAGCCAGTTTTAGAAGAAAACGGCATTCGAAAA
>CAYYQY010000060.1:0-4313 GCA_964473905.1 uncultured Dehalococcoidales bacterium | reverse complement strand
CAAGGTCGACCTGCTGCGCCTCGCAACCCCGGTCTATGCACTGGGGGAAGTTATAGCTTGGCCTCGTACTGTACCGCCAGAACAGCTGGTTGACCCAGGCTAAAAGCAATCTCTGGCTTGGCGGCTTGGACAGGCAGTGGTCAGCTCCCATCTCTAACAATTCAGATGAAGCCGGCTCCTCAGCCTCAGCAACCAGAACAATGATTGGAATGTCAAATATGCGTCTTATGTATAAGCAAAGTTCCTCATTATTTACCGGGGGCAGCTCCTCATTCAGGACCACCATGTCAGGACGAGTTTCATACATTGCCATTACACCGAGAGCGCTATCTGAAGCAGTTAACACACGAAATCCGGTATCGATCAGGATTTGTCTAACACCCGCTCTCAACTGTGGGTCACCCTCGATAACCAAGATACTTGGCAAAGTCATATCCTCCAAGGGAAATCTCTTCCACCACCTCTTCGCGACTTTGAATGATTAATAGCTTCACTTGGCCTCCTTCAAAAAGCTGCCATCCCCTCTCCGAAACACAGAAACCGACCCAATAAGGTCGGTTTCACTACTGGCTCCCCACTACCCAAGTGACCACATTACAGGCAGGGGCTCATCGCCTCCTTTTACATATCGTACAGGTAAATAGAAATATTAGATTATTATCTGAGCACTAATTGATTTATTTCTCAAGCCATCGTCTTTATTCATGTATGAGTTCTCCTGTGAACATAACTTATCACCAAATATTGAGTGTGTCAATACGTTTTTCGGACTAAAACGGCCGGCCTTTCGGACTAAAACGGCCACCTCCTCAGGGGCGCTGTACGATACTGTGGCATAGAATCACTATTGGAGGTGATTCATGCCCAACAGGAGATTGTCCGTGCGCAAGATTAAGGAGATTCTACGTTTAAAGTTGGACTGTGGCATCAGCGAACGTGAAATATCACGGGCTTGCCAGGTTTCCCGGAGCACGGTGGCAGACTACCTCAGGAGAGCGGCGGCGGCCAGGCTGACCTGGCCCGAAGCATCGGAATTCACCGAAGCCCAGCTCGAAGAGTATCTCTTCCCCACCGAGCATATACCAAGTTCGGTTAAACGGCCGATGCCGGACTGTGAGCACATCTACAACGAGTTACGCACCTACCGGAAATTCAACCTGACCCTCTCTTAGTTGTGGCTGGAATACAAAGAAAGACACCCTGACGGCTACCAGTACACCCAGTTCTGCGAGCATTACTGGCGGTGGCGAAAAAAGCTCGATTATAGCATGCGCCAAGAGCACCGCGGTGGTGAAAAACTGTTCATCGATTACTCCGACGGACTGTCTATCGTCGACCGGGTCACCGGCGAGCTTATTCTCACCCAGCTGTTCCTGGCCGTCTGGGGCGCCTCCAACTATACCTATGCCGAAGCAACCCTGTCACAGACACTGCCGGACTGGATTGGCTCTCACCGGTGGGCACTGGAATATTTCGGCTGCTCTCCCCGGGTGCTGGTGCCGGATAATTTAAAGAGCGGCGTCAGCAAGGCGTGCAAGTATGAGCCCGAACTGAATCCGACCTACGCGGACATGGCCGAGCATTACGGCTGCGCGGTGCTGCCGGCGCGTCCCCGCAAGCCCAGGGATAAGGCGAAAGTGGAGGCCGGAGTGCTCATCGCCAAAAGATGGATACTGGCGGCGTTGAGGCACCGCACTTTCTACAGTCTGGGCGAGCTCAACGCCGCTATCCGCGAGTGTCTGGAGCGTCTTAACACCCGGCCCCTGAAAAAGCTGAGGAAATCGCGCCGGGAGCTTTTTGAAGCTCTGGACCGGCACAACGCCCTGCCGCTGCCCATAAAGACATACCAATACGCCGAATGGTACAAGGCCAAGGTGCAGATGAACTACCACATCGAGGCGGGCCGCCATTACTACAGCGTGCCTTACGGGCTTTTACACGAGAAACTGGATATCCGGCTGACTGCTACCACTATCGAGGCTTTCCGCAAGGGTGAGCGGGTAGCGGCCCACGTCCGGTCTTACATTAAGAATGGCTATACCACGCTGCCGGAGCATATGCCCCCCGAACACCGGTTTTACGCTGAGTGGAATCCGGCCCGGTTTATCCGGTGGGCAGGTAAGACCGGAGAGGCCACCGCCCGGCTGGTGGAAACGATACTGGCCACGCGTCCTTACCCGGAGCAGGGCTACAAGGCATGCCTGGGTATTATTAATCTGACGCGTGATTACGAACCGGTGCGTGTCGAAGCGGCAGCCAGACGGGCCCTCAAATTCAAGACCTGCTCCTACCGCTCAATGAAGGCCATACTGTCCGCCGGGCTCGACCGGCAACCCGATAACAGCGAACGGCGCTATTTACCGGGTTTACCAATGCATCAGAACATCAGAGGACCGGAGTATTACCGGTGAAAGGAGTAACAAACTGTGCTTAACCAACAAACGATCTCTATCCTGCACTCCCTCAAGCTGCATGGTATGGCCAGCAGTTTTGAGGAAAGGCTTACCGACTCTAATCAGGCATCTCTGTCTCATGACGAATTCGTCGGGCTGCTGGTACAGGATGGAAAGCTGTACCGTGATAATCTGAGACTCCGGCGGTTGCTCAAGAAGGCAAAGCTCCGTCAGGAAGCCTCCCTGGAGGATATCGACTACATAGCTCCCCGCGGACTCGAACGGCAGGTAATGCTGGAGCTGGCTAATCCGGAGTGGGTACCTGCCTTCCGCAATGTACTGGTCAGCGGCCCGGCCGGCTTCTGCAAGTCATTCATCGCCTGTGCCCTGGGCAACGCTGCCGCCCGCGCCGGTTATACCGTGCTCTACGTGCGGGCTCCCAGGCTCTTTGAAACCCTGCAGCAATCACGCGGAGACGGCTCCCACCTCAAGGCCCTGGGCAGACTTGGCCGGGTACAACTGCTCATTATCGATGACTTCCTGCTTACCCCGCTCTCCGACAGCGAACGCAGAGACCTGCTGGAGGTAATCGAGGACCGCTACCAGGTGGGTGCCACTATTATCGCCAGCCAGTGTCCTATCAGAGACTGGCACCCCAACATCGGAGATCCCACTCTGGCCGACGCCGTCTGCGACCGGCTTCTGCATAAAGCCTACAAGATCGAGATGAGAGGTGATTCCATGCGTACCAGAAAACCGGTTACTAAACCTGATAAGAAGGAGGCGATTGAAAATGATATGAAATTGAATTAAACTGGTCCTTATTCCGGCGCCACCCAGGGGGTGGCCGATTCCCCCGAACACCCGGCCGTTTTCATCCCGAACAAGCGGCCGATTTCACCGAAATCCGCATGTCAAGGTTACTTATCCCATCTTAACCTATAATATGAAAGCTATTCCGCACAAAAAAGGAGTAAAAATGATAATGACATAGAATGATGTAAACTACGGTTGTAACCAGATAACAAGGCTGCGAGACAATGGCCTTAGTCAAGCCATCTTTTAGTGCAAAAAGCATTCCGTCCCAATGCATCGTATGCATTTTTCCTCAAGGTTCTTAGCAACTTTTCGAGCAGAACTGCATCACCGCCAGTGATTGATAACATCACCTGGTCAACAACTTCTCTCGCCACGGGTATAGCTTGGCTGATAGTCTCCCGTCCCTTGTCTGTCAGGGTGATATTCACGACTCTCTTGTTACTATTATTACGCTCGGCTTTGATGAGTCCATCCTTTTTCATGCGGTGGACTAGCGTCGTAATATTGTTCCGCTCTGTCTGTGTCCACTCGGCTAGCTTAGAGGGCGTCATGCCCCCCTCATTGCTGGCTAGGACCTGAAGCGCTATTAGCCTTATTGTTGAGAGATTTGCTTTTCTGTATAAATGAGCGTCGGAATACTTCAGCACTGACCGTGCGGTCTGGACAAACAGTATGAAGGTTCTCAAAACAGTATCATCATGGTATATATCTACCAACCTGTGTACCCCCCCCTAGCAAATTTTGTAATTGTCACTCATTAAATACGGAACGAAACAGCATACGACATTTTTGAGGTCGCTGTCAATGCCATCAAAAGGTGCTTCTATTTTATCGGTTGACAATTCATATATGGAGTTCTACAGTTTCTTCGACATAACCGAAGTGCTCGACTTCGTAATAGGCTGGCAAATCTCTCTATTAATGAGTATTGTTATTACATATTATACATTCTAGCGAAATGTTACCTTCAGTATCTAGCCAATACCACCCCCCTTCCAAAATCGCAACTACATCCGGCATGCATAAGGATTCATCATGTGACACTTGTCTGCTTTGACTGCTGGATAGGCTTTTCATATAATCAAGGAATCAGACAGAAAT
>CAYYQY010000059.1:0-5579 GCA_964473905.1 uncultured Dehalococcoidales bacterium | reverse complement strand
TACCCATAGCTCCGGCCCAACCGGTCCCACCACCGCAAAGAATACCAGTGGTATCGGGGCCCAGTCCGTCTCCCCAGTACGTACTATCGTCGCCAACAGCGAAAGAACCCATACGGTATACCTCACCGTCCGGGCTAACCCATTCTACACCGGTTAAGCGCCGTGCCGGGTAGGGGGTAGCTCGCCAGCATAGGTGCCCCCAGCCAAAGCAGAACTGGTTACTGAGGACTCCTACAGGGGCGCCGCCGCCGGTGATGATATAGTACAGGTCTCTCTTATTCGCCTCAGCCGAAAGCTGGGCGGCTATCACTCCGGACTCTACAACGGCATACATGTTCTTATCATCTATATGCCACTGGTTCATCCGCTTGAGGTCGATAGACACCACGTTCGTGAGGAAAGCGGGGCTGCCCGGAACAATAGTATGACTGCTCACCGGATGGTAGGTAATGTTATAGCGGTTGCATACTCTTACTATTTTGGCAACCTCGTCCGTAGTTTTAGGCAGGATAATGGCGGCCGGTGGTTGTACCACTCCCTGGAACCAGTATATCTCGTGACCGAAGCCAAAGCCGAAGGAAGACATACAAATATTGGGGTCGGTGGTTATGTTTTCAGGTCCGACAATAGCTTCCAGTTCGCGGCAGGCTTCTTCCGGTACTTTGTCGAATACTTCACGACCTTTCATCCCGCACCTCCTTTTTATTTGCCGATAGACATAGCTATCAGTTCTGTAATATCGTAGACCTTCATTCCGTTCTTAACGGCATCATTAAAGTTCTCTTTGCATGCCGGACAGGCAGATACAACGGCTTCAGCACCGGTGCTGGCCGCCTCACGCAGTCGCTCGGCTGCCGTCCACATGGAAAGCTCAGGGAAGGCTTCGTTGACACCGCCGTCGTTACCGCAGCAGTAGGCATCTTCGTGATGGCGCACCATCTCCGTTAGTTCTATACCGGGGATAGCCCTGAGGATATCGCGCGGAGGTTCGTAGACACCCTGCAGACCTCGCCTCATCGTGCGGGGTGGAACAAGACGGCTCCATTCACCGCGTGTTCCTTCCCATGGTATCCAGGGCTCACTGAGCCGGCCCAGGTTGCATGGATCATGGTAGGTGACTTTCATGTCAACCCGGTTCGTCATTTTGAGCCTGCCATCCTGCACCCACTGGCTCGCCAGCTCGGTAATATGAACCGGTTCAAAGCCGAGATCCACCGTGGCAAAGCCCAGTAGCTTGGGATAGTCTACCTTTACCGTCTTGTAGCACTCGGGACAGCTAAATACTACTGTCTTGGCGCCGGTATCCCGGATACGTTTGAGACTCTCTGCAGCCAGTTTCTTTGCTTTCTCTACCTGGCCGGTAATGAATACAAAGTGACCGCAGCACATCTCATCGTTCATAAGCATGAAATCCTGTCCGGCAGTGTTTAGAATTCTGGCTGTAGCTTTGGCGATTTCAGTATCAACAAATGCTGGTCTACAGCCGACAAAGAAGAGCGTATCGGCTTTATCAGCCACCTTTACGTCATTGGGCACCCAGTCCAACCGTTTTCTCTGGGCAATACCATAGCGGTTGTGGGTTTCCTCTATATTGTTGGTAACGGGTACATGTTGCGGCATGGGACCGTTACCTTTTTCCACCAACCTGGCTCGTAAAGATTCAAGCATCAGCTGGGCTTCCATATCCAGGTTGCGTTTGCAGGCAACGTCACAGCTGCCACACATCATATCCTGATATACAATATCTCGGAGCGAAGGATCACTGTAGTCCAGTTTACCGGTAAGTAACTGGTAGGTCATATGGCACTTGCCCATGGCTCCGTAAGCGGTGAATGTCTCCTTCTGCCACGGTGGGCATCTTGAGGAGAAATCAACGCCCGTAACATGATTGAAGTCTATCCAACGGCAATAACTCTGACCTGGGCAGTGTCTGGCTTCATACTTGTAGTCATCCAGGTTCAGACCTAAGCTAATCTGGTTTTGTTGATCAGCCATTCCAACCCTCCTTTTAAGGTTGTTTGTCTTCCCGGGCTAGAAACATAGATTACCTGGGCTTAACACGTAATTGGGGTCAAATTGCTTTTTAACTCTCTTCAGCAGGGTGGCGTAATCACCACTCTTATTGTAGACCATCTTGGCGGCAACTCCGTACGGCCGGGTAAAGTAAGCACCTTTATCCAGAGTTGCGGCGACGGCACCGGCGTAGAGGCTGCGCATTTTTTCTGTTTCAGCCTTGTCAGCGGGGTTATAGTAGAAATTAAACTGAAGCTGACAGGCATGTCCATCCTCTACCGGCTGTATATAACAGCCAATATCCTCTGCCGGATATCCGTATTTAACGGCTACCTCAGTTACCACCGGCAAGTATTTCTCCATTCGGTCAAGCGTGGTCATAAAGGTCAAATCCTGGCAGCCGCCCTTATAGGCATGCTTCCAGTATGTCCTATCCTTGGGCCATGGCTTACGCAGCATACCGGGCATCTTTTTCTCCACTGCGGGCAAACCGGGCAACGTGGTCTTGAGCTCCAGTTTGTTGTAGTAGGCTGACAGCATCTCCCGCAGGAATTCTTCCTGGTAAGCTATCTTCTCTTCCGGACGGCGTTTAAGAGCACTGGATACCATGATGACTGTCCATTTGGGGAGGACTTTCCTTAGCTCGTTAAACTGCTCGGGCCATTGCTCGGTGAGGATAGTGGCCAGGTCTATGTTATTGAGAATCAGACATTCGTTGCATACGCCTCGCCGCAAGATACGGTATAACGGCTCAATAAGGTCCTCTACCCTGTCTGCGGGAATAAAAAATGCTTTGCTGAGGGTGGGTATTGATTCAAAAGTAACCACGCCCCAGGTAACGACGCCAATCGTCCCCTGAGCACCGTATAGAAACGTGTCATAGCTCATGGGGCCGGGGCCCGCCGGAATAACGCCATCGGCAAAGTTACCCGGCTGGCGGAAACTGCCTATAGCCGCTGAACCGGTGACGAACTCTTCACCGTTACCCCAGATAACCTGCAAACTGCGTAATGAACCCGAGGATTCGTAATTCTGCATTACCGGTTGCTCTCTCTCCAGCCAGTCCATGATTACTGACCGGGAAGCGTGAGGCAATAGTGGGATTATACTGCGATATCCCTTGGCCTCCAGCGCGTTCTGAAGCTGCTCCCAGTTCACGCCTACCTGAATGTGGGCTACCATGGAGTCATCCACTATTTCGACGATGCGGTTCATTCCAGACAGGTCTAACACCACGCCACCCATTTTTGGTATCGCAGCCCCGTTAAAGTGTATTCTCGAAGATTGTGGTATGACGGCAAACTTCGCCTCGTTGGCCAGCTGAATTATCCTCTGTGCCTCAGCTACAGTTTTAGGCCGTACCACAGATGTAAATAGCCCCGCGTTCTCGATACTATAGTCCTTTCCATAGCGTCCGATAACATCAGGGGAATCAAGAACATTATCCTTACCTACAATCTCTACCAGCTGTTCCTTAACACCCATAGGGTAACCTCCACTTATTTGTTAGACCGGAGATAATTCATTCCCAGCTTAGTTCATAAAGCCACCTCCAAATATTAAGTTTTATTTTCACTCCGTATTTTGGAATGAAGATATTATCTATAATCCGTCCGGCTTGATACGGTTTTTAATGTCTTCGGTTACCATCCTGGCGGTTAGGGCGGAACCGGGCGTCCCGCACTGACCGAAAGGAACTACACCGTCGCCCACGTTATATAAATTAGTTATTGATGTCTTTTGAGGTGGATAATAGCCAGCCAGGTTGCGGTACGTGGGCCACTCCGGGTTGAAAAAGGTAGATACATTCAGAATCTCGGCATATTTATCAAAACCTGGTATGTTTTCTCTCAGGTCCTCAATAGCGGCTTCAATTTCGTGCTGCGGGTTCAGGATGCCGATTTCGGTCTTTGGCATACACTGCGCTGCCAGCAGGTATTTTCCCGGCGGCGATACGTCCGGGCAGGTAAGTGTAATGGTGGAAATGGTTACTACCCGCCTTGATCCCAGCAGCCCCAGCCCTCCGGGATATTCAATAAGAGGTTTATCACTGGTAAAGGTGATGAGCATCTGAGAGCCATGATGGATATTTTCGTAGAGCTCTTTGACATAGCCTTTCTCCATGTTAGCTTCGCCGGCCAGGTGAATTGTTTGCATGGGCCCGGCGTTGCTGATTACCGACTTGGCGGCTATTTCAATTTCGTCGCCTTCCTTATCCACCACTATACCGCTGACAGTGCCGTCTACAGAGAGTATCTGTTTAGCTTCGGATTGGAGCCAGATATCGCTGCCTTTACCGGTAATAGCTCCGGCCAGCGACTTCATCATCTCCAGGTTGCCCCGGAGTGGGCGAGCAGCATTGCTCCATTCTCTCATGCCGCGGTTGTAGTAACCGATAACGTCCCGGGCTGCCACTTCCTCAATACGGGTTACCAGGAGGACGCCAAAGACATTCTGAAAGATATTCAGTGCCACTTCGTTATCGGTGTATTGCAGGAGCCAGTCCCGGAAAGAGATTGAGGTGGAGGCCACCTCCCAGTTCTTTGCCTTTAAGAGGGCTGCGCCAATACGATTGATTTCAGCTTCAGTGCAGACCTGTTGGAGTAGAAATATGACGCCGCCCTTGCGGGGGAGCTGCAGGTCCTGCCCGTTAACGCGATAGACAATAGGCGGTTGCGGCGCCATGTCGAAGTCAGCACCGACCTCCTGAAATATAGATGACGTAACGCCGACTACAGGTTGCTCCTGAGCGACATAGGGAATCTTGAATCCCTTATATTCTATAGTGGAGCACCTGCCGCCAAGCTGGGGCAGTCTCTCCACGACCAGTACTTTGTAACCGTCATTTGCCAGCAGGGCGGCGGCACACATGCCACCTATACCCGAGCCTATTATCGCTACATCGTATTTGGCTTGTTTCACTCTTGCCACCCCCCGTTGAAGACTCCGGCTACTTTACTAGCTAAAGCAGTCGTGTTGCGGTTTCATAGCACATTTGTGACCTGCTGAAGATGCAGTTGCCGCAGACAGGACAGTTAAGGCACCGCCTGGCCTCTTCTATAGCTGCTTCTCGTGAAAAACCGAGGTCCACCTCACCGAATGAAGATATTCGCTCGTTGTCCGGCAATACCGGCATATTAACGCGCTGTCTGCGTTCTACGAATTGCGGCAGCATTGACTCCTCAGGTGTAACTACTTGCTGCGGTGCAGCGGGAAAGCCTGCCAGTAGATCCAGGTCACTCAGGTATCTGTTGATAGATACGGACGCTTTCTTACCGGCGGCAATGGCATCCACCACGGTAGCTATATCAATAATGTCGCCGCCGGCGAATACGCCGGGAACGCTGGTTGCCAGAGTGTCGGGGTCAACCTGGATAGTACGATTACCACTCATCTTGATTCCCTTATTGCCATCCAGGCAGGACAGGTCCCACGTTTGACCGATAGCCACGATAACGCTGCCCGCATCCATCGTTGTTAGTTCACCCTCAGCCAGTAACGGCTTTATCCGCCCCTGGCTATCAAACTCGATTGATTTTACGGGGCTTAGGTCTATACCGGTTACC
>CAYYQY010000058.1:0-5910 GCA_964473905.1 uncultured Dehalococcoidales bacterium | reverse complement strand
CTCGTAATGAAAGACTATCCTGGAGGCTCCGGCCTGCTTGAAGTCTGCCAGGTAGCCCTCCGGGTGTTCTACCATGAGATGGGCTTCCCAGCTAAGGTTCGTGGTCAGTCTGGCTATATCGGCGTGAGTTATGCTCTGTGAGGGTACGAATAGCCCGTCCATAATATCAAACTGCACGTAGTCGCAAAAGCTTTCTGCCTGCCGTACCATTTTGGTCAGGGCTTCAGGGTCGTCCGTTAGAATGGCAGGCACTATTTTTATGTTATCAGTCATTATTTTTTCTCCTGGTGAGACAGGCGCGGGAATACCGTCATCTCTCTTATCTCCTGTCCTATTACGTATACTGCTAGTAATTTTATGGGGTAAGATTTGCCAAGTCAAGTGAGTCCCGTAACTAAACTACCGCCGATGCCGGTCTACTATTGACAATTTACCGGGGCTGGCATAAAATCTGAGACCCTAAGGCAAGAGGCATGGAGGAAAAAATGCTGGCGGTGGGTATCAAGCGGGGACGGGGGGGCGTCCACCTCTTTGAAGTGCCGGAGCCGGTTATAGATAGACCGGATGAGGTGCTGGTGAGAGTGAAGGAAGTAGGAGTGGACGGTACCGACTTCGGTATAGTCCGGTACAATCTGCATGATATAGTCGAAGGCCGTGATGAAATGGTCATCGGGCATGAAATGGTCGGGGTGGTCCAGGCAGTGGGTGGGGAAGTAAAGTCACTGGCGCCGGGCGACGTGGTTTGTGTTACCGTGCGCCGGGGCTGCGGCCGGTGTGAGTCCTGTTTCCATAATCAGAGTGATATGTGCCTGACCGGGCTCTATACGGAGCGCGGCATTCATAAGCGGGACGGTTTTCTCACCGGGCTGGTCGTTGATCAGGAGCAGTACGTGGTGAAAGTCCCCTCGGAAATAGCAAGTCTTGCCGTATTTACCGAGCCTTTGAGCATAGCGGAAAAGGGTATTGAACAGATACGGATTATTCAGTCCCGTCTTCCCTGGAACTGCTCCCACCCGGAGCATACTTTTGAGTCGGCTGACTGGGGTGTCTGCAAGACGGCGCTGGTGCTTGGCGCCGGCCCGCTGGGGCTACTCGCTACCGCCCTGCTCAGGCTGGCGCAGGTGACTACCTATGTAGCCGATATATTGGCCGAAGATGCTCCCAAAGTGCGTCTGGTAGGGCGTATGGGGGCCGGATACATAGATGCCAGGAACAAATCGCCTAAGGAGATGGTGGACTTTTGCTGTAGCGCAACCGGTCATCTGGACATAGTATTTGAGGCTGCCGGCGCGGCGGCTACGGCTATAGAGCTAATCAATTATATGTCACGCAGCAGTATTTACGTGATGACCGGTATTCCCCGGGAAGAAGTCCTGATACAGGTGGATGCTGCTCAGCTGTTGCGCCAGATAGTCAGATATAATCAGGTCGTGGTCGGCAGCGTCAACTCAAACCGCAGCCACTTTGAGATGGCACTTAAAGATATACCCAGGATTAACTCGCGTTTTGGTGGTATGCTTACGGAAATGATAACTCACCGTTTCCCCCTGGAGGATTTTAAGCGGGCTTTTGCCGCGGACAGTCCGGAGCGTATCAAGACAGTGATTGAAGTTGAGCCCGGGATGAAGGCTGGCCGTAAGTTGCCGCGTATAAACCAGCAAGGGCGATAGAAGCTTCTATCGCCCTTATTTTACTCGCCGGTTTGATATCCAGCCTGCTTTATCCAGATTACTGTTGCTAGTTGCGCCTGGTCACCGCCATGGATAAAGCAATAGCAATTGTCAGGACAATAATCCCGATTATCAGCCATATCCACCAGGCTAGGAGCGGTTCAACGGTGACGGTGAAGCTGCCGGTCTGACTGTCAATATTAACCTCATACGTACCGGCTGCATCGCGGCTAACGGTAAAGTTCACCATGGTGGACTCACCTGCCGGTACTGTTGCCGTGCCGGTAGTTTCCAGCACGCCGTTAATCTTCACGTTGAAGCTGTAGTCGCCGCTGGTCTGGCCAATGTTGGTTACCGGGGCTTCTATAGTGACATTCTCTCCCGGTTCAACCTGGGTGGGGGTGATAATAAGCTCACCCACTGTAAAGGCGGCTGCTGATTTTACGGTAAACTCACCGCTCAGACCGTTGACATTAACGATATAGGTGCCGGCGGTATAACGTTTGCTATTGAATGTTATCTCTTCGCTGGCTTTACCGTCCAGCGATACGGTTGATGAAGTAACGGTAATCCCGTTGATATCAAGACTTAACTTGTACTCGCCACTCAGGTCTCCCTTGTTGGTAACCAGGGTGGTAACGGTTACCGTATCACCTATGTTGGCCTCAGCCGGAGATATGTCCAGGTTGCTTACGGTAAACGCAGCCGCTTCCGGAGGGAGCTTGCCCAAGATAGCGAACGGCGTAAAGTGCGGTACTTGAGCGGTAACGGTATTCATTACGGTATTTATGGCTGTGGGCAACATGTGCCACTCGCTGCCGTCCCACCAGCCTATAATAAGGTTCAACTCGCTACCACCCTCGGGTATGTTTGCCGGGTCATACTGGAAGACAAACGCCAGCGGCGGGTCAAAGGTCGCTCCGTCCGGCACACACTCATAGGCAGGACCAACCAGCGTGTAGCCGGGTGGTGGCGGCGGCGTATGCAGTACAATGACCTTTATGGTACCTATCGGGTTTCCGTCGGCATCCAGCATCTGTGTCCCGGCGGGGATGATTATGGTAATGGCACCGTCGGGTGTGGTCAGGATAAGGTCCTGCGTTGTATTGCCGTTACTGTCAAGATACGGGTTCAAATCCGTGGGCAGGGGCAGCTTCTTGGTGGGCAACTGGCCGCCGCCACCACCACCGCCCGTTGGGAAAGCCATTATGCTGAACGGATATACAGCAGACAGAAAGCTATCTACTGGCGGTACCACATCTTCGTTGAAATCTTCGGGTTCAAACCCACCACAGGTAACATTCGCTACCAGCTGTGCCTGGTGCGCACCGAGGTTCATACCGCTGGTGTTCAGTACAACCAGGTACCTAAGCTGGGTTGTTTGTGCGGAACCGGGGCCATAGCCATAACCATAACCGCTCCCGCAGTAGTACTCCACATAGCCGTAGCCCAAGGTGGGGCCGTAGCCATAGCCGTAACCATAGCGGGTGCCGGTGCTGTAGTACGGAGAGGATATACGGGTAATATTAACAATATGCCCGCTCTGGTTGATTATATTACCGTTGACGTCAAACTTGGCGTACACGTTTGTTTGCCCGGTAATATTGAGCCTCAGATAGTTTATGGCTAAACGCTCATTCGCCTGGATATTGACTTGGGCGTAGAAGCTCTGGATGTTGCCTTGATACATGGTGTTCGGTAAGCTGGGGAGGGTCATCTGGACGGCGTTTACTTCGGAAGGAACCTGCCACAGACATATGACGGCCAATATTAAAGCAAAGGCTATCGAAAACACCAGACGCATATTCTTTTTCATTACGCCCCCCCCTATTAAAAGAAATCCTACCTCTAGAGAAAATTACCATATAATGCTTCGTTTGTCAATAGACCTTGCGTATCATTATTAGCGGGTCACGGCTGGTATACACATGGTCGGGGTATAGTAAGGGGAATATAGGCTGGTGTATAAATTTTGGCATGGGGCTTGCCAGTGCAGATGTATTGGGTTATAATCGGCCTACAATTAGAGTGCTATTAGAGTGCTGCGGCAGTGTCATGGAAGATAAGGTCACTATTAAGATACCCCGCGAGCTATACAAACGGCTGGGACTGATGATAGCCAGTACCGGCTTTTCCAGTGTCACCGAGTTCATCGTCTTCGTGATGCGGACTCTGGCTTCCGGCGGGGAAATCAAGTACGAGGAAAAGCTGACCGCAGAGGAAGTCAGGGTGATAAGAGATAGACTCAAGAAACTCGGTTACCTGAAGGAGGACTGATGAAAGAGGAAGCTGAAAGTAAAGGGGTTTATATATCCAATGAGCTTTACCGGAGGATAGAGGAACGGGTCAAAACTACTGGTTTTGGCTCCGTAGATGAATATGTCAGCTTTGTGCTGGCAGAGGTTCTCAAGGATGAAGGGGAGGATGAGGCGGAAGCTTTCAGCGAGGAGGAGGAAGAGGAGGTCAAGACCAGGCTCAAGGCCTTGGGCTACCTGGACTGAAAAACCGGAGGTTAAGAGCTGAGCATGAGTAGAGCAATATTACTGATAATTTATGGCATCATCGGTTTCCTTGCCCAGTTTATTGATGGTACGGTAGGTATGGGTTACGGGGCCTTTTCCGCATCAATCCTTATCTGGATAGGCATTATGCCCGCCCTGGCCAGTGCCAGCATACATACCGCGGAGATATTCACCACCTTCTTTTCGGGCATTTCACACTGGAAGTTCGGTAACGTTAAAAAAGAGTGGCTTTTGCGGCTGGTTATACCGGGGGTTATCGGCGGCGTCTTGGGTGCCTGGTTCCTTGCCTCCCTGCCGGGCAATGTCATGAAGCCCTATGTAGCCGGTATCCTGTTTATCATGGGAGCGTTGATGCTCTACCGGTTTTTAAGAACCAGAGGGGATTCTTCTCCGTCGCGGCTGGTGAAGACACTCTCCCATCCCAAGGTCTCCTCCCGGAAAATCGTGGCTCTTGGTTTTATCGCCGCGTTCTTTGATGCCGTCGGTGGCGGGGGCTGGGGCCCTATAGCCACGCCGGGGCTTATCCTTACCGAAAACGAGGAACCCCGCAAGGTTGTCGGCACTGTAAACCTGGCGGAGTTTTTTATAACGCTGGCTATCGCGATAACCTTCTTTGTTGTCCTGGGCACTGAAGATTATGACTGGAGTATGATAGGCGTGCTGATTATCGGCGGTGCTATTGCCGCGCCACTGGCAGCGTACCTGTGCAGCAGAATGCCGGCCCGGTTGCTGGGGATACTGGTTGGCTTGGCTCTTATCGGCGTTAATCTCGGGACACTGATAAACACTTTGTTTTAACCAAGGAGCAGAGAAATTGCCATGCTGGACATAAAAGACCTTGAGAACCGCAGTCTCTACATCATAAGAGAGGCGTATGCCGAGTTTAAAAACCTGGCGGTGCTGTGGAGTACCGGCAAGGACAGTACGGATATGCTCTGGCTTTGCCGGAAGGCCTTTTTCGGTAAAATACCCTTCCCGGTAATTCATATAGATACCGGGTACAAGTTCAAGCAGATGTACGAGTTCAGAGACAGTCTCGCCAGAGAATGGAATCTGGACCTGATAGTGGCCAGAAATCAAGCCGCGTTTGACGAGGGGATCAGCCCGGAGAATGGGAAGTTTGAGTGCTGTGCCCGGTTGAAGACGGAGGCGCTGCGGCAATGCCTGAATGAATACGGCTTTGATGCCCTGATTCTGGCTATCAGGAGAGACGAGCACGGTATTCGCGCCAAGGAGCGGTATTTCTCACCGCGGGACGAAGAGTTCAAGTGGCACTATCAGGACCAGCCGCTGGAGATGTGGGACCAGTTCCAGGGGTTGGTAATGGCGGGGACTCACATGCGAGTCCATCCCATACTGCACTGGCGTGAGCTTGATGTCTGGGAGTATATCAAGCGCGAAGGTATCCCGGTAAACCCGATGTATTATGCCAGGGAAGGCAGCAGGTACCGCAGCCTGGGCTGTGAGCCATGCACTTTTACTGTCCAGTCCGAAGCGGCTAGCATAGACGAGATAGTTGAAGAGCTAAAGACGACTCGGGTTGCGGAGAGGGCGGGGCGCGCGCAGGACAAGGAAAACAGCTTCACCATGCAGAAGCTCCGTGCCCTGGGATACATGTAGCTGGCTTGCCGGTATTCAGGCGAGCAAATTCGGGAGGATATTAGTGAGTTTAGACGTTGTTATTGTCGGGCATGTTGACCATGGTAAGTCTACCCTTA
>CAYYQY010000057.1:0-6317 GCA_964473905.1 uncultured Dehalococcoidales bacterium | reverse complement strand
TGTCTTATTTTATCGGCCGGAACCCAGGTGATTGCCTCAACCATGTCCGGCGGATACTCATTTACCCGCTTTACAAATTCGTCCCAGCCATGGATGTGTTTCTCTACGAAATCTCTGTCATATAGCTTCTCGTTTACTATGACGTTGGCCATGCCCAGCGCCAGAGCGGTATCCGTGCCCGGTCTTAGCTGGAGCCAGATATCGGCTCTACTTGCCAGGCAGGTGAGCCTGGGGTCAACTACTATGAGCTTCGTTTGTGGGGAGAGCGCCCGGCTCAGGTTTTCGCCGGTGTACTCATCGGCATTGGCGATTACCTGGTTATTGCCCCATACCATTATGCACGCCGGACCTGATTCATAGTCGCAAACCGGCAGATTACCGCAGGTAATCTGTGCCGCTCCCACCCGGGAGAGATAGCACATGTGGCCGGCGCCGAATATATTGGGCGTGCCCAGCAGGTTGGCAAAGCGTGACAGGAAGGCATCGTAATCTCTGCCTGTTCCCTGGCCCAGGGCGATGGACTCGCTGCCGTACCGGCTCTTTACCTGCTTTAGTTTGTCTACTATTGTTTCCAGTGCCTCGTCCCAGGTAATCCGCTGCCATTTACCTTCTCCCTTACTCCCGGCTCGCTTAAGGGGGTAATGGAGCCGGTCCGGATGGTAGACCATCTGCACGGTAGCCAGACCTTTGCTGCACATGCTGCCGCGGTTGGTGGGGAAATCGGGGTCACCGTCAATCTTGGTAATACGGCCATCTTTGAGGTGTACCAGCACGCCGCAGCCGCCGTGACAGGTGCGGCAGTTACTCCTTACTATTTCTTCGCCGGTGGATTTGCTCAATAAAAAATTACCTTCCCGTTATTGTTCTCGGAAATGCGAGGTGGCTTAATGAACGAATGACAATGGAATGTACCAGGAGAATTCTATCATATATACACCGGTGGCGGAAATAAGCCATCGGCTTACTCTCACACAGCTTGACTGTCCGATAGCAAAGTTACGAGGCTAGAGTAAACAGTCTGGCTTGAAATCTGGTAGCTATGTAAATAGCACCAGACCGGCCACGATATTTAGTAAGGGCATTTTTTATTTTGAGCGGCGGCGTACAATGGCTCGTATGCGGGCCAGAAGCTCGGCACTGCTCGCATCTTCGGTTATATAGGCATCGGTATCTATTGACTGGAACCGTTGCCAGTCTTTTTGCCGTCTCCTGACCATTAAGACTACCGGGATATACCAGACATTCCTGATATAGCTGCATGTCTCCGCCGCTTTTTCGGTAGAGCTATCCACCACCGCTATGTCAAACTTACCCAGGTCCGTAAGCGTTACCATACTCACCACCTCAATATCCTCCTCGGGCAGGGAGGCAGTGAGTTTCCTCAGCATTGTTTCGTCTCCCAGGGCAATTAATCTGACCTTCATTATCAGTTAAAGTCTATAATTGCCAAGTTAAAGACTGGTTACGGACGGTTTGAAAAAACAGAAATAGAGTTACAAAAAAGTTACAGTTTGGTAAAATTTTATGGGGAAAATGTCTGGTGAGATGGAAGCGATTGCTCGGTAGATAGCTGATCTGGCTAAAGGTAATGCCCGGTTAGTAAAAGTATTTGGATAAATACAGGTGTATCGGCTGGAACAGACCGAAGTCAGGCTCAAGACCTGTTGGGTCTGGCCAGAAGGTAGCCGACTCCGGATTTGGTAAGAATGTACTGCGGATGACTAGGGTCTGCCTCTATCTTTTCCCTTAGCCGTCGGATGTGCACTTTCAGGCTATCGGCGGCACTCGGGTAGTCTTCGCCCCAGACCTGCTCGGCGAGGCTGGCATGCGTGACTACGTGCCCCGCATTTTTCATCATGTGGTGCAGAATATAAGCCTCGGTGCGGGTGAGTGTTACCTCCCTGTCCCCATTGGTGAGCTGGCGGGTGGACGGGTCAAAGTGCAGCGGTCCGCAGGTAAGCGGCGTATCTTCCGGGGACTGGACCCGTCCCCGTAGCTGTGCCTTTAATCGGGCCAGGAGCTCCAGCTGGCTAAAGGGCTTGATGACATAATCATCGGCTCCCCATTCCAGACCCTTGACTATATCGGCTTCCTCGGCTCTTACAGTAAGTATGATAACGGGTACCGAAGAAAAAAGGCGGAGCTGTTTCAGTACCTCGAAGCCGCTTATATCGGGAAGACCGAGGTCGAGAATAACGACGTCGGGGTCTTCTGTTTCCACCAGTTCGATACCCTTCTCACCCAGGTGGGTGGATACCAGCTTGGCTTCGGGCCAGCGTATGCGTAAGGCCAGTGAAATGGTTTCCACAATGTCCCGGTCATCCTCAATGATTAGCACTTTCATTACCAGATTCTCCTCTTGGTACTCTTGGTACGGTGGCCACTGACTTTCAGGGGTAACGAGAAGCTGAAAGTTGAACCTTTACCAACAATGCTTTCTATCCATATACGGCCCCCGTGAAGATCAACTAAAGTCTTACACAAAGCAAGTCCGAGTCCCAGTCCGTCTAGGCGCTCCCGGTCATTCTCCAGGCGGTGATAGGGTTCAAACAGTCGCTTCTGGTTCTCCTTGGATATACCGGGGCCGGTATCCTGTACTTCTACGACAACAGAAGTAGCCGTGGCCCGGGCTCTCAGGGTAATTGTACCTCCCTCGGGGGTGAACTTAAAAGCGTTAATGAGGAGATTCAGCACCACCTGTCGTAAGCGGTTCTCGTCTGCGTTAACCGACGGCAGCGAAGCCGGAAGCTCCAGAGTGAGCAATTGTGTGCGGCCGGAAATGACCGGGGCCATCTCGTCATGAACGGCAAAAAGCAGTGGTAGCAGGTCTACCGGTTCCAGCTTCATCTGTAGCATGCCTGTCTCCACCTTGGCCAAATCCAGCAGTTCATCAATTCTGGTATTGAGGTTGGATGCCCCGCGGTTTATGTTTTTTGCGAGCGCCAGCGAGGTATCTTCCTTGAGCTGGGCAACCAGCAACTCGCTGGAGGCCAGCACCGAGGTTAGCGGCGTTTTTAACTCGTGCACCAGTACCCGGGTAAATTCAATCCTGCTCTCCATTTCCTCTTCCAGCTCCTGGCGCAGCGTTTTCTCCTCTTCATACAGCTCGCGCAACCTTTTCTCCATTCTTTTACGTTCGGTAATATCTCTGAATATGGTCTGCACCAACCTGCCGCCGCGAAGCTGAATGACGCTGGCGCTGATAAATACCGGGACGATGGTGCCGTCTCTGCGGATGACATCTGTCTCAAAGTCTGTAGCCGGTTCTACCTCAAGGAGCATCTTGAACTTATCTGAATAATAGTCAGCCTGGTCGGTAGGATGCAGCTGGGATTGATGCATGCCTATTATTTCGTGCGTAGAGTAGCCCAGAAGCCGCTCCGCTTCTCTATTGGCGTCCGTGATGAGCCCGGTGTTGGCATCTATCAGGAAGATGGCGTCGTTACCCTCTTCAAACAGGCTTCTATATTTCTCTTCGGATTCCTGTAATGCGTCTTCGGCTTTCTTACGGTCTGTAATATCCACGAAATTGCCGAGAGTAGCGCGTTTTCCCATGTACTGTACGGAGGCCACCGTGCCGACCGTCCATATGATGTCTCCGCTCTTCATAAACGTTCTGAACTCGTAGGGGGAAGTCCGTTTGCCTTTTAGCATTGCCAGAGCGTTCTTCCTGACTTCATCTCGATCATCGGGGTGAACCAGCTCCCAAGTATTCATAGCCAGCAGTTCATCTTCAGTGAATCCCGTATATATCTGGAACTGGGGGTTCACATATACAAACTGCCGGTCCAGGATGATATAGATGCCGGTAGGCGAACGGGTGACCAGCGTCTGGTATATCCGTTCTGTCCCTTCAAGAGTTACCTCCCAGCCTACCAGATGATTAAACTGTTTTCGCCTTGTTTCCGGATTACCGGCTAAAGGATCTTTTGGACTTTCGCTCTCTTTCAACGTTTCACTCCGCAAAGTGGTACTGGTGCTACTGCCTGTTAAAAGCAAGGCATCGTATCGGGTATATAAGCTGTCATCGGTCTATTTCCCTATGAGCATATTATCACCCCGCGTTAGCTTGTTCAACTTCTAATCCACAAACTAATACCCGGAGCCATCTGCAGTTTACCGGCAAACGCTCCGGGTATTAGTTATAGCGAAGAGCTATATATAGTTTATAGTTAATGGTTTAAATAACCGGCTATCTCTCCAAAATCATGGACATACCCTGGCCGCCGCCGATGCACAGACTGGCAAGACCTCTACGCACATTCTTCCTCTTCATGTCGTTAACCAGCGTTACCAGAATGCGGGCACCGGTGCAGCCGACGGGATGACCGAGAGAAATACCAGAGCCGTAGGGGTTGACGCGTTCACAGCCCGGGTCACAGAACTCCTTGCTTTCGCCGTATTTGGGCAATCCCAGTTCCCTCAGGCAGGCTATAGCCTGAGAGGCGAAGGCTTCATTCAACTCAAAGAGGTCTATATCGTTTATGGAGTAATTGAGCTTGTTAAGTAGTTTGCGTGTGGCCGGTATCGGCCCGAGTCCCATGTACTGGGGGTCTACGCCGCCGGAAGCATAACCGGCGATGGTTGCCAGAATTTCAAGGCCGTTCTTCTCGGCAAACTCCCGTGAGCAGACAAGCAGAGCGGCAGCGCCGTCATTGATACCCGAGGCGTTGCCTGCCGTAACTGTGCCGTCCTTTATAAAAGCCGGTGCCAGTTTACCCATTTTCTCTGCGTCGGTGTCCATGGGTCTCTCGTCAGTATCAACTACCTTGGGCGGGCCTTTCCGCTGTGGAATCTCTACCGGTACGATTTCTTCGGCAAAGATACCGTCTTTTATCGCTTTAAGCGCCCGGTGGTGGCTCTCAGCCCCGACTTGGTCCTGCTCCAATCTTGAAATTCCGTAGTCCCGGGCAATATTCTCTGCCGTTACACCCATGTGGTAGTTGTAGAATATTTCGTAAAGCCCGTCGTAGACCATCATGTCCATGATTTCGCCCTTGGAGCTAACATCCATGCGGTATCCCCAGCGTGCTTTGGGTAGAGCGTAGGGTACGGTGCTCATGCTCTCCATACCCCCCGCGATAATGGCGTTGGCATCGCCGGCTTTAATTGCCTGGGCAGCCAGGGCTACGGCTTTCATGCCCGAAGCGCATACCTTATTAATGGTAATAGCGTTTATTTCCTGGGGTACACCAGCCCGGATACTGGCCTGTCTGCCCGTATTTTGTCCCTGACCGCCCTGGATGACGTTACCTATCAGTACTTCGTCTATCTCCAGCGGGTGCAGGCTTTCATCCCAGTCCATGTATTTGGCTTCCACCGGGCTCTTTTCCACATCTTTCAGTATACTGGGCCTTGCCGCCTTTACCTCCTCAGCAACTACCGGTCTGACACCGGCCCTCTTCATTACTTCCTTGATAACTAACTTGCCCAGATCCACGACGGAGACATCTTTCAAGACACCGCCAAAAGTTCCGATGGCGGTTCTAACTCCACTAACGATTACCGGGTCTCTTGCATTCATATTGCTTCTCCTTTGTGTTTAACTTGAGTCAAATGTGAACAGAGGTACCGATTACTGGTACCTGAATTATGGCTAATGGAATTTTAGCACAATCCCTTGCTGCTGTCGATATAACTGTGGTCTCTGCGTGAAGCCAGTGACGACGGCGAAAGTGAAAACGGGTGCTATCATAAATATAGGGGCCCCGGTTCTTCAGTAGTAAAAGGTTTGAATTACTTTATTTTCGTTACATCGATCATTCGCGTTGGATTAGCTACGTTATTCGGGTCAAGAACCCTTTTAATTCTGGGCAGTATCACCTTGTAGTTGGGGAAAGCCGGCCATATTATGCTGCCCGGGCCGACACTGGTAAGGCCGCCGAGAACGTTATCGTCTACACATCTGCGCGCTGCTTCCAGAAGGGCGTTTAACAGTATAATGTCATTCTCGTCCGTTTTCTCACGGGGAAAGTCGGTTTCAGCCAGGGCGTGGTGCCCGAAGTCATAGGGGGCTACCCAGGCCGGGTGGTCACTATCCAGGAAGGGCGGAGTATATTTATCCACAATCTCCCACGAAGGCGGGAAGCTTCTTTCCGCATCGTCAAGGGAGTCAAGCGAGCCGTTAGTTACCGAGTAACCGCCGCCGACTCGCATCATGCGGCAGCCGTTATTATCCCTTACCCAGTTGTTGGCAGTGTAGGGCACCCAACGCTGGTAAACGTCTTCCGGTATCATCCTGCCTCCGGTTTCATCTATAATATGCCTCAGCACCTTCTCCTCGTAATCCACCTGTTTTGCCGAGGCAAAACCCCAGA
>CAYYQY010000056.1:0-6631 GCA_964473905.1 uncultured Dehalococcoidales bacterium | reverse complement strand
GCCGACTTCCCGGCAGCCGAAACAAGTAAAATCGATAATAACTTGATGGATGATATTCAACTGGCCATGAAAGTATCCAGCGATGGGCGGGCAGCCCGCAGCGAGGCCGGCATCAAGGTACGCCAGCCGCTCGAGTATGTCGTAGTTGGCGTGGCCGACAGCAAAGAGCAAGCCAGCTTAAAAAGGCTTGAACCACAAATTAGGGAGGAACTGAACGTCAAAGAAGTTAAGATTGAACGTTCCGGTGAAGTTCGGGCTCTTGATGGGCAGGAGTACTACGTGGTTAAAGGGTCAGATATGAGAAATCCAGTGGCTATCTTCACGAAGATACCACCCGAACTGGCTGACGAAGGCATGGCCAGGGAAATCGTGCACCGTCTGCAGAACATGCGGCGGAGCGCTGGCTTTGACATCGCGGACTATATAATAACCTGCTACCAGGGGGATGACTACATAGATAAAGTCATGGCAGATGCAAATTTAGCCCGGTATATCAGGCAGGAAACTCTGTCCCGAGAGCTACTTAACGGAGTGCCTGAAGCAGGTACCTTCAACGAGGAATATAAACTCGGCGGGCACAGCGTGCTGCTGGGGATAAAGAGGCTGGACTAGACTAGGGCGGCGGTATCTCGCCAAGGGTGGCATAGACAGTATTTTTTACATCGCCCCGCCAGAAGGTCATCTCTACCTCATCGCCTATATCGTGGGTGTGTATCTCCGTCATCAGCTGCTGGGCATTCGTCACCGGTTTACCGTCAAAGCTGACAATCACGTCTCCCGGCATTATACCGGCCCTGCTCGCCGGACTGTTCGCCGATACCTGCGTGATAAAGGCACCGCTGTCAACAGCCAGTTCATACCTCATAGCCAGCCAGGGGTCTACATCGCTCACGCCTATGCCCAGCCAGGGACGGACAACGTAACCCTTCTGCACCAGCTCCTCAATTATCGGGGTAGCCATCTGGGTGCTGATAGCGTAACCCATGCCCTCAACGCCAACGGCGGAAATCTTGACACTGGTAATACCGATTACCTCGCCCTTCATATTGACCAAGGGGCCGCCGCTATTGCCGGGATTAATGGCAGCACTGGTTTCAATAAGGTCGCGCAGTGTCTGTGCCGAGGATACGGCCACGACAACCCCTACCCGGCTGATTATTCCCTGCTTGGCGCTTATGCCCAGACCCAGCGAGTTGCCTACGGCCAGTGTCCACTCGCCAACCCTGAGCTCCGAAGAATCTCCTATATTCGCTCGAACCAAATCTGGCGCCTCTATTTTTAGTACCGCCATGTCAGTAAGAGCATCACTGCCCACTACGGACGCCGAAAAAGACCTTTCATCGGTGAGTGTCACCGTAATCGTCCTCGCCCCTTCTATCACGTGATTGTTGGTAACGATGTAGCCGCTCTCGTCAATAATCCACCCCGAACCAGCACCCTCCTGGGTATACAGCCGGTTGAAAATATCGTATGTCACCACCTCGGTACTGATAGACACTACCGAAGGTTTCACCAGCGCCACCCCCGACACGAAATCAGGTAACGACGGACCGCTGCTATCGGAGGGAGGCAGTGTCCATTCCGGTTCGGCAGGTGCCGTTGCTACCGGAGGTTCCTGTGTGGGCGGTTCTGATGATGGCGTCTCGATGTAGATACAGCCAGCACCCAGGCACAAAGACAGTACCAAAAGCAGTGAGAGCACCAGATTCCCGGCGTATTTCAGGCTTTGCTCTTTCATTATTTTGTTATTTTACCACTAGTATGAAATTCAGGCAAAACATTTCGGGGGAGTTCTCCATTCACGCTTGATACAGTTATCCCCCTCTCCTGAAAAAGGAGAGGGGGATATAAAGCTAACGACAGCTCTGTCAATACCAACCCTCAACGGGTAAATAACGGCTTCACTCCTTACGGTAACTAGACCTGAGGCAGCGAAGCCAGCGCCTCTTTTACCTTCTCCTCAGGATACTCGTAATCGGTAAGCTTGCCGGACAGGTAGGCATCGTAAGCTGCCATATCAACATGTCCGTGCCCGCTGTGCGCCAGCAGGATGGTCTTGGCTTCACCGGACTCGCGGCACTTGAGAGCTTCATCAATAGTTACCCTGATAGCGTGCATTGGCTCGGGTGCGCTGAGTATACCCTCGGTGCGGGCAAAGGTAATGCCGGCTTCAAAGGTGCCCAACTGGTGCTCAGCCCTGGCTTCAACCAGCCCCAGTTTATACAGGTGGCTTATGATAGGCGCCATGCCATGATAGCGCAGCCCTCCAGCATGAACCGGTGGCGGCATAAAGCCATGTCCCAGGGTATACATCTTGAGCAGCGGCGTAAGCCCGGCTGAATCGCCGAAGTCGTAGGCATATGGTCCCTTGGTCAGGGTAGGACAGCTTGCCGGCTCAACGTTGATAACGCGCAGGTCAGGATTTGTCCCGTCAATCTTATCCTTGACGAAGGGCAGGTACAGACCGGCGAAGTTTGAGCCGCCGCCGATACAGCCAACGATGATGTCCGGATAGTCACCAGCCATCTCCATCTGCTTCTTGGCTTCAAGCCCGATGATGGTCTGATGTAAAAGCACATGGTTGAGCACGCTACCCAGTGAGTAATGGGTATCATCGCGGGATACGGCATCTTCTACCGCCTCACTGATAGCCAGTCCCAGGCTGCCGGGGCAGTCCGGGTCTTTGGCCAGCATGTCTCTGCCCACCTGTGTATCAGGGCTGGGACTGGGCACACATTTGCCGCCCCAGGCTTCCATCATAATACGGCGGTAAGGCTTCTGATGATAGCTTATGGCAACCATGTACACCTTGATTTCAAGCCCGAAAAGGGCACCGCCGAAGGACAGGGCGCTTCCCCACTGCCCGGCCCCGGTTTCGGTAGCTATACGCTTGATACCTTCCATCTTGTTGTAGTAGGCTTGCGCTACCGCGGTATTTGGTTTATGGCTTCCCGGCGGGCTGGAACCCTCGTACTTGTAGTAAATCTTGGCTGGCGTATCCAGGGCTTTCTCCAGCTGGTGCGCCCGGAACAAGGTGGTTGGTCTCCATAGACGGTAGATATCATGCACCTCTTCAGGGATGTCAATCCACCGCTCGGTGCTCATCTCCTGTTTAATGAGCTCCATGGGAAACAGTGGTGCCAGGTCGTCAGGGGTTAATGGCTGCCCCGTAGCCGGGTGTAAGGGTGGTGACATCGGCTCCGGCAAATCGGCCTGGATATTGTACCACGCATTTGGTATTTCTTTTTCATCAAGAAGAAACTTTGTTCTATCCACTTTATTCTATTCTCCTCTATAAATTTGTTTAACCTGATAAACCGCTATTTTTAAATTTCTTGGCCCCCGGGGGCCACCTCCGATTATGAATACACATAGCCGTAACCTCCTTAAATAAAAAGCCTCCCGTCCCTTGAAGGGACGGGAGGCTTACTTCCGCGGTGCCACCCCTCTTTAGACTACCCGAAAACAACAGGTAGCCCATCTTCTTCAGGTACAGAACCCAAGATTTAACCTGCCTGGCCCGATACCCTGGGATTTTATAACGCTTCCCTTACGTCAAAGCCTACTCGTTTTACACTTTCGGTTTGCAGCTCCCAGGCCCATTCAACCTCTGCGCCAGCATCGGCTCACACCTTACCCGACTCTCTGTGCCTCGCTTGAAGCCTACTAGTCCTGTTCCCAGCCTTTTCCATATTCAGTTTTCTAATATTAAACATAAATTTGTCTATTTGTCAATAGTTCGTTTGTCCATAATTTAATAATAATGCTATCATAGAAGCTGATGAAGCAGAGAATTAAGCAAATCCTTTCCCGGAGGACAACGCAATACATACTTAACTCCGGACTGACACCGTCCGCAGTCTTAATCCCCATCTATAATAAAGATGGCGAATGCTGCGTTCTATTCACCAAGCGGACACAGGCACTAAAGAACCATAAGGGGCAGATATCTTTTCCCGGTGGCGCTTATGATAACAGTGACCGCAGCCTCCTGGATACAGCCTTAAGAGAGTGCACTGAGGAAATTGGTCTGAATCCCGAAGATGTCGAAATACTGGGTGAGCTGGATGACTTTGTTACCGAGGTCTCAAGCTATGTGATTTCACCTTTTGTTGCAGCCATCCCCTGGCCATATCAGTTCGATGTTTCCCATGATGAAGTTGAAGAACTGATTGAAGTGCCCATCAAAGCGCTGCTTGACATCGGTAACATGTCTCTGGAGACCAGGACCGTGGACGGTAGTGAGTTTACGTCTTACTTTTACCATTACCAGAACCGGGTTATCTGGGGAGCTACGGCCAGGATACTGCACCAGTTTATAGACATTTTACAGCAAGATATGGATTTAACTACCTGAGAGAGCAGTTCCCCCCGGCGGAGTCTCATTACTTTTTATCCCCGGTATCGCCCTTTGGTTTTACCTTTATCACCCCTGGTTTAGCCTCCTCAGCTTTATAAATACTTAACGTGAGCACACCGTCCTCAAAAACGGCCTCTGTTTTGTCAGTATTTAAGCCGTCAGAATGTAACATGATATGCCTGAAGCTGCCGTATCTGTGCTCCCGGCATATATAATCCCTCTCGCTATTCTCTTTCTCGTCCCTTGACTATCTATATTATAATAAGTTAATAAATATTTGTCATTAATGCTGCATCTTATATTTTATATATTTAAGTAAATATTTGACAGCAGTTGCAAGTCATTTTATAATATAGTAGCTTAGTAATACTCTTATTCGGGTGATATGAATGGCAGGTAAGGACTACTATGATATCCTGGGTATTAACCGGAACGCTGATGAGCGTGAAATCAAGCAGGCTTACCGTAAGCTGGCGCGCAAATACCATCCCGACGTTAACCAGGGTGACAAATCGGCAGAGGACAAGTTCAAGAAGATTAATCAGGCGTACGAAGTGCTCTCCGATAAAGAGAACCGGAAAAAGTATGACCAGTATGGCGATAAGTGGCAATATGCAGACCAGTTCGCCCAGACGCAGCAGCAGGGACCTTTCCGGGACTTTGGCCGGGCTGGTGCCAAGCAGAGATTCCACTTTGAAGAGTCCGATTTAGGCGGCCTGTTCGGTGACCTTTTCGGCGGTGGCATGCGGGAAAGACGTCCCAGGTCCCGGCGCGGTCAGGATATGGAGTATGCGGTTGAAATAACGCTGGAAGAGGCCTATAGCGGCACAACCAGAACTATTTCACTTCAGGCGGAGGAGCCCTGCTCCGGATGCAAAGGGACGGGTTATATTCAGAACCTGCCCTGTTCCATATGCCGGGGTGCGGGAGTAGTGGCTTCGGTGAAGCGTATTGAGGCTAAAATTCCGGCCGGTGTAAAAAACGGCTCACGGGTGCGCCTTGCCGGCAAGGGAGGCCCGGGGTACGGCGGCGCCGCGGCTGGTAACCTGTTCCTGATTATTTCCATCAAGCCTCACCAGCTATTTGAGCGGAATGATGATAATTTACACGTAGATATAGCTGTACCCCTGACCACAGCAATACTGGGCGGAGAAGTTACAATACCCACTCTCAAGGGAAAGCTGGCGCTAAAAATACCCCCGGAGACGCAGAATGGCAGTACGTTCCGCCTCAACGGTAAAGGCATGCCCCATATGGGAAACTCTAAATATGGCGACCTGCTGGCCAAAGTGAACATTGTACTGCCGACCAGGCTCTCGAACGAGGAGAAAAAACTGTTCGAACAACTCCGTGAGCTGAGGCCCGGGGGCTAAAGGAGATATGGTTTATGGAGAGAGGAAATAACGAACCATGTTACGTTATCAGCGTAGCTGCCCATATGCTCGGCGTGCAGACCTATACCCTGCGTTACTACGAGAAGATCGGGGTCGTGGAACCGTTCCGGTCGCGGGGCAATATACGCCTGTATTCAGAGAGAGATATAACCCTGCTCCGCCAGGCCAAGGCGCTGATGGATGACCTGGGTGTTAATCTGGCCGGCGTTGAGGTGATTATGCGCATGTCCCAGCACATGGCCGAGCTGCAACAACAGGTGGAAGAGATGACAGCACAACTGAAGAAATATGAGGAAAAAGAGAGTCTTGACCGGTAGCTTAGCCTTGGTGGGCTGTGATATATTTAGGGAATAAAACCTGTGAGATTCATGGAGGTGCCCATATGGTAGACTGGCAGGTAACGGCAACGACAATCTATTGTGATGCTGTGGATGACGATGTAACCATAATTGTCTACAAGGACTGGTCGACAGGATGTACCGGCTATAAGAAATATAAAGAGGCCCCCACCAGGGATACCTCAAAGGCCCTGGCTAAAAAATCTAAAAAACTGGGCAGGAATCTTGAGTGCGAGGGTCCGGAATGCTCTAGGGTGATTGCGTACAAAGACAAGCTGAAAGCCGAGGAGGCTGCAGCCACCAGCAAAGCAAGCTCCTAGAAAAGGTAGGGGGCGCTTAGATATGAGACAGGATAGATTTACCGAGCAAGCACAGGAGGCGCTGGCAAATTCCCAGCAGCTGGTAGCGCAGTACCACCACAGCCAGTGGGATGTGGAACACATCCTGCTCGCTCTGCTATTGCAGGAGAAAGGCCTGGTTAGTGATATACTGAAGGAGCTCGGCGTTAACGTAGAGACGGTAAAACAGCAGGTTGAAGC
>CAYYQY010000055.1:0-7225 GCA_964473905.1 uncultured Dehalococcoidales bacterium | reverse complement strand
ATCAGTCTTAACCTGCTTTAAAGCCGTATCTATAATATCAAACCGGAATACCTGAGGGGTCTGCACTACCCACAGGTTATTCCTCATAAGCGTCTCTCTTACAAAAAGGTCATCGCCGGCTATTTTTACCGTCTCATTTACCGGCACCGCCGCTACGGCAGAGCCTGTTATCGCGGCTTCAGCCAGCCCACTGGTAATTATATCTTCCGTAACCAGCGGTCTGGCCCCGTCATGCACCACCACCCACCCACAGCCTTTTAGCCTCTTTACGCCTGCCCGTACCGAGTCCTGCCGGCGCTCACCGCCAATACAGATGTCCGTCACTTTATAGCACTGCTGTGCGTCTACCAGTTGCTGGCAGCGGTTAATATTTGGCTCGCTGGTAACCAGCACTACCTGGCTGATTGCATTACAACGCTCAAAGACATCCAGCACGCGGGCCAAAATCGGTTTACCGGCAAGCGGGGCAAACAGCTTGTTTACGCCACCCATCCGCTCGCTCTCACCCGCCGCCGCAATTACAGCACCGACCTTTCCCCCGTTGTTCATCATGCCAAACCCAGATATATCTCCCCTCTCAGTCCCCGGCTAACTTCCCCCTGCTTCTCACCAGTCCCAACCTGATAGCCTCTCTTACCGTGCTTACCGGTATTACCTCTATGTTATCATGAATAGCTTCTATCCCGTTACTACTGCGGGGTACCAGGCAACGCCTGAAGCCCAGCCGCGTCACCTCGTCTATACGCCTGTCCATTTGAGATACCGTTCTCAGCTCGCCGCTCAACCCCACCTCCCCCACGGCCGCCAGCCCCTCGTCAACGCCGACATCCTTATAGCTGGAGGCTATAGCCAGCGCTACCCCCAAATCAGCCGCCGGCTCTCCCACTTTCAGCCCTCCGGTAACATTTACCATGATGTCCTGGTTGCCCAGCTTCAAGCCCACCCGTTTGCTCAAAACAGCGGCCACCATTAATAGCCGGCCAAAGTCCACACCGTTGGCAGTGCGCCGGGGTAAACCGAAACTGGTAATATTGGTCAGCGCCTGTATCTCCACTAAAAGGGGACGGCTGCCCTCCAGAGTGGGCACTACCGCCGAACCGATAGCCTGTCCCCGCCTCTCTGCAAGGAACAATTGCGACGGGTTGGCTACCTCTATCAGTCCGTTTGCTTTCATTTCAAAGATGCCCACTTCGTTCGTGGAACCGAAACGGTTTTTAACGCAGCGCAGCAACCGGAAGGTGCTGAAAGATTCACCCTCAATATAGAGAACAACGTCAACAATGTGCTCTAGCACCTTGGGTCCGGCAATAGCCCCGTCCTTGGTTACATGCCCGGTAATAAAAACGGGCACACCGTTTTGCTTGGCCCAGCGCATCAATCTCGAAGTACACTCCCGCACCTGAGTTACGCTGCCGGGCGTTGTCTCGGCCGTGCTCAGGTAAATAGTCTGGATAGAATCAATAACGACCATACGGGGGTCTAAACCGTCGAGTTGGTCCAAGATGCTCTCCAGGTCAGTCTCCGCTATGAGATAGAGACCGTCCCCTTTCACTCCGAGACGCCCGGCTCTCAGTTTAATCTGATTAAAGCTCTCCTCACCGGAAACGTATACCACCTTGCCTTTCGTCGCCGCTACCACGTCCGCAACCTGAAGCAGCAAGGTTGATTTGCCGATACCGGGCTCACCACCTATCAGTACCAGAGAACCGGCCACTATACCGCCACCCAGTACACGGTTGAACTCGGCTACAGGGACCTGAAAGCGGGTATCGTCAGCGAAGGATAGCTGTGATAGCTCTTGAGGGATATTAGCCTGATGACTATTTAAAGATGAGGAGGAGGATATACTTATACTTTTCTCAACCAGGGTGTTCCACTGCTGACAACCGGGACAGCGACCCATCCATTTAAGACTTTCACGGCCGCACTCCGCGCAGATGAATACGGTCTTGCTACGAGATTTATCCATAGCTTGACTTTACTAGATTTTATACGGCAATGCAAGAACTATCCGTTAAAAAGAGGGAACACTAACCGGTGTAAGACGGCTCTAGCCCAGCATACCGAGCAGTATGCCAGCTACCACAGAAGTGCCTACAGCTCCGGCCATATTGGGGCCCATAGCATGCATGAGCAGGAAGTTACGCGGGTTGGCCTGCTGTCCCATCTTCTGCACCACCCTGGCTGACATGGGAATGGCCGACACACCGGCGGCGCCTATCATGGGGTTTATCTTTTCCTTCAGGAACAAATTGGCTATCTGGGCTGCCCATAGACCTCCGGCCGTCCCGCAGGTAAAGGCGACTACAGCCAGACCAACAATAATCAGCGTATTGGTCTGCAAAAATACCTGTGCCGGCATCAAGGCACCGACGGTTAGTCCCAGCAGGAAGGTCAGAGTGTCAATAAAAACGCCTCCCGCGGATTGAGCCAGCCTATCGGTAACCCCGCTCGCCCGGAGCAGGTTACCAAACATAAACATACCGATGAGAGGAGCCGACTTGGGCACCAGTAGAGCCGAAACCAGAAATACTACTACCGGGAACAGGACTAGCTCTAAATGGGATACTTCTCTCACCTGCGGTTTCATATATATAGCCCGCTCTTTGACAGTGGTAAGCAGCTTTATTACCGGAGGCTGCAAAATCGGTACCAGCGCCATGTACGAATAGGCAACAAGCGTAATCGGCCCCAGCAGGTGAGGTGCGAGAGCCGCTGTAATATAAACCGTCGGCGGACCGTCCGAACCACCAATAATGCCGATACAGGCGGCTTCCTGTGGTGTGAAGAGACCGGAAGCATAGGCAATCATGAACACGACAAAGACACCCAGCTGCGCGGTGGCCCCGAATAGAAACGATATGGGGCGGGCGATGGTAGGCCTGAAATCCGTCATAGCGCCTACACCCAAGAATATAAGCAGCGGTATTACTTCAGACTCTATGCCGTAGGTATATATGACATTAAGAATACCTATCTGCCCGCTACCTATGGCATGAATCAGCTCTCCCAGCGAACCTACCTCGGCCGGAAAGCCCTGTGGATTATATATCATCAGACCGGCATAAGGCAGATTAACCATGAATACACCCACGCCTATGGGCAACAGCAATACCGGCTCCATCTTCTTGGCAATCCCCAGATAGATAAGGGTACCGCCAAGCAGCAGCATTACTATATTACCCCAGGTTAAGGCACCGAACGCACTTTCGTATAGACCGAACATACTCTGAACCTAGCCTGACTTTTCTTCCGGTTTACTTTTAGTCCTTTGTATTACTATACCTATTAACCAGGCTACTACTGACAGTATAACCAGGATCAGAATAGTCACCCCGTAACCGGCCCACATTCTAGCTATAATACTCCAGTCAAGCATCCCAGCCTCCAAAAAGCTATTATCCTATAACTTTTAAACAAGTCATAGGATAATACCTGAGTAAACGTAACCCGATTTACGCCTTAATACTCAATAATGGCTAATACCGCTCCCGCATCAACCGTCTTGTCTGCGGTAACATTAATTTCACTTACCCTTCCTGCTACCGGTGATAGTATCGGATTTTCCATCTTCATTGATTCCAGCATGCAAAGCACATCACCTTCACCAACCTGGTCACCAACCTTGACGTTTACACTGGTTATTTTCCCCGGTAGAGGAGATTCTATTATTTCCTGTGCCATAGTTAAATCTCCTTTCTGCTATTGAAATTAAATACAAAAAAGGACGGCTTTATTGCTGATTTGTAATACGTCGCCCTTTTTTACGTTACCTGTTCCAGTTTATCATATATTGTTATGAATTATCATCACCAGCCAGTGCCGCCACCGGTGCGGCATGTACCTTAATCTCGTCATCTTCAGCTTCAACTATAATCCTGTCTCCGGGCCGGAACTTGCCGCGCAGCAGGTCTTCCGAAAGCTTATCCTCAAGCATATTTTGAATTACGCGGCGCAGAGGTCGGGCACCAAACACCTCGTCATATCCTTTCTCCCCCAGCAAATCCTTGGCGTCATCCGTTACCTCCAGCTTGATACCTTTCTCCAGCAACTGCTTGCTCACTATGTTCAGCATCAGCTCGACTATCTTGCGTATATGCTCCTTGGTCAACGGATGGAAGACCACCACACCATCCACACGGTTCAGGAATTCAGGACGGAAGGTCTTTTTCAACTCGCCCAGTAACTTCTCTTTCATCTGGTCGTAGCTTACCTGCCTGCTTTTATCTTCATCGCTGTGAACGGCGAAGCCTATGGATGTCCCTTTTCTGATAAGCTCGGCGCCAATGTTACTGGTCATTATTATGATACTGTTCCTAAAATCAACCCTTCTTCCCTTGGCATCCGTCAAATGACCGTCATCGAATATCTGCAACAGTATGTTAAACACATCCGGGTGAGCTTTCTCAATCTCGTCAAACAGAATGCAGCAGTAAGACTTGCGCCTGACAGCTTCCGTAAGCTGCCCGCCCTCTTCATAGCCGACATATCCCGGAGGTGCTCCCACCAACCGCGATACGGCAAACTTTTCCATAAACTCTGACATATCCAGCCTGATTAGCGCATCCTCACTGCCAAACATAAACTCGGCAAGAGTTCTTACCAACTCGGTCTTACCCACACCGGTGGGCCCCAGGAACACGAAGTTGCCTATGGGGTGCCTGGGGTCTTTGAGTCCGGCACGTGCCCGCCTTACCGCTTTGCTAATAGCGTCTATAGCCTCATCCTGGCCTACTATACGCTTATGTAAAGTTTCTTCCATCTGCAACAGCCGGCTGCTCTCTTCGCTGGCTAGCTGCACCACGGGAATTCCTGTCCACATGCTGACCACTTCGGCAATATCTTCAGCGCTGACTACGGGTTTAGCCTCTTCCTGCTTGGCCTGCCATTCCGCTTCCAAGTTCTTAATCTTGTCTTCTATCTGTATCTCACGCTCACGCAGTTCAGCCGCATATTCGTACTGCTGAGATGCCAGCGCCGCATCTTTATCCTTGCGTACGCTCTCCACAGCCTGCCTGGCTTCCCTCAAGCTGATAGGTATGGTCCCGTGCCTAATTCTAACTCTTGATGAAGCCTCGTCAACTAGATCAATAGCTTTATCCGGTAAATAACGGTCCGGTATATATCTGGCTGCCAGCTTTACCGCTTCACTCAACGCATCACCGCTAATCTCCAGACGGTGATGCTCTTCATATCTCTCGTTGATACCGCGCAGTATCTCCAGTGTCTCCTCAACTGACGGCTCTTCAACAAGAATGGGCTGAAAACGACGCTCCAGCGCCGCATCACGCTCCACGTATTTGCGGTAATCATCAAGCGAGGTAGCGCCAATACACTGCAACTCGCCACGCGCTAGCGAAGGCTTCAACAGATTGGCAGCATCAACCGCTCCTTCGGCAGCCCCAGCACCAACAATGGTATGAAACTCGTCAATAAAGAGCACACAGTTACCCGCCGTCTTTATCTCGTCAATGATTTTCTTCAGGCGCTCTTCAAACTCACCCCTGTATTTGGTACCGGCCACAACAGCGCCCATATCAAGCGTTATCAACCGTTTACCTTCCAGTGTCTCTGGAACATCGCCGGATGCGATACGGTGCGCCAGCCCTTCCACGATAGCCGTCTTACCGACACCTGGCTCTCCGATAAGGGCCGGGTTATTCTTGGTTCTACGGCTTAAAATCTGTATGACGCGCTCAATCTCCTTAAACCTTCCAATTACAGGATCGAGCTTGCCACTCTGTGCGGCCACCGTCAGGTCAACTCCCAGATGGTCTAAGACCGGAGTACGGCTGGCAGTACGGGTAGCCTTTGACTTGGGCGAGGACTCGCTGATAACACGAACCGTTTCTGTTCGTACCTGTTCAATAGTAACACCCAGACTGTCCAGGATAGCGGCAGCAACACCTCCCCCTTCACGTAATAAACCTAAAAGAAGATGCTCCGTTCCAATATAGTTATGTCCGAGGTGCCTTGCCTCGTCTATAGCCAGCTCAATTACTTTTTTGGCTTTGGGAGTTAGTCCGGTTTCACCGCTGGATGGTTTTTCGCCGCGGCCTATCACAAACTCTACTGCCGAGCGCACCTTGTTCAGGCCAACACCGACGTTTGCCAGAACCTTAGCGGCTACACCCTCTTCCTCTCTCACCAGTCCAAGTAGAATATGTTCGGTATCTATATAACTGTGGTTAAGTTGTTGTGCTTCTTCTTGGGCCAGTGTTAGAACCCTTCGCGCTCGTTCTGAGAACTTCTCAAATCGGCTTGCCATCATCGCACCTCATCGTTACTGTATGTACAGTATTAACTCTTAAAGCGCCCCAAGTCAATTGTAGATAGAGTCCCCTGGCAATGGCATATTTTCCACAAGAGGTTACCCTCTCAGTATCGTCTGCGCTGAAGCGTTTCACTTCCGTGTTCGGGATGGGAACGGGTGGTTCCACCTCGCTCTAATCACCAGGAGACATCTATATTCTACCATAATTTGTAAGATAAATAAACCCAAGCTATGAAGCTCGGGAACTTATTATCACTAATATCAATTCTGAAACAGGTCAAGCCCTCGACCATTAGTACGGTTAAGCTAAAGACATTACTGCCCTTACACCCACCGCCTATCAAACAAGTAGTCTTCTTGCGGTCTTACCCTCTGTGATAAATCACAGAGATGGGAGATCTCATCTTGGGGTTGGCTTCGCACTTAGATGCTTTCAGCGCTTATCCAGACCAGACTTGGCTACCCAGCGGTGCCCCTGGCGGGACAACTGGCACACCAGAGGTCTGTCCCTCTCGATCCTCTCGTACTAGAGAGAGCCCCCCTCAAATCTCCGGACGCCCACGACGGATAGAGACCGACCTGTCTCACGACGGTCTGAACCCAGCTCGCGTGCCGCTTTAATGGGCGAACAGCCCAACCCTTGGGACCTGCTTCAGCCCCAGGATGCGACGAGCCGACATCGAGGTGCCAAACCTTGCCGTCGATGTGAACTCTTGGGCAAGATAAGCCTGTTATCCCCGGGGTAGCTTTTATCCGTTAAGCCACGGCCTTTCCACACAGTGCCGTAGGATCACTTTGCCCGGCTTTCGCCTCTGCTCGACTTGTAGGTCTCACAGTCAAGCCCCCTTATGCCAATACACTCTATAGGTGGTTTCCATCCACCTTGAGGGGACCTTTGGGCGCCTCCGTTACCTTTTGGGAGGCGACCGCCCCAGTCAAACTACCCACCAG
>CAYYQY010000054.1:0-8006 GCA_964473905.1 uncultured Dehalococcoidales bacterium | reverse complement strand
CTCGTAGCTCAGCGGCAGAGCGGTCGGCTCATAACCGATTGGTCGCAGGTTCGAACCCTGCCGAGCCCACTTTCAGCTTACCTGACACCCGGTTTAAATGTCGGTATTAGTCTACATAGTTAAAGCTGACTTACAGACGTAGCGCGATGTGAAAGCCTCGTTACTATATAGTTTCAGGCGCAGGTAGCCTCCCTGGATAACTAACATGAAGTTGCCCTCAGAAACTACATGCGCTTTTCATATATTAAGTATACAGGCGGGCGCCAAAAAATGGTCGGCTTTAAATACATAAGGAGGTAGTATCCAAATGGCACTAAAGACACCTGAGCAGTACATAGACAGTATCAAGGCCGTTAAACACCGGGCATTTATAGCTGGTAAAAGGATAGAGGACGTTACCCAGCATCCCAATACCAAGCCGGTTATAGACATCGTCGCCAAGACATATGAGCTGGCTTTGAATCCCAAATACGAAGACCTTTTGACCCTGACATCTCCGCTGACTGGCGAGAAGATAAGTCGCTGGTGCCACGTCCCAGGCAGTATTGAAGACCTCGAAAAAAGAAGACAGATGAATATCCTGATGTCTCAAATCGGCGGTACCTGTCATGCCCGATGTGTCGGCACCGAAGCCATACACGCCCTGGCCGGAGTAACCTATGAAATGGATCAGAAACTGGGCACGGAATATCACGCCAGGTTTAAAAACTTTCTGCGCTACATGCAGGAAAATGATCTCACCAGTAGCGAGCCGCAGACAGATGTTAAGGGAGACAGGAGCAAGGGGCCCCTGGAACAGGAAGACCCCGATGTTTATGTTCACATAGTAGAAAGGAGAAGCGACGGCATAGTCATCAGGGGAGCCAAGGCACATCAGGAGGGCAATATTGCCGCCCACTATCACCTGGTATTCCCTTCCAGACCGCTACGCAAAGGCGAAGAGGACTACGCGGTCATGTGCGCCGTACCCGCCGGAAGCCAGGGCATGACATATATCTGCCAGGACGGCCCTTATGAGGCGGAAAGGAGAGAAGCACCGGATATCAACATACTGGGAAACCCGGTCTACGGCAACGCCATATCGTCTATGACCATATTTGATAACGTCTTCGTACCCTCGGAAAACGTCTTTATGTGCGGCGAGATAGAATTTATGGACTCCTTGATAGATAAATCGTCCAAGATACATAATATGGTCTGCCGGGGTGCCTGCAAAGTAGGTTTCATGGACCTGATAATCGGAGCTGCACAGACTATAGCCGAGTATAACGGCATAGCCCGGGCATCGCATGTAGTAGATAAGATTACGGAAATGATACGTATCCGCGAGACTACCCATGCCTGTGCCACGGCTGCTGTTCTGACCGGCAAAGAGGAACCCGAGGGCTCCGGTGCATTTTACCCGGAGGCTATGGCCTCGCTGAGCGCCTCTCTCAACACTCAGTACGGTCTGCCCCAGATAGTAATGCTGGCGGCTGATCTGGCCGGCGGGCTGGTAGTTACCATGCCTTCGGAGTTGGAGCTGACGAACCCGGAGACAAGCGAATACGTCAAGAAATACCTGAAGGGGGTTGCCTCGGTACCGACCGAAGACAGACTGCGTATGCTTAAGTACCTGCAGTACTGGGTAGCCGGGCCGCAGGGAGCAAGGATGTGGCAGGGAGGTGTCGGGACACAGGTACACCGCATGGGCATGTATCGCCTGTTTGGAAACGTGATGGAGGAGAAAAAGCAGATGGCCAAGGACCTAGCCGGTATTAAGAAGTAACCGGCAGGTAATTCCAGGCTGCATATATCAGGCCAGTGGCTGGTTGAAAGTGTAGCAATGGTTTACCGCGTCACCGGTAAGGTGTCAGTGTGTTTCGCCATTTTACGGTAGTGAGGGTTAAATGGTAAACAAGGCGAAGGAATATTTTTACGGCTATGGAGTGACGTAAAAATATAGTGGAGTGTATGTTACATGCTAACCGGCAAAGCTTATAAGTACGGGCCCAATGTTGATACGGATGCCATTATTCCGGCGCGGTATCTGAACGTGTCCGAACCGGCAGAGCTGGCGCGGCACTGCATGGAGGACATAGATACGGAGTTTGTGAACAAGGTCCAGCCAGGCGACATAATAGTGGCCACCACCAACTTCGGCTGCGGCTCTTCGCGAGAACACGCGCCGCTGGCTATCAAGGCAGCGGGTGTATCCTGCGTAATTGCCGGCAGCTTCGCCCGTATCTTTTTTCGTAACGCTATAAACATCGGCCTGCCGCTACTTGAATGTGAAGCGGCAGCGGATAATATCCAGACGGGGGACATTCTGGAAATTGACCTAGCTACCGGTAAGATAAAAAATCTAACGAATGGTTTGGAGTTTACCGCCAGCCCGTACCCCGATTTTATGAACGAGCTTATCTCCGCGGGCGGGCTCATTGAGTATACCAGAAGACGAGTTATAAACAGGAGGTCTTAGCGTGCAATTTAACCTGGCAGTTTTACCCGGAGACGGGGTAGGGCCCGAGGTTACCAGCGAAGCCATCAAGGTATTACAGGCGACCGGTATTCTATACGGGCATGATTTTAATCTTAACTACGGACTGGTGGGCGGGGCTGCTATTGACTCTGAAGGCACAGCCCTCTCAAGAGATACTCTTAAGATGTGTAAAGAGTGTGATTCGGTATTACTGGGGGCTGTCGGCGGCCCCAAATGGGATGACCCGCTGGCTCAAGTCCGTCCGGAAGACGGGTTACTGGACTTGAGAAAAGGGCTGGGACTGTTTGCCAATCTACGCCCGGTCAAGGTCTTCCCGATGCTGGTAGACGGTACGAACCTGAAACCCGAAGTCATAGAAGGGGTGGACTTTATGTTCGTCCGTGAGCTTACCGGCGGTCTCTACTTTGCCCGGCCCAAGAGACAATGGCGTACCACCCGCGGCCGGAGAGCTACCGACTCAATGACCTATTCGGAGCAGGAAATCGAACGCATTGTCAGAGTCGGCTTTGAGCTGGCACAGAAACGGAAAAAGAAACTAATATCAGTAGATAAAGCCAACGTGCTGGAATCGTCCCGCCTGTGGCGGCAGGTAGCCGGTGAAGTAGCCCGGGAATATCCGGATATAGAGCTGGAAAATATGCTGGTTGATGCCTGCTCTATGCGCATTATCCAGAACCCCAGGTATTTTGATGTCCTGGTTACCGAGAATACATTCGGCGATATCCTCACCGACGAGGCATCAATGCTGGCCGGCTCCATGGGCATGCTCCCTTCGGCCAGCCTGGCCGGAGTGCCGGAGGCAGGGGTTAAAATATACGGTATGTATGAACCCATTCACGGTAGTGCTCCCCGCCGGGCGGGGCTCAATATGGCTAACCCGATAGCCACCATACTCAGTGCCGCCATGATGCTCCGCTACTCTTTCGGACTGACCGAGGCAGCTCAGGGTATTGAAACAGCCATAGACAAGGTGCTGGAAGAGGGTTATCGCACTTACGATATCATGGCCGAAGGTAAAACAAAGGTGGGCACCAGGGAGATAGGAGACCTGATTGCCGCGAAGTTAGGAGGCTAGACATTGCCATCAATCCAGCTTTATGACACCACGCTGAGAGACGGTGCCCAAAGCGCCGGCATCTCTTTTTCGGCAGCGGACAAGCTTGATATTGCCCGTAAGCTGGATGAGCTTGGCGTTCACTTTATTGAAGGGGGCTGGCCGGGCTCAAACCCGAAAGATGCCGAGTTTTTTGATAAGGCACGCAGCCTCAACCTGTCTCATTCGGTTCTTGTTGCCTTCGGCAGCACCAGGAAGGCCGGCGGTAAGGCCGAAACGGATACCAACCTGCGCGCCCTGATTGACTCCGGCGTCAGGGCAGTTAACATCGTGGGCAAGAGCTCGGAGCTTCAGGTTACCCATGTGCTGGAAACCACCCCCGAAGAAAACCTGAATATGATTGCCGATTCCATCCGCTATCTGAAAGAACAGGGACTGACCGTGTTTCTGGATGCGGAACATTTCTTTGACGGCTTTAAAACCAATGCCGGCTATGCCCTGGAGGTACTCAAGGTAGCCAGCGAAGCCGGGGCTGACTGCCTGGTACTCTGCGATACCAATGGCGGTACACTTCCTGAAGATATTACGGCGGCTATTCAAGCCGCGAAGAAAGTAACCGGCGTGCCGCTTGGTATTCACGCTCATAACGATGCAGAACTGGCGGTAGCCAACACACTGGCCGCCGTCAATACAGGCGTAATCCAGGTACAGGGAACCATTAACGGCTATGGCGAGCGCTGCGGTAACGCCAATCTGTGCTCCATAATCCCGGCTCTGAAACTCAAGATGGGCATTGACTGCATCAGCGATGAGCAGCTGGGACAGTTAACAGAGGTATCACGCTACGTAAGCGAGGTAGCCAACCTGACCCCCAATACCTTTTTACCCTACGTTGGCTCCAGTGCCTTCAGTCACAAGGGCGGGCTTCACGTTCACGGCATCAGGAAGTGGGCGGACAGCTATCAGCATATAGATCCAAGCCTGGTAGGCAACCAGCCGACGGTGCTGGTATCCGAGCTATCAGGAAAAGGCAATATCCTCTACAAAGCTAAGGAAAAGGGAATAGACCTGCCACTCAAAGGGCAAGAGGCGGAGAAACTGCTGAATGACATAAAGCAACTGGAAAGCCGCGGCTTCCAGTACGAAAACGCCGAGGCGTCTATGGAGCTGCTGCTGCACCGGGCTAGGCCGGATTACCGGTCGCCCTTTGAACTGGTAGATTTCATAGTGCTGGTAGAGCGGAGACGGCGCCTGCCGACCCAGCCAAACACGGGTGATACCCTGGCCGAGGCCATGATAAAGGTAAAGGTCGGGGAAGAGATAATGCATACCGCCGCCGAGGGTGACGGGCCGGTTAATGCCCTAGACAGAGCACTGCGCAAGGCGCTCTTACAATTCTACCCGAAGGTTAACCAGGTGAAACTGATTGACTACAAGGTCCGTATCCTGGAAGAAAGCGTAGGCACGACCTCAACCGTCCGTGTCCTTATCGCGTCCAGTGACGGCGTCAGGGAGTGGCGTACCGTAGGCAGCTCAACTAACATTATAGAGGCTTCATGGCTGGCGCTCGCCGACAGCATGGAATACTGGTTAATACAGTAAGCTCACCCCTAAATATGGAAACCCGGTTTGAATTATTCGTGGATGTATGCTAACCTTTAACCGGGAGAGGCGTTGAAGGAGACGAGTAAGAGAGTTAACGGACACTTAGCGAGTCTGGTACGGTGTAAGCAGATATGTCCGCCCCTCCGAAAATCGCTCCTGAGCTACCAACCGAAAGGCAGTAATCTGCCGAGTAGGCTTGGCCGGTTTCGTCAACCGTTATCCTGACGGGGGTATATTCAGTGCCCTGAAAGAGTGCTCCCACCTCTGGTGGGAGAAGTAGGGTGGTACCGCGAGCGCAGAAATCTCGTCCCTGCAAGACGAGATTTTTTTATTTATGTAAAAGGGGCTGTAAATATGTTTCATCCGGTAAATAACAGGGTAAGTTTTCCCGAAATCGAAGAGAATGTACTCGAGCTGTGGAAGGACAAAAATGTCTTCCAGCGCAGTGTGGAGGAGCGAAGCGACAGGCCCCGCTTTGTTTTCTACGAGGGGCCGCCGACAGCCAACGGCAGCCCGGGTATACACCACGTGCTCTCCCGCGTCTTCAAGGACATTATCCTGCGCTACCGGACAATGAAGGGCTGCTATGTGCCCCGTATCGCCGGCTGGGATACACACGGACTGCCCGTAGAGCTGGAGATAGAAAAACAGCTGGGGTTTTCCGGCAAAGCCCAGATTGAGGCATATGGGGTAGACAAGTTCAACGCCCGCTGCCGGGAAAGCGTGTTTCGCTATCTCAAAGAATGGGATTCCCTGACCGAGCGCATCGCTTTCTGGCTGGACCTGGAGCACCCCTACATCACCATGGATAACAGCTATATAGAAAGCTGCTGGTGGGCCATCAAGCAGATGTGGGAAAAGGGGCTGGTATATAAGGGATACCGTGTTACGCCGCACTGCCCCCGCTGCGGCACTTCCCTCAGCTCCCATGAGGTAGCCCTCGGTTACCGGGACGATACCGAAGACCCTTCGGTATATATCAAGTTTCGGGTTTTACCAATGTCATTTACGTTCTCTGATGGACAGAAGAAGCTTAATAAGCTTTTGCGAGATAAGCCAACCTATTTACTTGCCTGGACGACCACTCCCTGGACGCTGCCGGGTAATACTGCCCTGGCCGTAGCCCCGGGCGCCGAGTATGCGGTGGTGGAAGCAGACGGCGAATACCTTATCCTGGCTGATGCCCGGCGTGAGCCAGCCGGACTTGGCGATGCTAAGGTAGTGGAGAGGCTGAAGGGAAGCGATTTAGCAGAGTTTGATGGGGTAAATTATGAGCCGCTATTTAATCCTCATGAATATGGGGTGGAGAGGAGACGCTTAGAGTTCATTAATGAAGCAGACGTATCAGGAGCGCCACGGTTAAACTTACAGGAGCCGAGCGAAAATTTAACCTATAAAGTAATCGCCGCGGATTTTGTGTCTATGGAAGAGGGAACGGGGATAGTACATGTAGCTCCTGCCTATGGTGTGGTTGACTTTGAAGTTGGAATGCACCCCGGTAATTGCCTGGACTTCGTTCATACCGTTGACTTGCAGGGAATCATAACAGGAGACTACCCTTTCTCGGGCAAGTTTGTTAAAGATGCCGACCCGCTTATTATAGATGACCTGAAAGCGCGCGGCCTGCTCTACCGCAGCGAGACCATCCGTCACACCTACCCCTTCTGCTGGCGGTGCGATACACCCCTGCTCTACTACCCCAAGGAGACCTGGTATATACGGACAACAGCGGTGAAAGACAGGCTGATAGCCGGTAACAGGGAGATAAACTGGTATCCGGAGCATATAAAATACGGACGGTTCGGTGACTGGCTGGAAAATAACGTTGACTGGGCGTTCTCACGGGAGCGTTACTGGGGTACGCCGCTCCCTGTCTGGCAATGTAAGGCATGCAGCCGCTACGAGTGCATCGGCGGTATAGAAGATTTACAGGACAGGCCGGGGTTCAGCGGCTTCAAGCAGCCCCTTGATTTACACCGTCCCTATGTTGACGAGGTGACCTTTGACTGCCCGAATTGCGGTGGGCAGATGCAGCGTGTTGCCGAGGTAATTGACTGCTGGTTTGATTCCGGGGCCATGCCCATAGCCCAATGGCACTATCCATTTGAAAATGAGACCTTGCTCTCAGACGGCAGGTTCACTGCCGACTACATCTCCGAGGCCGTTGACCAGACCCGCGGCTGGTTTTACAGCCTGCACGCCATCTCTACCCTGCTCTTCGACCAGCCATGCTACAAGAATGTTATCTGCCTGGGGCATATCCAGGACGCCCGGGGCGAGAAAATGAGCAAGGCTAAAGGCAATGTTATTGAGCCCTGGGCGGTAATTAACAGGTACGGCTCCGATGCCCTGCGCTGGTATTTATTCACCGCCTCACCCCCGGGTAACGTGCGCCGCTTCTCGGAGAAGCTGGTCTCCGAGATATCCCGCCGCTTTTTGTCAACATTATGGAACGTCTATTCCTTTTTCGTGATGTATGCCAACATTGACCAGTTTACCCCTGATGGCAACGGGACATCACTACCGGCGCCGGAGCTTGACCGGTGGATTATCTCCCAGTTAAACCAGCTCGTTATAGACGTGGATACAGCGCTGGACAGCTACAGCCCGACGGAAGCAGGCCGGAAAATAGAAGGCTTTGTTGACGACCTCTCCAACTGGTATGTGCGCCGCAGCCGCCGGCGGTTCTGGAAGAGCGAGAATGACGCGGATAAGCTCTCGGCTTACAATACGCTCTATAAATGTCTGGTTACACTGGCAAAGCTGCTGGCTCCCTTCACGCCGTTTATCGCCGAGGAGCTCTACCAGAATCTGGTCTGTTCGGTCTTCCCCGAAGCGCCGGACAGCGTGCACCTCGCCGACTTC
>CAYYQY010000053.1:0-8136 GCA_964473905.1 uncultured Dehalococcoidales bacterium | reverse complement strand
CTTCTCGTCAATCCCGTTTTCGGTCAGGGTATCAACAACCTCGTTCATGGCTGCGGCGGCTTCCGCCTGCGCTTCGGCTACGGTTACCTGCTGTACTTCAATCCCCAGCCTCAGGTTGAGAATATCGGGAATAACCGATATTTTGCCCTCGCCGTTTACCCAGATACCTTCTTGCTGAGTGGTGATTTTCTCCACGCTAATATCCTGGGTGCAGCCGCAAAGGCTAGCTATAGCTAACACCAGAGCTATACCTGTGATTAGAAGCCACTTTCTCTTCATTGTTTATCTCCTCCTGAAATATTTTTTAGTATTTGTAATATAAAACGCAGAAACTGGTAATTGGTTAGTGCCTCTGGTGATAATTTGGAAAAGTTTTTTGCTACTTAGTCTAAAGTGCCTATAACCTGAGTGTAACTTGATTCCAGGTCGGTAACCAGTTGCTTAAGGACGGGGCGTACTTCTTCCGGAGCTTGATTTATAGCGGCGCTGATGGCTGCCGTTTGACTCAGGGCGTACTCTTCAAGCAGTATCCTTACTTTACCCGCCTCGCTGTCAGGAGGCGGGCTGTCTTCGGTAACACCCTGGGCTCGCGGTGCCGCTACGGTCGGTTGTTCCATAGCCCCTTCTGCCGGTTCTGGGGCCATCAATACTCCCTGGCTCGCGTTATCAACACCGGGCTTATCGGCCAACCCCGCCAGCAGACCGTTCAGCCGCCCGGCGGTTAGCTCTATCTGCTGTATGTCACCTTTTTCCACCATGTAGACTATTTCATTTACGCGTCTATCGGCCAGTCTGGCGTACAGCTCTGTCCTGCCGAGCTCCGTGGGGCTCAGTTTCAACTGTAGCTGCTCTGTAGCCAGTTTAACCGGGTAAAGGAGGCTGTCGGGCATACTGGAACCGGCAGTGGCTACGCCAGTGCCGCCCGCTACCAGCACTATCAGCACCGCGACGATTACCGCTGCCCATCTGGGCTTCAGACTAAATATAAATGACTGCCATCTACCGGGCTCCGGTTTATCCAGTGCCGAGAGAAGCTGGTATTTGGTTCTTGCCTTGAATACGGCATTGGGGACGACAGCCGCTGCTTTTTCCACCCGCACGGTTGTTCTCAGCAAAGGCTCCAGCTCAGCGGCTTCGCCGGGATAGCTCCTCAGGCACTGCTCTACGGTCTCACCCCCGAGCAGCAACCGCTCCAAGCACTCGTTTAAGATATTATCAAACTCGGTTTCCCGGCTCATTGTGTCTCTCCCACCAGCAGTGACTTACGCAGGGCGGCTATGGCGCTGTGTTGCAGGGCTTTTATGGCGCCTTCGCTCTTACCCATGACTCTGGCTACTTCGGCAATGGACAGTTCACTGGTAAAACGCAGGCTGATGACCCCGCGCTGTAACTCGGTAAGACGTTCGGTGGCGGATATTACCTGCTCCATATCCAGCTTACGCTCGGCCATTAGCTCAGGATTACTATCGCTTTTGGCTATCGGTTCATCAAGAGGCAACGTAGCCCGCTTTTCCTTATGCCTCATGTAGTCAACCATCAAGTTGTGGGCAATGCGGAACAGCCAGGCAGTGAAGGGAGTCCCCTGCCATTTGAATGACGATATGGACTGGAATGCTTTGAGGAAGACTTGCTGGGTCATATCCTCGGCCTCTATTTTATTGCCGGTCTTAAGGACCAGATAGCGATAAATCTTATCTACATGGCTTTCGTATAGCTGTGCGAAAGCCTCCTTATCTCCATCTCGTGCCTTTTGCACCAGGCACTGCTCGTCCTGCACCTGATAACCCTCCGCGAGCCAGGCCCAACCTCACCCATAAATAGTGTGCCTGTCCATATGTTGGTAACGGTGTTACCCTGTGCATATAGTATAACGTAGTAGAAGGCTGGAGGATAGCTCCATAATTAAGCACTATTTCCCGCTACCCTGCCGTAAATATGCGGCATATCCCGGAAATGACGGATATGTTACAATAATTCTGATATTTATACTTATAAGGGGGATTAGTATTGTCTTGCTATGTGCGCCTGATGCGCCGGGAAGATATTTCCCATGTTACCCAGATTGACAGGGAGGCCTTTTCCACGATATGGCCGCCGGCGAACTACCGGCAGGAGATGGATAACCGGCTGGCACACTATATAGTAGCCTGTGACGGGGACAAGTGTGTAGAACCGCCGGTTGCCAGGCCGGAACCGGAGATAGGAATCAGGGGGCTCCTGGCCAGGGTGAAGAACCTGTTCAATCACGACCGCTTCTTTGGTGAGGAAAAGCTGCCGGCCTCCGGTGAGTACATCGTTGGTTTTACCGGCATCTGGACTTTGGCTGAAGAGGCTCATATTACCAATGTCGCCGTGCGGAAGGCCTATCAGGGCCAGGGGATAGGCGAACTGCTTATGATTGCCGTTATCCGGCTGGCTATAGAGTTGCATGCCCGTTTCGTTACTCTGGAGGTGCGCGAGTCCAATCTGGTTGCCCAGAACCTCTATAAAAAGCACGGTTTTTCCCAGGTAGGGATACGGCGCGGCTACTACACGGACAACCAGGAAGACGGTCTGCTGATGTCTACCCCGGATATCAGGACAACGGTGTTTCAAAGTGAACTCGAGCGTTTAAAACAGGCGCACTCCCAGCGCTGGGAACACTTAATGGATGATATTGAAGAAGCAATCCGTGAGCGCTAAGCCCTTAGACTACGGAGCCATATCCGTAGCCAGCTTGCCTGCTACCGCCCAGTTGTGTTTGGGATAGTCCCGTATTGTTATCTGGATGGTTTCCGGAGTGATATTTAACGTCTCCGTCATCACGGTGGTTATGCCGGCTACGAGCTTGCGCTTCTGCTCCACGGTGCGTCCCTCCCACATGTCAATGGCAACTATCGGCATGGTAATCTCCCTTCGCTACACCCTGATTTATTTAAGCTAATGGTCAGCATCAGTAATTTTAGCAGTAACTTAATGTTGAAACAAACCTGCGCTGTGCTATAATGCTGCTGTTTATTTAAATACGAAGGAGGGGACAAATGGCAAAGGAACTTATTAGACCGGAAAACGTATATCGTCCCCGGGGCTACTCCCATGCCTATAAATGCGGTAATACCGTTTACGTGGCCGGGCAGATAGCCTTTGACGAATCGGGTAACCTGGTGGGAGAGGGTGACATCGTAGCGCAAACCGAGCTTGCTTATGAGAACCTGAAGCGGGTACTCGAGGCGGCGGGTGCTACCATGCAGGATATCGTGGTGCTGCATATCTACACCATGGACCTGGAGGGTTTCAATAAGACGGGCGAGCTGAGGCGCCGGTATTTCGGCAAGCATTTTCCGGCGACAACGCTGCTCGTGGTGGAAGGGCTGGACGAGCCGGGAACTCTCATCGAGTTGGAAGCAACAGCAGTTATAGATTAGCCCTCGTCCTTTCTCACCAGCAAACAGATGTTACGCGAGAACATTTTAACCGGGAAGCGGTAGGAGCTTTCGGGGTAGGACTTTATAACTTTAAGCCCGGCTCTCCTGGCGAGTCTATTTAGCTCTCCATACGAGAACAGGTAGTGATAGCGGTAGAGAGTCCTGTCTCTGGAGTGCCACGGTAGGTTTATTTCTCTGCCTTTGCCCCAGAATCTGGGCTGCCAACGGTTCCAAACTGTGATAAAGGCTTCACCCCCCGGTTTGAGTACGCGGTTAACTTCGCTGAGTGCCGCCTCTCTATCACCCGGACTCATGATGTGATGGAAGGCGGCTACCGAGATCATCCAGTCAAAGCTTCCGTCACGGAAGGGCAGTTTCACGGCATCGGCCACTGCCAGACTTACAGGAAAATTAAACTTGGCGGCGTATTTCCGGGCGAAGCGGAGCATCTCAGGAGAAATATCAATACCGTAAAGGGCAAAGCTCAGCTCTGTGAAGGGGAGAAAGTCCGGGCCGTGAGCGCAGCCGATATTAAGCAGAGTGCCGCTTTGCCATTTCTGTGCCAGTGTGTCCAGCTCGCTCCGGAACCTGGTCCAGTGGCGCAAGCCGTACCAGCTTGCCGCTATCTCGTTAAAGACATCCTTAATTGTAGCCATGAGTATAAATTTGCTAAACTTATTATAAGCCCTCCCGGTTAGTATACTATGAAAAAAATTACGAGAACAATTTCAGGAGTAACTCCGGTTGCCGTTATGACCGAGCCGGCGCCGTGCCCGGGGCACTGTCTTTACTGCCCGACATATCTTGAAACACCGCAGAGCTATACCCCAGAGTCGCCGGCGGTGCTGCGGGCCATCAGGTGTGAGTATGATGCCAGAGCCCAGGTGGAGTTCAGGCTGAAGATTCTCACGGAGATGGGACATCCGACGGACAAGGTGGAGCTTATTATCATGGGGGGTACTTTTCTCGCTACGCCCGTAGCCTACCAGTACCTGTTCATCAAGGGGTGCTTTGATGCCTTAAACGGCACAGATTCGCTCGACCTGGCAGAGGCCAAGCGGTTTAACGAGTCGGCGCTTCACCGTTGTACGGGGCTCTGTATTGAGACCAGACCCGACTGGTGCGGTCAGGACGAAATCGGGCGCATGCTTGAGTTTGGCACGACGCGCGTAGAGATGGGCGTCCAAATCCCCGACGACGAGATTTACCGCACTGTGAGGCGTGGGCATACGGTTGCGGACGTGGTCCAGGCCACCGCACTGCTCAAGGAGCACGGCTTCAAGGTGCACTACCACCTGATGCCCGGTCTGCCCGGCTCCACCCCGGAGCATGACCTGGAGATGGCCGCTCTGGTGTTTGCCGACCCGCGCTTCCGGCCGGACGGTCTGAAGCTATACCCCACCATGGTGGTGGGCGGTACGGAGCTTGAAGAGTGGTATCGGGACGGGCGTTACCAGCCCTATGACGACGAAACCATGCTTACCCTGATGGCGGATATCAAGGCCATCGTGCCCGAATATGTCCGCATATCGCGGGTGCTGCGTGATATACCGGCTAAATATATCGTGGGTGGTCTCAAGGACTCGGTGCGCGACCTGGTCAGGGAGAAGATGGAGGCGAGGGGCATCGCCTGCCGCTGTATACGCTGCCGGGAGTACGGACACCGGCTGAAACGCGGCCGTGAAGCCGGATTGCCTTACCTGAAGCGGCTGGACTATGACGCCTCCGGCGGCCGGGAGATATTCCTGTCTTTTGTTGATGCAAACGATACGCTGTTCGGCCTGCTGCGCCTCAGGATTCAGGATAAGCCTTTACCCGTGCCCGGTGATGGTATGGAGGGTTGTACGGCCGTCATCCGGGAGTTACATGTTTACGGGCCTGAGGTGCCGCTCAGCCAGCAGGAGGAGGATGCCGTTCAGCACAAGGGATTGGGCAAGGCGCTGATGCTGGAGGCGGAGCGTATCGCCGCGGAGGAGTTCGGGGCCAGGCAGATAGCGGTTCTAAGCGGGGTGGGTGCTAAAGAGTACTACCGCACCGGCTTCGGCTATCGCTCCGCAGGCGACTACATGGTCAGGGGGCTGTAGATACCAACTACTGTTCTCAACCGAGGCGAGGACAGGTGGCTTGTCCTCGGTCTCGTTGCCATAATTTATTAATTGTAACTGTTATGAGATAAGTTGGTATCAGTCATTATATTTTGGCGAATTACCGTTATGACCCTTGCAGTAGTTCTCTATAGAGGTCTTTTCCCACTCAAGAGCTGTACCACGGCAAACCTTTGGACCCTCTATCGCCATCTTGTCGAAATCTTTATCTTGCTGATGTTCGGACTCTCGACGTTTGGGGTCATTGGTAATACCTATATAGCTCTTTTCGTGCCCTTTCCATAGGCTATATCTATAAGTATCTCTTTTTGACGTAATGTTTTGTCCTTATTATTACTAGTCCTCTTGGGAGGTATCGACCTTACCCTGTTGACTCAGAGAAAGTAAAATGTTAGCATGCTTTTGTAATATAGCGAGTCCCTTGAGGACAGAATATGTATAGCCTCTCGCCACCATGGGAGGTTATACTCGTTAAAGCTAAGAAAAAGCCTCCTTTTATTAAGGAGGCTTTTTCTTATTTATTTATTTAGAATGGATAACTATTACCCATTAAAATAAACAGCCTCCTCTTCACTCCATTTGTAATTACAATATGTTATACCACAATATATTGTATATGTCAAGTTTATACCGCTATATATAGTATAAGGCTATTATTTCTTAATAACAAAGCTATCTAGTTTCTTCATTAACTGATGGCTCACCCCTTCGCCAGCTTCTCTTTCAGGTAATCGATGGTTTTTACCGGGGAAGGGTCAACCCGGTTGAGAAGGGCCAGGTAGTAGCTCACCCAGTCGCCAAAGAGCACCAGGCTCATCATCTGGCTCAGGGCGGAGCCGCCTTCTCCCGTAACCGTGTAGTGGCTGACCTTGGCCCGGTCCAGCAGCTCACCGGTCACCCGGTAGCGGAGCTTCAGCCTTTCCGGCAGCAGGGGGAAATCAAGCATGATGACCACTATCTGGCTCGCCAGTTCGGCGGGAAACTCGTAGCCGACAACGGCATTGTGGTTCAGCTCCGGAAGCATCTCAAAAAAGGCCCACGCCTTGCTGTTCTCGTTAATCTGGGTCTTCCAGCGGCGGGCTACCTCCGAGGCTATGCCCGCGCCGTAAATCACGGGCAGGTACCCGTAGAGTTTCTGTGCCAGCGCTTTGGCCGGGTTGCGGGTTACAGGCACATCTTCACTTATCCGCTGCGAGAGCTTCTGCAGGGTGTCCACGGTGCCGGCTACGTCCGCTGACTTATTGCTGATAAAGCCCAGCTTCTGCATGAAGCCCAGTATGGGCAGGAAGCTGTAGGGCAGGGCGGCACGGGGCTGAGCTTTGTAGTCAATGGTAAAGACGGGGATGCCCTTTCCACGGGCTATCTCTTTAAGGCGACCGCCGGTAGTCACCACCAGTGTTCTGGCGCCTGTTTTAAGTGCCGGCTCAAACGCGGCCAGTGTTTCCTCCGTCATCCCGGAGTAGCTGGAGGCAATAACGAGTGTCTCCCCGTCAACGAAAGCAGGCAGGGTATAATCCCGGATGACAATGACCGGCAGCCTGGCTTCGGATGAGACCATGCTGCTTACCAGGTCGCCGCCGATGGCGGACCCCCCCATGCCCAGGATGACAATCTTATTTACCTGTGAGTAGTCTGCAGGCAGGCTGAAATCCATGGCCATCTGCCAAGCCCGCTCGCAGGCGGCGGGCATACCGTGGATACGCAAGAGCATGCCTTTCGGGTCGTACTGGCTGCAAAGCTGAGCGTCATCAAGGTCAATCGTGTTATTCATCAACCTCACCTCTTTTTAAATAGCCTTTAAAAAGGTTAAACTCCGGTCAGTTCTCTGCCTCTCTCAAGCAGTCTCCGGACGCGTTCCGGGCTATCTGTTTCAGCGTAGATGCGGAGCAGGGGCTCGGTGCCGGAAAACCGGATGAGGAGCCAGCTGGTATCGGTCAGGGTAAAGCGGAAGCCGTCAATAGTATCGGCTCCGGCTACCTTAACCCCGTCAAGGTATTCGGGCTGATTATCCTTAAGACGCTTCAGTATCGCCTGGCGCTCTTTTTCGGGGAACTCTATATCTACACGGTGGTAGTGGTGAGGCCCAACCTTCTCGTAGAGGTAATCTATAAGCTCTGACGGCGTTTTACCCGTTTTAACCACCAGGTCCAGAAAATAGAGGCCGGACAGGATGCCGTCTCGCTCCAGCACGTGGCCCCGGTAGCCGTAGCCGCCGCTCTCCTCGCCGCCGATAAGTGCGTTTTCAGAGGTCATTACCGGCGCTACGTATTTAAACCCCACCGGCGTTTCAAATACCGGCACGTTAAATATCTCGCCGAGACGGTAGAGCATACTGGTGGTGGTTGTTGTTTTTACGATGGCGCCCCGCTCACCGCGTACTTCCAGCATGTAGAGGGCAAGCAGGGCGAAGACCTGGAGCTGGGTAATAAATCTGCCTTTTTCGTCCATTATGCCCAGGCGGTCGGCATCGCCGTCCGTAGCCAGGCCCAGGATAGCCCCCTCTTTTACCACCCGTTCTGAAAGCCGGGACAGATTGGGGGCGATGGGCTCGGGGTGTATGCCGGGGAACAGCGGGTTGCGCTCGCCGTTAATCTCGGTGAGTTCTATAGCGCCACCGGCGAGCAGTC
>CAYYQY010000052.1:0-8357 GCA_964473905.1 uncultured Dehalococcoidales bacterium | reverse complement strand
GGTCTACTGGCAGCATGATAGGTTTCGTGTCCGTTATTGACATCCGACATCATTCCTTTGCTAAAATAGATTAACCGGGCCGCCGGACTGCTATACACGGCTGGCCTTACGGATTTACCTATTACCGAATTAGTTCGGGTAGCCTGCTTGAGTTTAGATAATTACCTTATAGTAAGTAAGGGGGGTAGTGACTAACGTGCCCTATGGAGATGAAAAACACAGGCTAATATACAAGGAACTGGTTAATATACTCGGCTCTGCCTATGTCTCCGACGACTGTGCCGTGATGGAGGCCTACAACCGGGAATCGCAGGCTCCCAGTACGCAGACACGGGGCCGTGCCGAGTTTACCATTATGAGCGAGACGCCGGATCAAACAGACACCCATAACGGCAAAGAGGTGGCCACTCTCGCCGGGGGCTGCTTCTGGTGGCTGGAGGCCATCTTCAGTGAAGTAGCTGGCGTAGAGAACGTAATATCCGAGTACTCTGGCGGTAGCATTGCCCGCCCCTCCTACATCGAAGTATGTAGTGGTACCACCGGTCATGCCGAAGTGGGGCAGCTGACATTCAATCCGGAGATAATCTCCTTTAATCAAATCCTGAAGGTCTTCTTTTCTATCCACGACCCGACTACGCTGAACCAGCAGGGGGCTGACACGGGAACCCAGTACCATTCGGCCATCTTCTACCACAGCGCGAAGCAGAAGACTGTTGCCGAGCAGGTTATCAGGGGGCTGGACGCCGCCCGTATCTGGGCTGAGCCGATAGTAACAGAGGTCACCTCTTTTACGGAGTTCTACCCGGCAGAGGACTATCACCAGAATTACTTCAGAGAGAACCCGAAGCAGCTGTACTGCCGCCTGGTGATTGCTCCCAAACTGACCAAATTTAGAAAGGTCTTTCGTAAAGATAGTAAAGACGAATGACGCCCCCGCTAATGAGCCTGCTGTTAAACATCTACTGTCTTTATGTAAACTAAACGCCGTATATTCACTATTCCCTTACAAATACCGCGTCACTCACCTTGATACCGGCTGTGTAACTATATTACAATAGTTAACATTATTAACTATTATACCCGTGCCGTAACTAATGCCTATCCCTGAAATCACGAGGAGTTTACTTTTACCGAAACCCCGGATGAGCTATTTGATAAACCGTCCTTTAACCTCCGGTATTATCACCGGGCACCGGGACAGGCAGGATAGTAGAATCATCAATCCAGGGCTTACCGGAAAAGACAAAACGCCATTACAGGCATACCGCCAGCCGCGAAAGAGCAACCTGAACTAAAAGCTCTCCTGCCTGAGCCAGGGTGAGGCGGCGGAGCTAGCTACTCTTTCAATCAAACTGAGAGATAGGAAAAAGACTGCAGCAAGAGAATGATGGGAAGCGAAACAATATCCCGACCGGTTAGTTTAAGCTCACTACCGCGCCGGCAGGTAAATATAACATTCGCCGGCGTATTGCTCGCTATGTTCCTGAGCTCTCTGGACCAGACTATCGTCGGCACGGCTATGCCGCGCATCATCAGCGACCTTGGTGGTTTCAGCCATTACACCTGGGTAACCAGCGCCTATATAATTACCTCGGCGGTTATCATACCCATCACCGGCAAGCTGACGGATATGTACGGCCGCAAGGTCTTCTATATCAGCGGTCTGGTTATATTTACCCTGGCCTCACTGCTGTGCGGCCTGAGCACCACGATAACGCAGATTATCGTTTTCCGCGGTCTTCAGGGCATCGGTGCCGGTATCATGATGGCCAACGCCTTTACCGTCATCGGCGATCTTTTCCCACCCGCGGAGCGAGGCAAATACCAGGGATATATAAGCGCTGTTTTCGGTATCTCCTCTATTATTGGGCCTACGCTCGGTGGTTACCTGACCGATACGCTCTCCTGGAACTGGGTCTTTTACGTTAACATACCGCTGGGAATACTGATTATCCTTTTGTTTATAAAGTACTTTCCCAACCTGCGCCCCGATAATCTAAAGCACCATATAGACTATGCGGGCCTGGTAACACTGATTCTTACCGTAGTACCGACGATGATGGCTCTATCCTGGGCTGGGGTTGAGTACCCGTGGGACTCCCCGATAATTATCGGCACGTTCGTTTTTTCGGCGGTGATGCTGGGCTTATTCATCGTTATTGAAAAACACGCCAGAGAACCAATCATTCCGCTGTCCCTTTTCAGCTATAATATCGTGACCATTTCCCTTATAGTAGTGTTTCTCACTGGCATAGGCATGTTCGGCACCCTCATCTTTGTCCCCCTCTATTTCCAGGGGGTAATCGGGACAACGGCTACTTCCAGCGGCACCTTCCTGATACCGATGATGCTGGGTATGATAGTTGGCAGCTTCATCTCCGGACAAATGCTCTCCCGCGCCGGAGGGCACTACCGGATTCAGGGCAGCATCGGCATCGGCATCATGGGAGCGGGTATAGCGCTGCTTTCCAGAATGACGCCTGAAACAAGCAACACCATTGCAGTTATGAACATAGTAATTACCGGCTTCGGCCTGGGTATTATCCTGCCGCTCTACACCATTGCCGTTCAAAACGCCGTCCCCTACCGCTTCCTCGGTGTGGCTTCTTCTGCTACGGCCTTCTTCCGTTCCATTGGCGGCTCGGTGGGGCTTGCCATACTGGGCTCCGTGATGAATAATAAATTTGCCGCTGAATTTATCGGCCGCCTGCCAGCACAAATCAAGGCCGTAGTCCCTGTGGACAACCTGACCTCCCTGGCACAGAACCCGCAGGCACTGGTCAGTCCCGAGGCACAGGCACAGCTACAGAACTTCATGTCACAGTTCGGGGCGCAGGGTACAGCGTTTTACGAACAGATACTGCAGGTACTGCGCGGGGCGCTCAGCCTGGCGCTGGGGCAGGTTTTCTTTATTGGCTTTATCATCCTGGTTATTGCCTTCGTAGTTAATTTTTTCATCCACGAAATCCCGCTGCGTAAACAGTACTGAGTTTACTGTTACCGGAATGAGACAGTGTATTAACGGTAAACTGAGAGCCAGGCAGACCGCAGTAGCCTTCCAGAAGGCTGCGGATGCAGCCACCAGGACTTTTAAAGAAGCCGCTATGGAAGCGGCACAAAGAAGGCAAAGAGGCAATCAAGCTGGCCCTGGGAGCGGCTGATGCCGCTCCCAGGGCATCGGAAGAAGCAGTGAGGAGAGCTAAGGAATCCAGTGCTCTGGCCAGAGAGGTAGCCAAAGCTGCTACCGAAGCCGCCTCCCGGACCATGCACCGACTAATACGCAAGGCAGAAGAGCTGGCGAGAACCGCCAAAGATGCTGCTGACGCCGCGATCCTGGCTTCGGCGGCAGCCAGAGAAGCCGCTGATACGGCAGCTAAGGTGTCGGCTACCGTAACCGACCGTACCGATGAAACGGATAAACGATTAGATAGGGTCCAACAGGAAACAGCAGCCGAAGCCAGGCGTATTTCGGCTATGGTCGAGGAAGCTTTGAGAATGGCTGACAATGCGCTGGACAGGGTCAGGGGACTGGCCAGCAGAATGCTAACGGCGCTGGAATCGTCAGTTATCATTATAGCGGTAGTCGCCGCTGCTATCATTCTAGGCATCGGCCTGTCGTTCCTATTAGGAGCCCAGTAGCTTACCTGAAGCCTTATCTGCCTTAAAAGTAGAACATATCTGAATAGAGAAAGCCCGGCACGGGAAAAGTGCCGTGAGAGGGATTAATAAGGTCTTCCCGTAATTATGCGGGAACGCCCCGGCAGATAGCGAGAAGACCGTCTCATCTAAGCACGGACATGAGTAGCCACTCAGGCAGTAGCTGCAGTAGCTACTGAGAGATTCTCAAGTACGGCTTTCGTGTTTACTATTTAGTCCCTTGTGCCAAATATACTGGTGCCCAGTCTGACCATATTGGCGCCTTCTTCCAAGGCTAACCGGTAAGAATTTGTCATACCCATGGAAAGATACTTCATTTCTACGCTACCAATACCAAGTTTCTTTATTTCTTCAAATACCCGTCTCGTTTCCACAAAAAAAGACCTTGAACTCTCCGGCTCGCCAAACTGGGGGCCCATGGTCATCAGCCCCATAACCCGCACATGCTCAAGCTGTGAAATCTGACGAATCAGGGACTCCGCATCTTCCGGCAGCACCCCGGACTTCTGCTGCTCCCGGCCACTGTTTATCTCAATCAGTACGGGCATTACTTTACCAATTTGTGCGCACCGCTTGTCTATCTCCACGGCTATCTCTAAAGAGTCAACGGTCTCTATCATATCAAATAGCCGAACCGCCTTCTTAACCTTGTTTTTCTGAAGGTGCCCTATAAAATGCCACGCCGCTTTACTACCCACCAGGTTATAGGCACTCTCCGCTTCCTGAACGTAGTTTTCCCCAATAATCTTGACCCCATAACGAATAGCCTCAAGTAATTCCTCGGCCTGTCTCGTTTTGGCTGCCGCCACGAGCTCAACACCGGGCGGTAGCTCACTCAGTATCTGCTTAACATTCTGCCCGATAGACATTTCTAACACTAACCCCGGTTATCACCTATGATTAAAATGCTGGTAGCTACGTTTAGGGGAAACAGAAACTCGCGGCACTTATATAATAGCCGACAAGGTATCCTGTCCATAACAGATTAATACTGATAACTGTGCGGATAAAATAAACGAAGGGGAAATCAGCTAAGTACAGCTAACCCTGGCCGTAACTATTAAACCGGATATCGCTTCCAGCCTAGGCGCTCTGCCCCAGGTAAGCCTTGATAACTTCGGGGTTGCTTTTTATCTCGTCGGGAGTCCCTTCGGCGATTTTACGCCCAAAATCAAGCACGACAATCCTGTCGGCAATATCCATGACCACTCCCATATCATGCTCGATTAGAATAACGCAACCCACCCCATCTCTCAAGCAAGGCGTATTGGGATATGTAGCTCCCTGCCCTTCAAATACGTCAATAACGAACCTGGCGATATCCTCTTTCTCTTCCATGTTCATACCGGCCATAGGCTCATCCAGGAGCAGCACTTTTGGCTCCAGCGCCAGGGCACGCCCCAGCTCAATTCTCTTGCGTAGACCATAGGGTAATGCCCCGACCACCTTTTTCCGGTAGGGCTCTATCTCCAGAAAGTCTATTATATCCTCTACCGTCCGGCGGTGTTCAATCTCTTCCTTGTGCGCCCATCCATAATATATAGCGCCGGTTATGAAGTTCTGTTTCATCAGGACATGCCTGGCTGCCATGATATTATCCTGGGTACTCAGCCCGGTATACAGCTCAATATTCTGAAAGGTCCGGGCAAGCCCCAGCTTGGCTCCCTTATCCGGTCTGATACGGGTAATCCTCTGGTCCTTAAAGAATATCTCACCTTCCTGCGGTTTATAAAAACCACTTATACAGTTGAGGAGACAGGTCTTACCAGCCCCATTGGGCCCGATAATGGCCAGAATTTCATTATTTCTGACGTCAAGACTCACGTCATTGAGCGCCCGGATACCGCCAAAGCTGAGTGACAGATTTTCGATTCTGATTATTACTTCATTGCTGCCTGTCATATTGCAACAAACCTCCAATAACCGTAAAACCTGCGGGGATTATACCGCCATTAAAACCCGGCGTCAAGTAATTGCCGTATAAAAGCGATAATTTCCGTCAGAATAGTCTGCGGGTGCTGCGGCTATAAGATATAAACGGAAGTTTTTATGTCTTAAGGAAACCGGGTTTCGGGGGGATATGTCGCGGCTATTCCGGGAATTTATCTCTGCTATCAAGCAGTAAAGTTACCGGCCCGTCGTTATGTATTTCCACCTGCATATGTTGCTGAAAGTGCCCGGTCTCCACCTTTAATCCGGGGCTACGCACCTGCTCAACGAAGTAATCAAACAGCTCTTTAGCTCTGGCTGGCGACGCCGCTTCAACAAAGCTGGGGCGCCGCCCTTTCCTGGTATCCGCCAGCAGTGTAAACTGGCTTACCGCCAGTAGCTCGCCCTTAATATCAAGGAGTGAATAGTTAAACTTACCCGTCTCGTCTGAGAATATACGTAAATTCAGTATTTTTTGCGCCAGATACTGTGCATCCTTTAACCCGTCTTCACTGGCCACACCGAGCAAAACTACCAGACCCCGGCTAATACTGCCTGCCACCTCCCCACCGGCAACACGCACAGAGGCCCGTGTTACTCGCTGTAACAACGCCTTCAACCCTACTTCCCCTTTTGCTTGCCAGCCTTTGGCCCCTCACCTTCCGTGATACTGTCGTGCTTACGATGATCCGTCACATAGAAGCCACTTCCCTTGAAAATTACAGAGACCGAGCAAATAACACGCCGGGCTTCCCCTTCGCATACAGGGCAAACAGCCACTGGCTCCTCGTGGAAACCCTGCTTCCTCTCAAAGTGATGTTGGCATGCACTACACTCATACTCATATACAGGCATTACTCAAACCTCACCTGGTTCTGTATTGCATAACGAATTTCTTCAAAACTGTTGTAACAGGCAATATATAAACCGGGAATTTTACCGTTTGGTGTACTGTGGCGCCTTTCGGGCTCGCTTAAGACCCACCTTTTTCCTCTCTTTAACCCGGGCATCCCGTGTCAGTAACCCGTGCTGACGTAATAGAGGCTTAAGACCTTCATTACTCCTCACCAGTGCCCGAGCAATTCCGTGAGAAATGGCACCACTCTGCCCCGATACACCGCCACCGGTAGCCTTAACTACAACATTGTAGCGGCTGATACTATCGGTTACCAGAAGCGACCGCAGTATAGTGCGGCGGTGCTCCTCACGGGGGAACAACTCCTCATAGGGCTTCCCATTAACGATAATAGCCCCGTTCCCCGGCAGTAGCCTTACCTGGGCTATGGCCGATTTCCGTTTGCCTGTACCATAGAAGTAGGCTTGCTTTTCCAATAGAACCTCTCTTCAGAGCTATACTTTATCTACCTGCTCGACGGCAGCACTACCTGTCTGCGCCAAGTGGGGATGTGTACTACCGGTATAGACCCTCAGTTTTTTTATCATCATGGCACCCATCCGGTTATGGGGCAGCATACCTTTAACCGCGTGCTCAACCACCCGGTTAGGATGGGTTTCCATCATTTTCTCCAGACTGACGCTCTTTAGCCCCCCCGGATAGCCCGAGTGCCGGTAATATAGCTTCTGCTTCATTTTATTACCGGTAACACGTATCTTATCAGCGTTAACAATGACCACATAGTCACCGGTATCCAGGTTACGTGCGAAATTAGCCCGGTGCTTGCCCATAAGCAACGTGGCTACCTGAGTTGCCAGTCTACCCAATATCTTATCTTCAGCATCGATAACATGCCACTCCCGCTTGATATCAGCTGGCTTTACACTATAGGTTTTCATGTTTCTTTCTTCCTTAAAAGGTGTAAGGGTAATTTACCTGCATCAGACACAGCCCACATGCCGGAACTGCTGGACCGGCCGAGCCTATTTTCTTCGCTTCCATTATACTACGAAACTCATCTATAGTCATCCTGCCCGAACCGACCCTGAGCAGACTGCCTATCGTATTTCGCACTTGATGGGGTAAAAAAGAGTTAGCCACGATGTTGAACGTAGTTAAATCACCCTTCCGGCTAATCTCAGCCCGGTACACACTCCGCACCGTATTCTTTATCTCGACACCAAGCTTGCTGGCGAAGGAAACGAAATCATACTTGCCAATAAACATGCTGCACGCTTCTTTCATGGCATCAATATCCAACTCATGGCTCACCAGATACGAAAACTTCCGTCTGAGCGGAGACCGCATCCGTCTGTTTAATATGTAATAACTATACTCCCGGCTTATAGCATCCCTTCTAATATTTACCGTATTGTCTACCCGGTAAGCAGCGTTTACTGCAATGTCACCGGATAGATAATAATTCATGCCTTTAATAAATGACTCAAGGGAGAGATGGGACTTAGTCCTGAAGCTGGTTACCTGTCCTTTGGCGTGAACTCCGGCATCAGTCCGGCTCGCTGAAGCTACTCTAATCCTCTCCTGCGTAAGTTTCCATAGGGCTTTTTCCATTTGTTCCTGGATTGTTGGCAAATTTACCTGTAGCTGAAATCCGTGGTAGTTTGTGCCGTCATATTCAATAACCAGCACAATCCTGGATGATTCCACTACTTCACCAGCTCTATTCTAACCATGGCCGCCCCATCACCCAACCTGGGGCCCAGTTTGGTAATACGGGTATAACCGCCGGGGCGCTCAGCATATCGCGAAGCAAGGTCATTAAATATCTTGTCTACTATTTTCTTATCCATGATATAGGCCAATAACCGGCGGCGCGAGTGGAGGTTGTCCCCCTTGCCCAGCGTAATCATCTTTT
>CAYYQY010000051.1:0-8972 GCA_964473905.1 uncultured Dehalococcoidales bacterium | reverse complement strand
CCTATAGGAGGAATTACGATGTTACCTGATGATAAAGGATACTTTGGAGATTACGGAGGGATGTTTGTCCCCGAGACACTGGTGCCTGCCCTGGAGGAATTGACGTTAGCCTACAAGGAGGCAAGGTCCGATGCTGCCTTCTGGGCTGAGCTTGAGCTGCTATCCCGTGACTATTCAGGTAGACCGACCCCGCTCTATCTGGCGGAAGGGCTCAGTAAGCACTGCGGGGGAGCCCAAATTATCCTCAAAAGGGAAGATTTGGTTCATACCGGGGCTCATAAGATAAATAATACCCTGGGGCAGGGTCTGCTTGCCCGGAGAATGGGTAAGCGGAGGATTATCGCTGAAACCGGAGCCGGTCAGCATGGTGTTGCCGTCGCCGCCGTATGTGCAATGCTGAGTCTCGAGTGTGTCGTTTATATGGGGGAGGTGGACATACACCGTCAGTCGCTCAACGTCTTCCGTATGAAATTGATGGGGGCCGAAGTAAGACCGGTAACAACGGGCAGTCGCACCCTCAAAGACGCCATTAATGAGGCCATAAGGGACTGGGTGACCAATCCACAGCACAGTTATTACCTTCTTGGCTCGGTGGTAGGACCGGCTCCCTATCCGCAGATAGTACGTGATTTTCAGTCGGTAATCGGGATAGAGACCAGGAGACAGTTCCGGGACAGGTTTGGCTGTCTGCCGAACCACATCGTTGCCTGTGTCGGGGGTGGCAGTAACGCTATGGGTATCTTTTCTCCTTTTTTAGAAGATATTGCGGTCAATCTTATCGGGGTGGAGGCGGCAGGTAAAGGGATCGAAACGGAAAAACATGCCGCTTCATTGGCGGCAGGTAAGGTAGGCATATTGCACGGGGCAAAATCATACGTACTTCAGGACAATGCCGGGCAAATCAAAGAAACACACAGTATCTCTGCCGGGCTGGACTATCCCGGCGTTGGTCCGGAGCACAGTTATCTCAAGGAATCCGGACGCGCCAGATATGTTGCCGTGGATGATATGGAAGCCCTGGCGGGCTTTGAGTTACTGTGCCGCACTGAGGGTATTATGCCAGCTTTGGAATCGGCACATGCCGTAGCCTATGCCGCAGGGTTTGCCGGTTCTTTAGATAGAAAACAGACTATAGTAGTCAACCTTTCCGGGCGTGGCGATAAGGACATGGATATTGTAGTAAAAGCACTGGAGGAGAGGAATGAATAACATAACTGCCACCTTTGGCCGGAAAAGGCACAAGGCACTCATCCCTTATGTCACCGTGGGTTATCCCAGTATTGAAGCTACGCTAAGGATTGTCCCGTTGCTGGCCCGTAACGGTTGCGATATGGTTGAACTCGGTATCCCCTTTTCTGACCCCCTCGCTGATGGTGCTACCATACAGAGGTCAAGCTCCGGTGCTCTAGCAAATGGTGTTACGCCCGCTCGCTGTCTTGAAGTAGCCAGGCAGCTAAGACAGGAGGTTGATATACCACTTCTTTTTATGACTTACCTGAACCCTGTGTACAATTACGGCTTTGCAGCGTTTTGCTCCGCCTGTAATGATGCCGGAATCGGTGGTTTGATAATACCTGATTTGCCTCCGGGTGAGGACCTGGAAATGGAGGCTGCGGCAGAAAAAGAGGGGCTTGACATTGTTTACTTCCTGACACCGGCCAGTACTGAAAACCGCATCAGGCTTGTCGCGAGAAAGCCTGGAGGGTTTATCTACCTGGTCTCCGTAACCGGTGTTACCGGAGCCAGGGACAGCCTGCCCGCCGGTCTTAACGAGTTTGTAGACAGGGTGAAACAGATAGCCGGCCAGCCTCTCTGTGTCGGCTTTGGTATATCCACTCCGGAGCAGGCAGGCAGGATAGCTCAAGTGGCTGACGGCGTAATTATTGGCAGCCGCATAATCCAGCTTATGGAAGATGATGCAGACTTCACGTCGGTGCGGAGATTCATAGCAGGTGTAAGAGATGCCCTTGATGAACAAGAATGATTGCCTGCTGCAATTAAGTATATTTAAGATACATCTCCGTAGTAGAATGATATCAATAGCATGGAGCGGCTCATTTATGTATCAATTCATTAATTAATCTGAGGGCAGAAGAAATTTTATGAGGAGGATAAATCAACGGGTTACTTTACAGTACTGGCGGCAACTGCCCGTAAAAAAATAGGAACTAACAGCTTTGGTGATGTATGGTTTGGGCAGGTGCATCCTTAACAGGGGCGCATCCTGATTGATCGGCTATCAATGGCCGGCTGCAGTTATCCCTCTCTATACCATGATACTTGACAGAACCGGTACTACGGATTATAGTAAAGCCGATTTAAAATACTGGGTATTGTTTTACTGGCTGCAAGGTTAGCCTCACTTTTTAACTGACATAACGCCTGCTAATAGTACCTTCAACCTTCAAAGTAGCCTGAGATTACAGGCTACTTTATGCTATGGAGGACAGGGCTGAATCTGGCATAGCTCCTTGAATCGTCAACTAACAACTAATATGGACGTTGTGTAGTAGTATGACAGACGTAGGCGAAATAAGACCAGACATAGACGCTTCCATGAAGCCGGACCATCCAGCCGGTAGCCCGGCTCAGCCGGTAGCTGGCGGAACCGACACGACGGAGCCGCTGCTTGAAGAAATAAATGATATCTTCAAGAAAAGCAGCAAGACCAGTTGTATCTACTATCTCTGCAATTTGCTCCGGGCTTCAGGTGTTCCGCTGGAAGAGATAGTACAGAACGTGGTAAACATTATTACCAAGGCGTTTCCGTATCCGGCAGATATCTGTGCGCGTGTTATTTTAAATAATAAAGAATTTGTCACGAGTAACTTCGTTCAAACCAGCACGAAGTATGACAGCGAGCTTGTCACGCACGGTAAGGTGGTCGGGACTTTAGAGGTGTACTACACCGGCGAAGAACTGGAGATACACGAGGCAATCTTCTCGGATGATGAAAAAGCGCTGGTTAACACCGCGGCCAAGATACTGGGTGAAATCGTTGATAGAGATTGGGCGGAGAAAGACCTGAAGATAAGGGGATACGCCATAGAGTCGTCTATCAATGGTATCGCACTTACTGACCCCGAGGGTTACGTTACCTATGCCAACAGGTCGTTCCTTAAAATATGGGGCTATGACAATCTAAAACCGGTGCTCGGTAAAAACATTACCGAGTTCTGGCTGCACAATAAAAAGGCTCAGGAAGTAGTTAAGGCGCTGCGTAAATACGGTAGCTGGATGGGTGAAATAATCGCTTTGAGAAAAGATAGAACAACTTTTGATGCCCATCTGTCTGCCAGTAACGTTTTAAATGACACTGGTGATACTGTCCGTATTATGGTGTCGGTGGTAGATATTTCCGAGCGTAAAGAGGCCGAACAAAAAGTAATCGCTTATCAGGAGCGGTTGCGGTCATTATCTTCGCAAATGTCACTGGCCGAGGAGCGCCAGCGCCGGCGTATCGCCCAGGAGCTCCATGATTGCGTGGGGCAATCATTCAGTATCTGCATGCTGAAGCTCGGCGAGATACGGGAATCCCTGTATGCCACCAGCTACGCTGAAAAGCTGGATGATGTGCTGGGACTTATAGACCAGATGATAAAAGACACCCGTTCCCTGACATTCGAACTCAGCCCCCCCATACTGTATGAGCTGGGTCTGGAGGCGGCCGTGGAATGGTTTACCGAAGAACTTGAGCAAAAGCATAACAAGATCTGTCACTTTGAGAATGATAACCAGCCCAAACCACTGGATGAAGATGTCAAGGTGCTTCTTTTTCAATCGGTACGGGAGCTACTGACGAACGCTATCAAACATTCGCGTGCCCGTACGGTAGACATATCCATTAAGAGACAGGACGACAAGATACGAATCGGCGTGCTGGATGACGGCATTGGCTTTGATACCTATGAAATCGCCCTGCACAGTCATAAAATGCAGGGTTTTGGTCTCTTCAGTATCCGCCAGCGGCTGATTCACATCGGCGGCAGTGTTGAAATTGAATCAGGTACCGGCGGCACTAGTATTACTTTAATAGCACCACTTAAAGGTACGGACGGGACTGATACACAATGAACCTAATGAAAACAAAAATTATACTTGCTGAAAACCATAAGATAGTGCGGGAAGGGCTTTGTTCCTTGATTAACCGGGAGACAGACATGGAAGTGGCCGCCGAGGCTGAAAACGGGCGGGTAGCCAAGCAGCTCGCCGAAAAAGTGCAGCCGGACGTCATAATCATGGACGTCAGTATGCCCGAAATGAACGGCATAGAGGCGACCCGCCAGATTACGGGGATGGCGCGCAACATGAAGGTAATTGCTCTATCCGTACATTCCGATAAGCGGTTTGTCAGGGCAATGCTGGAAGCGGGTGCTCGCGGCTACCTGACCAAGGACTGCGCTTTCAAGGAGCTGGTCTCGGCAGTCCGCATAGTGATGGAGAATCGCTATTATCTCAGCCCGAGCGTATCCGAGTCGGTGCTGCAGGACTATATACGTTACTCGTCTATAGACAATGCCGCCATGGGCTCCAGGTTGACAGACAGAGAGCTCGAAGTGCTTCAGCTTATAGCAGAGGGTAACAGCACCAAGCAAATAGCCTCCTGCCTCCAGGTAAGCGTGAAAACGATAGAGACACATCGCCGGCAAGTTATGGATAAGCTGAAAATTTATAATGTAGCCGAGCTTACCAAATACGCGATTCGTGAAGGTATAACCTCTATTGATGCCTGAGCTTAGCTCAAAATTTCGGGTTAATGGCTATTTTTAACCCGGTGTACCCTCTTTTATTACTTTCCCGTCATATAGGGTGAATTCCAAAAACCACTGTTTATGCCTCGTAAGCTCTATTTCCGCAGGTGTTACCGGAGTCTATGGCTCGATAACGCCCGGCACTGGTCGCCGCTTGCCTTAACCTTTAGGTAAGGTTTTTAGAACCTGAAAATCAGAAATACCCTGATTGTGCCAACCATTAATCCGGCATAACCTATGGAGACTGGTTGAACTAACGGTTGGTTGGTAAAAAATGCTATTACCCTGTAACAACAGTATTACTTGGTGGTTTGCTGTCTCAACAAATGGTGAGCACTGGCTAAAAGGTACCGGGCTATTTTCCATACCGTCTAGGGGCTGGAGTATACATAGAAATTAAGGCATTGAACATAAACGTGTCATTTCTAAGCGGACAGACAATGTCTTCCACCATATTACACCCGCACAAGGCTATAATCGGACGTGCCAGAATTGCATGTATCGCGTGTAATTCGACATTTTCTTTATCCGCGGGAGAAAGGAGGTATGCTGCAGGCATAATCGAGCTAACAACAAGACCAGTGAATATTTGGAGGTTATCGTATGGTGACTCAAGTTGCAGCTATTAAAGAACAGCTAGCAAAAATTGTAGGCAAAGAAAATGTCTTTGACTCTCCCGATGCCATAGAGAAGTATGGCAAAGACAACAGTCTGGTAAGTCCGGGCTTATTCAGATGCGTAGTACGGCCCAGAACCGTCGCCGAAACGCAGCAGATTGTGCAACTGGCCAATGAGATCAGGTTCGCTGTTGTTCCGCAGAGCTCCGGAATACATTTCAACGGCGGCAGCGTACCTAAAGAGGGTGGCGTAGTACTCGACCTGTCACGGATGGATCGCATTACCGAGATAGACGAAGAGAATAAACTCGCCCATCTCAAGGTTGGCGTAACTTGGGAACAACTGCAGACGGCACTGGAGCCCAAAGGGTACAGGAGCATAATCCCGCTGCTACCACCTGCATCCCGTTCCGTGGTTACGGACTGGCTGGAGAGGGAGCAACCAGTAGTCCAAAGTCTGGAATACAGCGAGCCGCTGCTCAGCATGCAAATAATCTGGGGTAATGGCGAACTCTTTGTCTCCGGCTCGGCAAGCAACCACGCTTTCCGCAACCCCGGGACTACCACCGACGGTGTTGCGCCGCTGGGGCCGGGACCCATGAGCTACGACACATTCCTGACCGGTGCCCAGGGGACTATGGGTATCGTCACGTGGGCTATTGTTCAATTCGAGCCACTGCCGGTCATGAGCAAGGCCATTTTCATCCCGACAAACAGCCTAGAAGAAGCTATTGAGCCGGTTTATAAGATACTGAGGCGAAGGATAAGCTATGAATGCCTGACCCTCAATAATATTAACCTGGCTACAATTCTAACGGAGAAGTGGCCCGAGCAGTTTGAGAAACTGAGAAAAAACCTACCACCTTGGACAACTATCCTTATTCTGGGTGGACTTGAGCGGCGCCCCGAGGAAAAAATAGCCTTCGAGGAAGAGGCACTGCGTGAGATTATGGCATCAAACTTCTCGAATCTCGAAGTTTTAACCACCTTGCCGGGTATGTCTGCCGTAGAGAAAAAACTGCCCGAGATGTTGCGCAAGCCGTGGCCCGCTGACAGGACTTACTGGAAACATGCCTATAAAGGCGGCTGCCAGGACTTGATGTTCATTACCACGCTGAACCGGGTAGCAGGTTTCATGCCGCTGATAAAAGAAGTGGCTGCTAAATACCAGTATCCCTCTAACGATATCGGTTGTTATCTGCAACCGCTACAGAACGGGCGCTCCTGCCAGATGGAGTTCAGTTTTTATTATGACCCGAATAATGAAGCAGAGAAGGAAAATATCCGGAATCTCTATAGGGAGGCTGCAGCAGCTGCACTGGACTGCGGAGCGTATTTCAACCGCCCCTATCCTATGATAGCTGATATGGTCTACAAACAGGATGGTGATTACGCCACACTGCTCAAGAGGTTCAAGAAATATTTCGATCCCAATAATATACTGAATCCAGGAAACCTCTGTTTCTAAAATACTGTGAGGCGAATTATCAGCAAAGGAGCATTAAATGGAAAAGGAAAAGGAGCATACCAGTCTGGGGCTCAACCTGGAAGACTATTTATATGAAGCCCAGAACTGTACTGGTCAACGGGCGTGTCTATTTATAGACCTCAACTACCTGCAGGGTACCGATTTTTCTTTCAGGTGTCCGGTATGGCAGAAAGAGCAGCTAAGCGCCTATGGAGCTATGGGTAAATGCAAGCTAACGAGTGACCTGCTAACGGGCAAAATTGATTTCTCCAACCCGACAATCCGTGAGATAGCTTTTAAAGACTTAATGTGCGGTTCGTGTGATGCCGCCTGCAAACGTAATCTGGACCTGGAGCCGCTACTGCTTATAGAGTCATTAAGAGCCAAGCTGGTTGAACTGGGCTACGGCCCGCTGCCCGAACACAAACCAATCAGCGACAACATAGAGAAGTCAAATAACCGGTATGGCCAAGACCAGAATAAGCGGATGGACTGGCTGCCATCGAGCGTAAAACCTGTACCCAAAGCGGATATACTCTATTTCGCGGGTTGCCGCGCTTGTTTCAAAAATACCGAAATTGCAGCCGCCACCGCCAATATTTTTACTGCAGCCAAGGCTGAATTCATGGTGTTGCCAGACGAGCCGTGCTGCGGCCATTACCTGTCCACCACCGGACAAATAGAAAAAGCAAGGAAAATATTTGAAAAGAACCTCCAATTGATCAGGGAAACTGGCGCTAAGACAGTAGTATTCAGCTGTGCCGACTGCTTCAAGACAATAAAAGTGGACTACCCCAAACTTCTGGGTTTCTCTACCTTTGATCTGGGTTTTGAGGTCAAACATATTACCGAAATGGCAGATGAATGGGTGCAGGCAGGCAGATTGCAGCTTGATAAGCGGGTTGATATGAAGGTTACCTATACCGATGCCTGCAACCTGGGACGAATGAGCGACCCGTGGATTCCCTGGGAAGGCACGCGCGGTCACTTCGGCCGTCTGAATCCGCCTCGGACAGTGAGAAGAGGTCTTCATGGCGTATACGAGCCGCCGCGGGACTTACTCAAGGCGATACCGGGGATTGAACTGGTAGAGATGGTACGCCATCATGAAAACGCCTGGTGCTGCGGTAATCATGGAGGAGTAAAAGAGGCTTATCCCGAATTTTCGGTATGGACAGCCAGTGAAAGACTGAGAGAAGCGGCTACTACCGGTGCCGAAGCTATTATCACTGCCTGCTCTGGATGTAAGGAGAATTTCACCGATGCATCACAGGACGGCATGAAAGTATACGACATCACCGAAATAATGGCCATGGCTATTGGGAAATAACTAGGAGGTTTAGCATGAAAGGTATTGAAAATTTTGATAACATACCTGAAGAAGCAGCCAGAGCGCTGGAGGCTGTCGTTGGGTCGGAGCGAATTACCACCGATCCTGTCTTCTGCGCGGCTGATACCGGCCTCGGGCTGAGCCGGGAAATATTTGGTTGGGGTGGTATAAGCCAGAATGCAGCCTGCATCATCCAGCCGACGACCACCGAGCAAGTGGCCAGAATAATAAAAACCTGTAACCGTTATAACGTTCCTTTTATGCCTGTGGTCTGCCGCATCTGCGCCCCGACTAATGCCCAGCTCAGGACGGACATCGTTATCATTGACCTGGTATGGATGAACCAGTGTATAGTTGATGAGAAGAACATGTATGCCATCGTCGAACCCGGAGTAACACAGGCGGTGCTTCAGTCGGAAATCCTGGATAAAGACCTGTATCAGTTTATCTGCGGCGGCGGCGGTTATCCATCGGTAATTGCCGACCATGTCGGCTATTCATCAGCCACCGGTATTCTCAATTACCGGACGGATACCTGGGCTACCCGGCGTATGAGTGGTATGGAGTGGGTCAGCCCCGAAGGTGAGATATACCGTATAGGCTCCATGGTTAAGGGTGATGACAGCGGCTACTGGCATGATGGACTGGGCCCCGGCATTGTCGGCTTCTGGAAAGGCAATAACGGTTGGGCGGGCAGCATGGGCATTCTGACCAAGATGGCTATCAAACTCTACCCCTTCCAGCCCGAGAAGCTCGTGCCGGACGGCATAAGCTGCGATACTGCTGTCAAGCTGCCACCCAGAGTA
>CAYYQY010000050.1:0-9762 GCA_964473905.1 uncultured Dehalococcoidales bacterium | reverse complement strand
CACACGATGGCCATCCTTTTCAACCCCTTTTTACACCACTACCTGGGACTATACCGTGTAATAACTACATCGATGCTTTGGTGTCCATTTTCCCATCCTACCTCAACCTTTACCTATCTGTAACTGAACTGTAACCTCATAGCTGTTTTACTTAAGTGGACTGTAACAAATCTTTAACCTGGCAGCTATAAAATGCGAGCATAATTGTATTACTTAGCATGTTAGAAAATTTAGAAATCGGGAGTAAGGGGGAAAGGTGAATTGAAAGGAAATGCAATTAGGATTTTGGCAGGGTTACTAGCTCTATTGCTATTGGCAGCTGCCATTAGTGGCTGCGCTCCAGAAAAAGAAGAGCCATCTGTCCAGGAAAAAACGGTGTTGGTTGGCTACGTAGGCGATTTCAGCGGACCGTGTGCGGAAGCTAGTGGTAAGCTCTGGACATGCGCCACGGAATTTTTCAAGTGGGCGAATGAAACAAATTACCTGCCCGGTATCAAGGTAGAGTGGATTGAAGAGGATGACCGTTATGACCCGGGACAGACCCCTCTGGCTTATCGTCAGATAATGACCGAGGACCCGATGGTATTATTTACGATGACTTCTTTCAGTTGCTCTATTGTTAAGCCATTAGCTGGTCGTGACAGGATTCCTGTAATTGGTTTTGCCGGTAGTGTAGCTACGGCGAAGGAGCCCGTAGGCTATACATTTCTGGGGAGTCTCGTTCCGGAAATAGAATTTAACTGTTTCCTAAACTATGTAAAAGATACATGGACAGAAGATAGGCCCTGTCGTATAGCTTCGCTCAGCTGGGATGAGGACTTGGGAACACAGCATATCCAGTCCGGTATAGAAACAGCCGCCCATCTGGGTATGGATTATAAGGCAGAGTATGCCGAGATAGCTCCCATGGGCACAATGGATTTCACCACCTACATTACCCGACTAAAGGAACTTGACCCGGACTATATATATAATCCTATGATTGGTCCGGCAGCCGGCTCAGCGGTGAAGACCGCCGTGGCTATGGGTATGGATCCAGCAAAGTTCGTTTATATCGTGGGCTCTGGTGGTGGTATGTATGAGGAGATGATTAACGTATGCGGTCAGGAGAACACAGTCGGTTCGCTACTGGTAATGGCCGACTACCCATATTCTGTCAAGACTGAGGACCAGGAACGTATCAGAGAGTTCATGCAGGATACAGAGTATGGCTGGGACGCCAGGTATCACCTGAATTCCCTGTCCTTCTATTTCTCCTGCAAGGTGCTATATGAAGGGCTTAGACTTGCCATTGAGGATGTAGGTATCGAGAACCTGGACAGAGAAGCACTTTATCAGGGATTACAGAAGATAGAGAACTTTGATACCGGTGTGTCATTACCCGTTACTTACGGTCCTGATGACCGGCTCGGCTGTCAATCGGTTCAGATCTACGAATATCATGAAGACGGGTTGCCGTATTTGGTCACAGATAAAATATACAATTGGCCGCAGAGATGGGGAGAAGACGTATATTAGGTTGGATTTACCACATAGCACAGAGAGGCTTTAGATGAAATCGTCTTGCTACATGGGCAAGCTACTGCGGGTAAATCTGACGAGTGGACAGATTAATGTCGAGGATATAAGCCCGCAACTCCAGAGGGACTACCTAGGTCCTCGTGGATTTGCTGTCAGATATCTTTTCGATGAGCTTTCACCGGGGATAGACCCTTTATCACCTGAAAACGTAATATTTATGGGTGCCGGCGCTCTTGCCGGCATCCCCGGTCTTAACTTTTCAAAATGGCTGGTGGGAACTAAAAGCCCTCTATCGGGGGGCTATGCCAGGTCTGTTTGTGGTGGGCGGTTTGGTGCATTGCTCAAATTTGCTGGGTTTGATGCCATAACTATCGAGGGTTGTGCAGCCAGGCCGTCCTATATTTTTATCAATAAAGGTGAAGTCAGTATCTATGATGCAGCGGAGCTATGGGGAATGGATACTGATAGAACTCAAGAGTGGTTAAAGCAAAAATATAATTCACAGATTTCCGTGGCCTGCATCGGTCCCGGTGGTGAAAAACTGGTGCGCTATGCCTGTATTGTGAGCGATCGCCGGACAGCCGGGCGATGCGGTACAGGGACAGTGATGGCCTCCAAGAATCTCAAGGCAATTGCCATTAATGCTAGCGGACATATTAACCCTTATGATCCTGAAATCCTTAAGGGGTTATCACGAAAACTGATTGATATTCATAAGGCCGATTTTAGAAACCGCAGATACAGTGAGTATGGCAGTGCTTCCCTCCTGGAGAGGTTTGCGTATAAAAGCAATATCACCCCTGTCCGTAATTTTCAGGGGGCTAGTCTCGAAGGGGTAGATAAACTGTTTTCCACCGAGTTTAATAAGTATAAAGTTAGGAAATACGGATGCTGGGGATGTATGACACGATGTGGGCAGTTTCGGCAGGTAACCGAGGGGCCATACGCCGGACATTTAACGGACGGACCTGAGTATGAGAGCATTGCTGCCCTGGGATGCGTACTAGGAAACAATGAGCCAGCTTCTATTATAGCTATGGACGAGCTGTGTGATCTTTATGGTATTGATACCATCAGTACCGGAGTATGTATTGGCTTTGCCTGTGAGCTTTATGAAAGAGGAGTAATAACCAGCGAGGATACCGACGGACTTGAGTTGACATGGGGGAATCACCAGGCTTTTTTACGTCTCGTTCATAAAATTGGGAAGCGTGAAGGCTTTGGCTGGCTACTCGGTGAGGGTACAAAAAGGGCTGCCGAGCAGATCGGTAAAGGGGCAGGGTATTATGCCATGCAAGTTAAAGGTGTTGAGATACCCGGAGAAGACCCCCGTACCGTAAAAGGGCTGGCATTAGGCTTTGCCGTATCCAACATAGGTGCCCATCACATGTACGGCTGGCCGACCAAGGAGTTTTACGGAGAGATAGACAGATTGGTTGATGAAGGGCATGGTGCTTATATTGCTCAGGTACAGAAGGATCATGCCATTAGAGATTGTATAATGGAATGTATATTCGGTGATTCCGGGTTAAGTGAAGAGCTAAGAGGGCAAATGCTTATAGCAGCCACTGGATTTGAAGAACTTGGTGATGTCAACCACGTCGATGACATAGGTGGTAAAATTGTCACCCTTGAGCGTGCTTTCAATGTGCGTGAGGGGTTCAGCCGTAAAGATGACACCTTACCATTACGATTTCTAACTGAACCAATAAAGAATGCTGGACGAGCCACAGGGGAAACAGTGAGGAAGCTGGATACTCTACTGGACGAATACTACGCAGCCATGGGATATAATATCGACGGTATTCCGGTAAATAAGGGTGAATAACTTACGGGCACAATGTAGTTGTAGTAGTCTAAACTTAACCTGACATTTCGGTTCCATTAAACGAGTTAATGGAACATATACTCTCTCAGCACGGCTACACACACGGCTATACCTGCAGTAGCAGCACTACCCATTATCCACACACAGCTTGCGTGTGCTGAAACATGATCTCAAAGGGCAAACGCAGCAGCCTGCTCCGTTCGTTACGATATATAGTGTCTTCCATATACTGCCGGTCCAGGTATGCCTGCATGTCAGAGAGTTGTAGTTCCTCTCGCTCAGATACTGGCGGTATGCCCTTTTGCGCTCTCTTACCCCCTTTGAAATCCTCCGTCCGCTGCCCCTCATCGGCGTCTTTCGGCGCCAGCCACCGTGTCCGCTTTACCTTCTTCGCCCCCCAGCTCCTCGGCTATCTCTAACTGGCCCCTTACCGGCAGCCAGGTGGTAACAACCGACTCGTAATCGTCACTGCTCTTATCCTTCTTGCGGTGCTCCCAGGTGCGGGGTGTTGATATCGGGCACTTATCAGCCCTCTCCGGTATCGCTGTCTCCAGGAATGTTCCGACCTCCTCCCCGGGCAGGCTGGTGGAGCCTGGTGTTGGCTTATCGGTGATTATCTTAAGCGTGTCACCAACCCTGACTCTCGTGTAGTCTGCCTCCAGCCGGTTGATGGAGCGCCTTACCCGTCCCCAGTCGCCCTCGTCTATCTCCATCACATACAGATCTTTGCCTTTCACTGCCTCAGCCATGTGGTCCACCCAGCGTTTCTTGAAGTAGGGGGCGCATCTTGGGCAGCTCCACTTGCCGCAGAAAAAGCTCACCGTCATATACTCCCGACCCCGGCGGACGACGGCTCGTCTCTTGCCGCATTCTGCTACCTTATACCTGACATCAGGCTCGGTCTCCCATGCGTCTTCCAGCCTCCAGGAATTCTCCCCGGCCGGATTAGGCGAGTCCGGGATATATACCGGCTGGATACGGCCGAGCCTGGAGTAAGGCATTGTATCATTTACTACACTATTAAAACTGCTAAGTGTTTTAATATATCTCCAACTAACAATTTCACCTCCGATAATACTATCCTATCCTAATAATCGGGTGCGCCTTTCGTTAGAGTACCAGTTCAGTGCGCTTTATAATCTCGTCCTGTACTTCTTTATCAAGGTAGATAAAGAAGGCACTGAACCCGGCTACGCGAACAATCAGGTTCCGGTATTCTTCCGGGTGAAGCTGGGCCTTCCTCAACGTGTCAGAACTAACGCAGTTGAACTGGACGTGAAATCCACCCAGATCAAAGTAGGTCTTAATCATATATAGCAGCTTTCTGGCCCCCTCCGCCGTTCTCAGTGCCGACGGATGGAACTTCATATTCAGGTGGTTGCCGCCCCACTTGGCGGTATCCAGTACTTTAGCCGCTGACCTGAGCAGTGCTGTCGGCCCGTTAGTATCGGTGCCGGGAGAGGCGGACACGGAGGCATCGGTAAGAGGTGTCCGGGACTTACGGCCGTAGGGTAGGGCGCCGGTAAACCTGCCGGTAGCAAAATGTGTGGTCACGGAGTAGGCTTCCGGCTTGGTAGGTCTGCCCAGAAAGTCAGTAAAATGCTGATGCTCGTTATAGCAGACCTCGTAGAGTTTTTTGGCTATAGAATCAACATAGTCATCGTCATTACCGTACTTGGGAGCATCCACGCACAGGCGCCATATATCCTCGCAGCCTTCAAAATCCGCTGCCAGGGCTTCTTTGAGCTGCTTCATGGTAATCTTTTTATCTTCAGCTACCAGCTTTTTAATTACCGCCAGGGAGTTTGCCGCGTCTATGCCGCCCACAAACGTCATACCGTTTGCCTGGTCATATCTGGCGCCGCCATCCTTGGCATCCTTACCCTTCTCCACGCAATCATAGGTGAGTGCCGAGGCAAAGGGGATAGGAAAGTCACGGCTCACATTCCAGGCGGTGCGTCCGATTACCTTCTGTAAAGCTATGAAATGCTTTATTTGCGCGGTAACGGCTTCATAGAACTCGTCATAAGATTGAAATAGCTCCGCTGTGCCTGTCCGTGGCCCGAGCTGGATGCCGGTCAGGGGGTCTACCCCGTCGTTTAAGGCCAGCTCCACCATCTTGGCAATATTTAGCGCTCCCTCCCAAGGTATGAGCGAGCACCCGGGTTTATGTGTCTGGACACAGCCGATTATGGAAAAGTCTCTGGCTTCCTCCAGCGGCATATGCTCATGGTACAGGTGCCGCTCTATACCCTTGGTAACATTATGCACCGCCGGCTGCCCTATACCTGTCTTTATCAACTCAACACACTTAAGCAGAAAGTCCTCGCCAAGCTTATCGTGGTAGAGAAGGTCAACCAGCGGCTCGGGAAGCTGCACCTGACGCTGTGCCTCCAGTACCAGATAGTCAAGCTCGTTGGTAGCATCTTCACCATCAGGTGTCAAACCGCCCAGGCATATATGCAACCCCAGACGGCTCTGAGACCAGGCAAACCCGTGGGGTGGCAGCACCTGCGCCAGACCGTTGAGTTTAATGAAGAAGAACTGAAGAAGCTCTATCGCTTCGGCATCGGTAAGATTGCCTTCGTCCAGATCCTTCCGGTAAAAGGGATACATGTACTGAGTAAACCTGGCAGGAGGACAATTAAGCACGAAGGGGCTTTCTATCCATACCCCCAGAATGGTGAACCAGACGGACTGCAAAGCTTCAAAGAAGTTCCGTGCCGGTCCTGCCGGTACCTGTCGGCAGGTTGCAGCAATCTTCTCAAGCTCCTGTTTACGGGTACGCTCCCCATCCGACTTTATCGTTTCCTCAGCGAGAGTGGCGTATCTGCTTGCCAGAGTGGTCATCCCCTCAATACACATTTGCGCAGCACTATAAAAGTGCCACCTGGGGAAGCCCTCCGGATCACCGGGGTCTACCTCTGCCATCTGCTGGTCTATATCGGCGGCTATTCCGCTCAACCCTTTATTTAAGACCTGGCCAAAATCGGGGTGTGCCCCGCCAAACCCACCGGGGGTATACTCGGTGCCCAGACCGCAATGCTGCATAACCCCTATATCTACCCCGCGGGAACGGCGTATAATTTCACTGGTGCGGCTAAAGATACTGGCATCCTGCCAGTAATCAGCTGACTTATTTATCCATTCCCTTTCTTCATCCGTTACCGGAGCATTACCCCTCTGCAGGCTGAAACTATCCGTCCTTTTCAGCCACCGGCTGCCGAACTCCGGTATGGGGTAGGAACCGTATTTGTACCCGGTAAGAGTGCCCGCCAGGGGATTATCGTCGATGAAGATGCTTTTTTCAGCGCACAGGCGGTTAAACAGCTTTGCCCTCCTGATGACGGCAGGGTCTCCTTCACTGTCTGTATTTATTTCAAACTGAAGCCTTATTTTTTCCACGTCAACATGCGGGACGGCAGAAAGCAGCGCCTCCTTCTCCTTTTTCACCCTGTCACTCAGCTCATTTTTCATCTTTACCTGTGTCATCACTTCACCTCCTTGTAACTTCTATTAATATTAGGCGAGTATCCCCTAACAGCACGTATATCCTCAAAGCTAGGAGGTGCTTAAGTTGAGGAAATTTGTGCACAGCACAGGCTATTATAACTAAGGAGGGTCTTTATGTATATAGGTAGGTGTGTGTATAATACTCTTAGTTGATTGGCTAGGAGCAAAGGGAAATAGGTATTCAGTATCAGCTTAAGTCCGTTCTCCTCCATCATCGTATCTGTATCCAGAAAGATAAGTATTTCCACGGTTGCTTGACGGGCACACTGGTAACAGGCCCATGTCTTGCCTGTCCAGCCTGCGGGCAGCGGTTGAGAAACTATCACTGTTGCTTTTTCTTCTTCCACTACACTTCTGGCAGTGTCCCGGGACTGGTCATCAATCACGATTACCTCGTCCGGGGGAGGGTTCTGCGCTTTCACTATGGCATTAGCCTTGTCAATAGCAGCGGGTAAGTTTAGGGCAAACTGCCTTTGGGGGATAATATGCGGGTGATTCTTTGTTACAGGTGACAGTTACTATGTCCTGGTCAGTGCCTTTTGCTGTTGCCGGCTGGCCAGGGCGTTTGTTATCCGGTCAATAATGATGGCTATTAAGACGATGCTGAGTCCCGCCTCAAAACCGCGTCCTATCTCAATACGGTTAATGGATATCAGTACTTCCAGTCCCAGACCCCTGGCACCTATCATTGATGCAATGACTACCATGGCTAACGCCATCATGGTTGTCTGGTTAACGCCCACCATTATTGAAGGGATAGCCAGAGGCAGCTGAACGTTAGTAAGTATTTGTCTGGAGCTTGAGCCGAAAGCCCGGGCGGCCTCAACGACGCTGGTTGGTACCTGCCTTATGCCCAGATTGGTAAGCCGGATTACGGGTGGCATGGCATATATTATTGTAGCAAAGACTGCCGGCACCTTGCCCAGGCCGAATAACATCAATGCCGGGATGAGATAGACGAAGCTGGGCATGGTTTGCATGGCATCCAGTATGGGTTTGATGAAAGATTCGAACCTGTCGCTGCGAGCCATGAGGATACCGGTGGGAATACCCAGTACCAGGCAGATAATCACCGAAGCAAAGATGATAGCCATAGTCATCATGGAGAGAGCCCAGTAACCGAAGCTGCCGATTAGAATAAGGGACGCTGCTACGAGCAGCCCTCCCCACCAGATCCGCATAGCACGCCAGGCGACTAGCCCCACCAGCAGGACAACTACAAACCAGGGTATCCAGAGTAAGAACCGCTCGATGTAGATCAGCACGAATAAAATAGCGCTGCCAATAGCGTCAAAAAAGGGGGCCCAGTTGGTCAGCACCCAGTCCATTATGGCGTCAATCAATTCTGCCAGCGGCAGCTGGATGATACTGGGGAATTCAAGCATTAGCTTCTGTCTCCGTTCCTTGAATCATGCTCAGGAGAATGGTGGTATTGTGTATCTCACCCATAAACTTACCATTTTCATCTACTACGGCGATGGGGTAGCCGGTAGAAGCGGCCAGCGGAAACAGTTCTTCCAATAACGTATCAACGGTGACGGTATGCAGGTCCGGTTCAATCGCTTCCCTAAGGGACAGCCCCTTATTCCGGAATAGCTCGATAAGGCGCTCCACAGTTACCAGCCCGAGCAGCTTGCGGGAACGGCTCACCAGGAAAGAGTAGTCCAGTTTCTTGGTTCTGAGCATGTGCATGGCTACCTTGGGGCCCTGCCATTCATAAAGTACGAAGTTCGGCTGCTCCATGATGTTGCCGGCGGTAAGAACCTTGGCCGGCGAAGCGTCCTGGACAAATTCACGTACATAGTCGTTGGTGGGAGCGGTTATTACTTCCTCCGGTGTGCCGACCTGAATAATTTCACCATCTTTCATAATAGCAATGTGATTTCCCACTTTTAAGGCTTCATCAAGGTCATGGGTTACAAAAAGAATAGTTTTATGAAGTTCCGACTGTATATCTAAAAGCTCGTCCTGCATCTGGCGGCGGATGAGCGGGTCCAGTCCGCTGAAGGGCTCATCCATGAGCAGTATCTCAGGGTCGTTGGCAAGGGCCCTGGCGATGCCTACCCGTTGCTGCATGCCGCCGCTGAGGTTTGCTGGCGGGTAATATTCCCACCCACTGAGCCCGACTTTTTTAATCACTTCCTGGGCACGGTCATGCCGTTCGCTCTTGCTTACGCCTCGTACTTTCAACCCGTAGGCTACATTGTCAAGCACATTTATATGCGGGAATAGGCCGAAGTGCTGGAATATCATGCCGACAGTATGACGGCGTAAATCCATCAGCTTCTCCTCGTCATACTCGCAGATGTCTTCTCCATTGATAAAAATGTGACCGCTGGTGGGTTCAATGAGGCGCAGGATACAGCGAATGAGCGTTGACTTACCGCTGCCGGAGAGCCCCATGATAACAAACAGGTCGCCGCGCTGTACCTGGAAAGAGACGTCACGTACCGCCATCACACAGCCAGTCTCTTCCTGGATGACCTGTTTGCTAGCGTTACGCATTTCAGAATTTATAATCCGCTCCGGGTTATGGCCAAAGATTTTCCATAACCCGGTAACGTTTATGCTTAGTTCACCGTTCGGTAAGCCGGCATTGTTGTTCAAAAACTGCACTCCTGTTACAGGCATTTCATACCAGTAACCTAGGGTAAGGCTGCCTTTACCTTGCCGGCCACATCGGCGGGCATCCACTCGCTCCACAGGGACTCGTACTCCTGCAGGAACCAGATGGCAGCTTCCGTTGTATCCGCCTCGTTATCCTCCATATAGGCGAGTATGGTATTGTGCAGTTCCTGAGTGGTCTCCCAATTGCTTAAAAACTCTACTACTTCAGGCGCCCTCTCCGGCAGCCCTGAATTAACGGCTATATTTACCCGGACGGAAGGATAGGCGCAACC
>CAYYQY010000049.1:0-9973 GCA_964473905.1 uncultured Dehalococcoidales bacterium | reverse complement strand
ATTATATCAAATATCCCGTCTATTTGCCCATCACCGAGACGTTCGTATATTTTTCTTACCCAGTAGCCCGTAATGAGTTCCCGCTTCAGTTTTTTTCGCCACTGCCTATCGTAAGCAGCCAGGCTTCTCGCTGACAGAGAATTGTCCGTCAATGCTGCCTCCAGGGTACTGACAGCTATATCCGCACAAATTAGCCCGTAATATATACCGCCGCCGCTGGTTGGCTTCACCTGACCGGCAGCATCACCAACCACCAACACCCTATCAGCGCAGGTTTTAGCCAGGGGTCTAAGCGGAATGCTGCCATAACTGAAATCAACTCCATCCTGTTGAGCTATCAGCCCCTCACCGGTCAGATATGATAAGAACTGCCTTAAATATGCGGCAGGCGTACGGCGAGCAAGCAACCCGACCCGTGCCCTCTCCACCGATGTTGGCACGAGCCACGCGAAAAAGCCAGGCGCTACGTGATTACCCAGGTAGACAGTCACCTCATCTACACCAGCCGTTGTCACCTCGGTCTGGACTCCCGTGACAAAGTCACCGTACCTGCCCATACCCAGACTTTCCGTAAGGCTGCGTCCGAAGCCGCTCGCTATTACCGCCGCTCTTGCCTCAAAGCCCCGTTGTCCAGCCTCGCCCGCCGTGGTAACCTTAACCCTGTCACTTGACAGCTCAATACTGCGTACCGGTGAGCTATAAAGGTAAGTTGCGCCCCGGCATTCCGCTTTGGCTACCATAGACAGGTCAAAAGCCTTTCTGTCTATGACACAGGCCTGTGGCTTGTCCCTGCTCAACCTGATTATTTTCCCCGAGGGTGATATGAGTCTGGCCTCACTTACTTCCCTTAGAATGAGACCGCTTTCAAGGCTGCAGGAGCGGACACACTCATAACCTACAATGCCGGTGCAGCAACGCTTATGACCGGCACTCTCCTTAGCCTCCATTACCAACACCTTATGCCTCATAGTAGCCAGTTTGCCGGCTATGTAGCTACCTACCGGACCGGCACCGACAATAATTACATCGTACAACCCTTATCTCCCGATTATGTTTTGCTCCTGCGCCGCTCCAGGTACCTGCGGATATAGAATATAGCGATGGGAACGGTAGTAATAAACAGTATAACCAGCACCGAGTTAGTCCCCGTTACGCTCATTCCCAGAAATCTATTCAAGGCAAGTATGCTGAGTGTTACCAGCGCTATAGATAGACCTATAGCAAAAACTGCTCTTTCTACAAGGCTTATCTTTCCAATAAAGACCAGTGTCCAGGCGAAGCCGGGTATAAAAAACACGAGTGCCAGCCCGATGATGGCTCTCAGAACCGGCACAGACTCAAAAAAAGGAAAGGTGAACTCTATTACCCCCAGCGCCGGTGCCAGAAAATCCAAACTTTATATCTCCCTTTGTAAGCCGGCTAACTTACCAGGCTGTATCCGTTACCACACAATTTATAGCTGACCTTTACATCTTAGCTAATATTGAATGCCACTTCAAGCGTGAGGAGTAGAATTCATTCCTTGCCTTAGATATTGACCGTCTATTTTTTATCCGGTTTAATATAACATTAATATTATGTAATATAACGCTGTCCATTGACCTGGCCCTATAATATCGTTAGAATAACATCCTGAGCATAAACTGAAAGAGGTGTATTTTGTATCAAAAGACAACGCTGGATAATGGACTGCGCATTTTAACGGCCAGTATGCCCCATACCCGCTCCGTTTCTATCTGTATCTTTATCGGCGCCGGTTCCCGGTATGAGACTGACGCCGAGGCCGGAACCTCGCATTTTATTGAGCACCTTTTATTTAAAGGGACAACCAAACGCCCCACTTCTCTTGATATCTCGCAAGCGATAGAAGGTATAGGCGGTATTTTTAACGGTGGTACCGATAAAGAACTGACCATTTACTGGTGCAAAGTGCCGCAGTCTCACTTTAACACAGCCGCCGAAGTAATGGCGGATATGGTGCTTCACTCCACGTTTGACCCTGCTGAAATAGAAAAGGAACGCCAGGTAATAATTGAAGAGATAAATATGAGCCATGACCACCCGGCAATGCTTGTGGATATACTTATTGATGAACTGCTCTGGCCCAAACACCCACTGGGGCGTGATATAGCCGGCAGCAAAGAATCGGTAGCAGCTATCACCCGGAACAATATGCTGGACTATCTTAAGTCCCGTTACTCGCCAGCCAATATCGTCATCAGCATCGCCGGCAATATCCAGCACGAGGATGCAGTAGCCAGCATCAATCATAGCTTTGGTGATTTTTCGGAACGTAGCCAGCCTTCACCGTTCCTGCCCTATCGTCAAGAGATAGCCAGCCGTGTACGCGTGGAGAAAAAAGATACGGAGCAGGTTCATATATGCCTGGCACTGCCCGGCCTATCGGTGCTGCATCCTAAACGGTTCATTCTGGACCTGCTCAGCACAATTTTGGGCGAAAGTGCCAGCAGCCGTCTTTTCACCGAAGTACGCGATAACCTTGGTCTTACCTACAGCATAAATAGCCAAGCGGAGCATTTTCTGGACTCGGGCTCATTTACTATCTATGCCGGTGTCGAGCCCAGAAATTTGACGAGAGCCATTGAGGCCATCCTGGAGCAACTGGTAAAGGTTACCAAGCCTCTGCCCCAAGCTGAAATACACAAATCCAAAGAATTCCTGAAAGGGCGGCTGCTACTGCGCATGGAGGATAGCCGTAGCGTAGCCGGCTGGCTGGGTGGGCAGGAACTGCTGACCCGGCAAATTCTCAGCGTTGAGCAAGTGGAATCAATAATAGATGCCATCACCGCGGAGGAGCTTAACGAGATGGCCGAAGAACTGGTAGTAGAGAACGAACTCCGCCTGGCACTGGTCGGTCCGGTAGCCAACCACGAATCCCTGCAAGAACTATTAAGGCTATAGAATACAGTTTACTTCCCGCACCAGTAGCCGCTCTAAATATAGAAATCCCCTCCCTTTAAGCAGGGAGGGGATTTCTGTTGCACTTGACTTACACTATTTACTAGTAGTCCATACCGCCGGGTGGCATTCCCATAGCACCACCCTTCTCTTTCTCAGGGATATCGGTAACCAGTGACTGGGTTATTATAATCATGCTGGCTACACTGGCCGCATTCTCCAGAGCCGACCGGGATACCTTGGTCGGGTCTATGATACCCTTCTCTATCATGTTTACGAATTCCCCGGTCACGGCATCAAAACCGACACCGATGGGGCTTTTCTTAACCGCGTCCACTATTACGGAACCATCCTGACCGGCATTGCTCGCAATCCATCTAATCGGTTCCTCAACAGCTTTCCTTACTACCTTAACACCGGTAGCTTCATCACCCTGAAGTTCCAACTTATCCAGGACCGGCAGGGCGTTCATCAGGGCTACACCGCCACCGGGAAGAATACCTTCTTCTACCGCAGCACGGGTTGCCGATAGCGCATCTTCAACCCGGTGCTTCTTTTCCTTAAGCTCTACCTCGGTAGCCGCCCCCACTTTAATTACGGCAACACCGCCGACAAGCTTGGCCTGTCTCTCCTGCAGTTTCTCACGGTCAAAGTCAGAGCTACTCTCCTCTATCTGGGCTTTTATCTGCTTTATTCTGGCTTTAATTGCCTCTTCCGAACCTTTACCTTCTACTACGGTTGTATTATCCTTGTCGGAAGTTACCCGGCGCGCCCGGCCCAGGTCTTCAATGACCACGGAATCCAGCTTACGCCCTACCTCCTCGGAGATGACCGTACCACCGGTCAGTATAGCCATATCTTCCAGCATGGCTTTACGCCTGTCCCCGAATCCGGGAGCCTTAATTGCCAGAATGTTCAGCGTACCGCGCAGCTTGTTCACCACCAGCGTGGCCAGTGCCTCACCGTCTACGTCCTCGGCTACGATAAGCAGATTCTTGGATACCTGTAAAATCTTCTCAAGCGCCGGTAAAATATCGGCTATCGCGGATATTTTCTTTTCGGTAATGAGAATATAGGGGTCATCCAGCACTGCTTCCATGCGCTCGGTGTTGGTCACGAAGTAGGGGCTGATATAACCGCGGTCAAACTGCATACCTTCTACGTACTCTGTTTCATACCTTATTCCCTTTGATTCCTCAACCGTTATTACGCCGTCTTTGCCTACTTTCTCCATTACCTCGGCAATCAGGTCGCCAATCTCCGTGTCTTTCGCTGTGATAGTACCTACCTGGGCTATCTGCTCCTTGCCTTTAACCTCGGTAGACACCTTTTTAAGCTCATCTACAATAGCCCGGGTCGCCTTCTCAATACCACGCTTCAGTAACATGGCATCGGCACCGGCCGCTATATTTTTGAACCCTTCGGTAATAATAGCATGAGCCAGCACGGTAGAGGTGGTGGTGCCGTCACCGCAGGCATCGTTGGTCTTACTGGCTGCCTCTTTTACCATCTGAGCTCCCATATTCTCAAACGGGTCAGGAAGCTCTATATCCTTGGCTATGGTAACACCATCATCAATTACCGTTGGCGAGCCCCATTTTTTGTCCAGTCCCACACAGCGCCCTCGCGGCCCCAGGGTTACCTTAACAACCTCGGCTAGAGTATCTATACCTCTTCTGAGATATTGCCTGGCCTCTTCATCATATACAATCTGCTTAGCCATTCATTCCTCCTTGATATTGTTAGTGTATTAATTATACTTTCTTAGCCAGAATGTCGCTCTCCCGCAAAATCATCAGATCTTCATCTTCTACCTTCACTTCCATACCGCCGTACTTGGCATAAATCACCACGTCGCCAACCTTGACATCCATGACTATTCGTTTGCCATCTTCCGATAACCTGCCGGGGCCAACCGCAATAACCTCCCCTTCCTGAGGCTTCTCTCTTACCGTGTCCGGTATTACTATCCCCCCCTTGGTCACCTCTTCCCTCTCAATAGGCTTTACCACTAACCTATCAGCCAATGGTTGAAGCTTTTTCGCCATTTTTTCCTCCTTCCTAAATTATACTTGGCTCTCTCAATATGTTAGCACTCTAGGACTTAGAGTGCTAACATAGATATAATAGCGCACTGAGTCTGTCACTGCAACTCAATATCTGGTTATTCAGGGCCATACATACCTAATGTAACGTATTTATATGCCTATATTATTCCATTGCTTCTTCTATATCTCTATTACTACGTTATGCTTATCCACACATATATACCATGTAACCTATTTACTCCGGATACCCGCTACCGTATCGTATAAACTCAGTTCACCAGCTGGTAACGCCATCAATATTTTTGCTGATTCATCCGCAACACAGCTAAAAACGAACCGATGTCCTATTTCTTTCCATTAAATTCTTTATGCGAGCTTTAGTCCGGGAATTACATCCAGCTCCAGGCTATCTGCCAGGCCTTTTTGAAACCGGTAATAACCACACCCGGCAATCATGGCCGCGTTATCCGTGCATAATACCGGGTCCGGTACCATGACCGGTATGTATGAATTGCTCACCAGACGCTGGCGCAGCAGGCTATTTGACGCCACGCCCCCGGCCAGCAGTAGCTGTTTTACCCCGTACTCCTTTACCACTCTCATGGTCTTGGTTACCAGTACATCAATTACCGCCTCCTGGAAGCTGGCAGCGGCATCCGACGCGGTAACCGCACCGTCCCTCTGCTCTCCGAATATTACTATTCTGCCATCTTCCACCAGGCGTAACAGCTCTGTTTTCACGCCGCTGAAGCTAAAATCATTGGTACCTTTCAACCAGGCTCTGGCCATCTTGAGAGTGGGGTTCCCCGCCCGGGCAGTCCTTTCTATCGCCGGGCCACCAGGATAACCCAGCCCCAGGATACGTGCTGCCTTATCAAAAGCCTCGCCGGCGGCATCATCCCGTGTCCGCCCCAGCACCACGTACTCGCCATGTCCTTTTACCAGCACTATGTCACTGTGCCCTCCGGAGACAATAAGGCAAATAGACGGCAAATGAGGCATTTCACTACCCAGCCAGTTAGCGTATATATGACCTTCAAGGTGGTTAATCCCGATAATCGGCAAACCCCGTGCCATAGCCAGGGCTTTGGCTGCATTGACTCCTACCAGTAAAGAGCCGGCAAGCCCGGGACCGTAAGTAACCGCTATACCATCCAAATCATCCCATCCTGTCCCGGCCTGCTCCATAGCCTGCTTAATAACCGGAATAATGGTCAGAATGTGCTGGCGGGAGGCGACCTCCGGCACAATACCGCCGTAGCGGGCATGTATTTCTACCTGAGAAGCGACTACGCTGGATAATATCTGCCTGCCGTCCACCACCACAGCGGCGGCTGTTTCGTCGCAGGACGTCTCTATACCGAGAATTCTCATACCTCCCAATTATATCATAGCCAGTGAGAGCCCACAGAACCCGTTTTGACACTACTATAACCCGATGCTATTATGACTACATATATAAGGGTCTAATCTCCTATTACTGCATAAGATTGGGGTGATTGTATATGTCTGGGATGGAAACGCTATATTTGGCTATTTTCCTGGTTTGCGTAATCCTGTCAGCATTCTTCTCCAGCTCTGAGACTGCCTTTATCGCCTTACAGAGGATAAAGATAGAACATATGGTCAGCAGCAAAGTATCCGGGGCGAGAAGAGTAGCCAGGATGGTCGAGCACCCGGAGAAGCTGCTCTCTACTATTCTCCTGGGGAATAACCTGGTAAACACGGCGGCTTCCGCTCTGGCTACGGTACTTATCGTAACCTACCTGGGACAGGAAAGAGGTGTCATCGTCGCCACTGTAGGCGTGACTATTGTGCTGCTTATATTCTGTGAGACCACTCCCAAGACTATTGCCGCCCATCATCCGGAAAAACTATCACTGCTATTCGCCCGCCCGATACAGCTAATATCCTGGCTGTTTACACCCTTCGTACTGGTCCTCAGCTGGATAGCATCGGGGTTCAGCAAAATCCTGGGCGGCGCTCCTGTCCCCAGGTCTCTGGTCAGTGACGAGGAAATTCGCACCATGATTTCCGTGGGGCACCGGGAGGGTACTGTTGAAGAAGCCGAGGCTAAGCTGCTGGACAAGGTTTTTGATTTTGGCGACCGGCCGGTAAGTGAAGTCATGGTACCCAGACCGGAAGTAGTATGCATTGAGGAGGGCTCCACCATAGCCAATTTCCTGGCCATGTATGCCGAAGACCCGCTGTCACGCTTCCCGGTATACCAGGAGAACATGGATAATGTGGTCGGCATCCTCTCGGTGAAGGATATACTCATGGCCCAGGCGAAGGACAGCATTACCAATGAGAGTACCATAGATGATCTGATTCGCCCGGCCTACTTCACACCGGCAACCAAACATATTAACGAGCTGTTTGCCGAAATGCAGGATAAAAACTACCGTATGGCTGTTGTCGTTGATGAATACGGCGGCACCGCCGGTATTGTCAGCCTGAGCCGGCTCGTGGAGGAAATCGTGGGCCCGGTTGGCGACGAACTGGCAGCGGTGGAAAAGGAATGGGAGGTAATCAACGAGTACACCTTCCAGATTGACGGCAGCATGCGCATTGAAGAAGCAAATGTAGAGATGGGCCTGGAACTACCGGAGGGTAATTATGAAACCGTAGCCGGCTTTATACTGCATCTTCTGGGTCACATACCCAAGCAGGGCGAGCAGCTAAGATACAAGGGTATGAAACTGGTGATAACCAAGATGAGAGGTATGAAAATAGAGGAATTCTTGCTCACCAAAGAAAGGCGCGATAAGGAAAAGGGAAGTGATTCAACGCCTGCGAATTAGGTTCTGCCGCGGAGAAGAGATTAAATATATATCGCACCTGGATATTATGCGCTTGTGGCAAAGAGCGCTTAAACGCTCCGGGATACCACTTGCCCTTACCGAAGGGTTTAATCCCCACCCGCGAATGTCAACGGCGGTACCGCTGGCTATAGAGATAACCAGCGAAGCCGAGCTTATGGATATTTTCTGTACCAGGCAGGTCTCACCGCACTGGTTTACGGCTGCTGCCGGGCGCCAGCTACCGGCCGGTATCAGTATAATGCAGGCCTATCCGGTAAGTCTTATGTTGCCTTCCTTACAGGCACAGGTCCGCTACGCCGAGTATACGGTTAAAGTTGAAACTGTCATGGAGCGTAACTATATAGAAGAGAAGCTCACTGCTCTGATGGCAGCCGAGCATCTGCCATGGCAGCACCAGCGAGATACCGGCATACGCAGCTATGATATAAGAGCACTTATTGATGGGCTGTGGCTTATTGACACCCAACAGCCTTACTGCACCCTCGGTATGAGACTTCGTTGTGATAACAACGGTTCGGGAAGACCGGAGCAGGTTGCCCTGGCCCTCGGTTTTGACAGGCACCCGGAATCAATGCACCGCACCAGGCTAATTCTAAATGCAGCCTGAGCACACCGTGAACATGGTTAAACATCCAGATTCCATAACGGACCGGGTATTACGCTCTATAAAGGAGCATGATTCAGTAGCCGCCGGATATCCGCTCCTGGTAGCAGTATCCGGCGGCCCGGATTCCGTATGTCTGCTGCACGTTCTATCCGAATTACAGCCAGAGCTTGGTATAAGCCTGCATGTAGCCCACCTTGACCACCAACTGAGAGGAGACGACTCACGGGCCGACGCCCGTTATGTTCGTGAGCTTGCCGGGGAGTTCAACCTTCCGGTCACCATTGACGAGTATGACGTAAAAGAGTATCAGTCCACTCACCATCTAACCCTGGAAGAGGCGGCACGGGCGGTACGCTACACCTTTTTATCCAACGTAGCCAGAGTTATCGGGGCGCGTCAGATAGCGGTAGGTCACACCCTTGACGACCACATCGAGACTATCCTGATGCATATTATCCGCGGCACTGGCACGAGGGGGCTGCGCGGGCTTCTCCCCGTTACCAGATTGAATCTAAAACCGGAAATAGTCAGCCTGACCGTAGTCAGACCGCTGCTCAATATAAGCCGTATGGAAACTGCAGACTACTGCTCCCGCCACAACCTCTATCCCCGGCTGGACGCCTCTAACCTGTCGCTTAAACCCCTGCGCAATCGACTGCGCCATGAACTCCTGCCCCTGCTTAACAGCTATAACCCGCAGATAGCCGGGGCACTGCTTAGAACCGCCCGTATCACGGGTGACGAGGTTGAATTTCTGGATGCAGAGTGTGCTCGCATCTGGCACAGCCTCGCCCGCGAGGATAATAGCGCCATTATATTCAGTAAAAAAGAGCTAATGGCATTACACCCGGCGCTCATGCGTAACCTGCTGCGCCTGGCTATTGAAAAGCTGCTGGGTAATCTTAAAGATATAGAGAACCGCCATATTGAAGAGATAATAAACATGTTAACCCGGCCGGCCGGCAGAACAATCAATCTTCCCGGAGGTCTAATCTTTACCGTGGACTACGACCGCTACCTGCTCGGCCCGGGTGCCGAAACCCTTGTGCCATATCCCGTGCTTGACTGTGAGTACCGGGTAAAAATTCCGGGGCAAACCCTGCTGCCCGGCGCCCGCATTGAGGCCAGTATTATAAGCCGCCAAGAAATGAAATCTAGTGGCAGTGACCATGATGCCTATCTTGACATGGATAAGACAGGTGATAATTTAATAGTGCGCCATCGCCAACCCGGTGACAGGTTTTATCCGCTAGGTATGGGACAGACCAAGAAACTTGGGGAGTTCTTTATTGATTCCAAAATACCCGCTGCCTATCGCGATAGAATACCGGTTATATGCTCGGATAAGCAGATAGTGTGGGTAATAGGCTCACGTATAGATGACAGGGTAAAGATTACCGGTGTTACTGACCATGTTCTACATTTGAAATACCGTTACAGCACTTAACAACCGTAATCCTTCTTCACGCATCCAGTTTCATATATTATTCTATTCGTTTGGCAATATCTCCAGCGCTGCCTGGGCTCCCTCCCGCAATACGTTCTTGGCTACACCGATAAAGTCTCGGAAAAGC
>CAYYQY010000048.1:0-11240 GCA_964473905.1 uncultured Dehalococcoidales bacterium | reverse complement strand
AGCGCAACCGACTTGTAATCGGTAGGTTAGTGGGTTCGAATCCCCTCTCGGGCTGGTGAAATTAGAGCTGGTGTGGGTTATCGGGAGGGGTGCCGGAGTGGTTAATCGGAGCAGACTGTAAATCTGCCGCCCTAAGGGCTACGCAGGTTCGAATCCTGCCCCCTCCACCATAGATATACCATAGACACTGAGACAAAAAAACTGTATAATTGCCCAAGGAGCCCGCATAGCTCAGCAGGTAGAGCACGTTCTTGGTAAGAACGGGGTCACCAGTTCGAATCTGGTTGTGGGCTTAAATAAAGGGGGGGAAATGGCAAAGAAGAAATACGAGCGCACTAAACCGCACTGCAATGTGGGTACTATCGGTCACGTTGACCATGGGAAGACCACTTTAACATCGGCTATCACCCAGGTGCTGGCTGCGTCGGGCGAGACTGAGTATAGAGAGTTTGGTTCTATCGATAATGCGCCTGAAGAAAAAGCGCGCGGACTTACCATTGCTATTGCGCATATCGAGTATGAAACAGAAAAGCGGCATTACGCACATATCGATTGTCCTGGACATGCCGATTATATTAAGAACATGATTACCGGTGCTGCTCAGATGGATGGGGCCGTACTGGTGGTCAGCGCTCCCGATGGGCCTATGCCACAGACCAGAGAGCATGTACTGCTGGCCCGTCAGGTAGAGGTTCCCTACATTGTTGTCGCCCTCAATAAGGTAGACGCTATGGAGGACGAGGAGCTCTTGGAGCTCGTGGAAATTGAAGTACGGGAGCTACTCAGCAAATACCAGTTCCCGGGAGACGATATACCGGTAGTAAGAGTGAGCGCTCTCAAGGCCTTGGAATGCGGTTGCGGCAAGAGGGATTGCCCCTGGTGCGGCGGTATCTGGAATCTTGTTGATGCTATAGATGAGTATATTCCGACGCCGTCAAGACCCAAAGACCTGCCGTTCCTGATGCCGATAGAGGATGTTTTCAGCATCAAGGGTAGAGGTACCGTACCTACCGGCAGGGTTGAGAGAGGTATAATTAAAGCCGGAGATGAAATAGAAATTGTCGGTCTGCACCACGAGTCGCGCAAGACCATAGCTACCAGCCTTGAGATGTTCCATAAGATTCTGGACTTCGCGGAACCCGGCGAAGCCGTGGGTATTCTGCTGCGGGGCATTAACCGTGATGAAATAGAGCGCGGGCAGGTATTAGCTGCTCCCGGCACTATAAAACCGCATACCAAAGCCGATGCCGAGGTATATGTGTTGAGCAAGGAAGAGGGCGGACGGCATACCCCGTTCTTTGACGGGTATAAACCGCAGTTCTATATCAGGACTACCGACGTTACCGGTTCCATTAAACTGCCGGAAGGCGTGGAAATGGTTATGCCCGGTGATAACATAAAGATGGCGATTGAGCTCATGTACCCCGTAGCTTTAGAGAAAGGATTACGTTTTGCTATCCGCGAGGGCGGCAGGACTGTCGGCGCGGGTTCAATAACTAGTATTATAGAATAGAATATGGCTAAGAAAGGTGAAGCACGAATTATAATTCATCTCGCCTGTACTGAATGTCAGGAGAGGACATATACTACTACCAAGAATAAGAGGAACGATTCCCAAAGATTGGAGCTAAAGAAGTATTGTCCTCGGTGTCGTACTCATAGACTCCATCGGGAAACAAAATAGCGTTGCCGTTCAAAGGTGGCTCTTTCTTCTATGAAACAGCGTACGATTGCCAGTAAGCCGGTTCGTCCAAGATTTAAGTTCTTTGGTGATATCATAAGTGAGCTGAAGAAAGTAGTTTGGCTGACGAGGCGGGAAGCTTTTTATTTAACAGCTCTCGTCTTGATTGTGGCGGGCGTAGCTGGTTTAATATTAACAGCGCTTGATTATGGGTTTAGTCAGCTTGTAAATGTCTATATGGGTAGATAGTATCCTGTTTAATTTACAGGTCAGGTTGCCTATGATAATGGTGCTGCGTCTACATGAAATATATTGCGAGTGAGGAAGGTTGTGGAGGAGAGTCAAGAGCAGTGGTTTGTAGTCCATACGTATTCAGGTTATGAAGAGAGGGTAGAGAAAAATCTGGGACAGCGTATGAGGTCTATGGATATTGAGGGTGAGATATCCGAGGTAGTTATACCTACTGAAGAAGAGATTGAAGTTAAAAACGGCCAACGGCGAACGGTAAGTAAAAAAATATTGCCCGGCTATGTTCTGGTCAGGATGAGAATGAGCGACAGTAGCTGGGCTGTGGTACGTAATACTCCCGGTATAACCGGTTTTGTGGGCAGTGGTAATAAGCCTGTACCATTGAGTAGCGATGAAGTTGCCCGCATACTAAAACAGATGGAAGCGGAAGCACCTAAGGTAAAAGTTGGTTTTCGTAAAGGGCAGAGTGTAAGGGTTACCGATGGCCCGTTTATAGATTTTGTCGGGGTTGTAGATGATATAAGTGTGGAAAAAGGCAAGGTGAAGGTGCTGCTATCCCTCTTCGGCCGTGAAACGCCGGTAGAACTTGACTTTTTACAGGTAGAGAAGCTTTAAGCACTAAACTGTTTTGATTGGTTAGGAGGCACGGTGGCAAAAAAGGTTAAGGCTATAGTTAAATTACAGATTGCAGCGGGACAGGCAAACCCGGCGCCTCCGGTAGGTCCGGCTCTAGGACAGCACGGGGTAAATATCATGGGGTTCTGCAAGGAGTATAATGAGCGGACGTCAAGCCAGGTTGGGTCTATTGTCCCTGCTGAAATAACCGTATACGAGGACAGGTCGTTTACATTTATTACCAAAACGCCGCCAACCACGGATTTGCTTAAGAAAGCCCTGGCTCTGGAGAATGGTTCCGGTAGTCCGGGCACCACCCGGGCGGGAGTGCTATCTCGAGATAAACTGCGGGAAATAGCTCAGGTAAAGTCCAAAGACCTGAATGCTGCCACTATTGAGGCGGCCGAGAAAATAATTGCGGGCACTGCCCGAAGTATGGGAATTGAGATAGAGTAGGGGAAAAATGACGCAACAGGGTAAAAAGCATCAGGAAGCACTAGAACTGGTAGACAGGGCCAGGACCTATTCGCCCGAGGAGGCTATAGAACTGGCGAAGCAGGCAGCCCATGCTCAATTTGATGAAGCTGTCGAGTTGCATCTAAGAATGGGGCTGGACCCGAGAAATGCCAGTCAGCAGGTCAGGGGTGTTGCCTTCCTGCCTCATGGTCTGGGCAAGAAGGTGCGTGTTCTGGTTTTTGCTCAGGGAGAAGCAGAGAGAATTGCCGAGGCGGCAGGTGCCGACTACGTGGGCAATGACGAGCTAATCAGTAAAATTGAGGGCGGCTGGTTGGAGTTTGACGTGGCTATAGCCACTCCGGATATGATGGGTAAGATAGGCAAGCTCGGTAAAATTATAGGCAGACGGGGACTCATGCCCAATCCGAAATCAGGCACGGTTGTCCAGGCGGACGGCCTGAACCGCGCAATAGATGAGTCCCGTAAAGGTAGAGTGGAATTCAGGCTGGAGAGGACAGCCATTATCCACGTTCCGCTGGGCAAAGCCAGTTTTGAAGATAAACAACTGCTGGAAAATCTCGCCGCCCTGATAGATGCGGTGGTAAAGGCCAAACCCAGCGGTGCCAAAGGGCAGTATGTAAGGACTGCCTCCATTGCTACCACGATGGGCCCCGGTATAAAACTGGACCTCAAGCCAACCCTCGCGCTAAGTACCGGTTGATACAGGTCAATAGTATCGCTACCGATATAGCGTCTACCCCCTAGTGGGGTAGTCATTCATAAGTAAGGATATCCAAAGATGGACTTTGCCCTTTCCGAGCAGCAGAGAATGGTAAGGGACGTGTGCTGCCGGTTCACCAGAGAAGTAATTTCTCCTCGAGCCGCGGAGCTGGACATGGCAAATAGCTATCCCTACGGCATTATACGGGGCATGGCCGACCTCGGGATGATGGGCATCAGTTTTCCGGAAGAGTACGGCGGCGGCGGTGGTGACTGGGTCAGCGCTATGCTGTGTATGGAGGAGATTTCACGGGGAGACGCCGGACTGGGCTTCATGCTTGATGTTACCGCCCTCTGCACTCACGAGATTGAGCTTTTTGGCACCGATGAGCAAAAGCGGTGCTGGCTGCCCCCGCTGGTTACAGGTAAGGAAATTGGCGGTTTCGGGCTGACGGAACCGGATGCCGGGTCTGATGCCGGGGCTATTAGCTGCCGTGCCGCGCTGGATGGCAACCAGTGGTTGATTAACGGCCGGAAACAGTTTATCAGCAATATGGGGCTGGAAAATAGCTCCGCTGTCGTTATCGCGGCGGTGGCGGGTAAAAGTGATTCCGGCAACAGTATAATCAACAGTTACATCGTTCCCATGGGTAAGCCCGGTTTCACCGTGGGCCGGAGCTATGACAAGATGGGACTCCATTCGTGTTCCACCAATGAGCTTATTTTTGAGGACTGCCGTCTGGAGCCGGATTTTCAGCTGGGTAAGAAAGGGCGCGGGCTGGCTCAGCATCTGACCATGGTACAGACGGGACGGGTATGTATAGCTGCGTGCAGTGTCGGTCTGGCCCAGGCCTGCCTGGACGCTTCTTTAGCTTACGCGCGGGAGCGAAAGCAGTTTGGTAAGCCTTTAACTGAGTTTGAAGGCATATCATTCAAGCTATCGGATATGGCTGTTGGTATAGAGCTTGCCCGTCTGATGTACCTTAAAGCCGCCTGGCTAAAGGATAGAGGTCTGCCCTATCGTTTTGAGGCGGCGGCGGCCAAAGTATATGCCTCGGAGATGGTGGAGAAAGTGGCGAGCGACGCCGTGCAGATACACGGCGGGTATGGCTATACGAATGATTATGCGGTTTCACGCTACTACCGGCAGGCAAAAGCGATGCAAATAGTAGAGGGGACTTCCGAGGTGCAGCGAATAGTTATTTCACGGTGTTTATAGTCATTAATCGGGCAGGCGAATGGCAGTGGGTTGAAATATGGGCGCAAAGCCTATATAATAGTTTGTTGGATAAGCAAGAAACAAATGCTAAGGGGTGAGATATGGTTGGTATTACTTCTTATGGGGCCTATGTGCCCATCCACCGGTTGAGCAAGGCTACTATCTCTCAAGCTTGGGGGGATAGCCCGGTTCCCGGGGAGAAGGCGGTAGCTAACTGGGACGAAGACAGTGTTACTATGTCCGTTGCTGCCGGCATGGATTGTCTCAAGGGGTTTGACCCGAAAACGGTTGACGGTCTGTATGTAGCTTCTACTACTTTTCCGTATATGGAAAAGCAGTCATCGGCTATAGTAGCTACAGCCTTGGACATGCGTGATGATGTGTCCACTGTTGATTTCGCCAACTCGCTTAGGAGCGGGACGTCAGCTCTAAAGATGGCTGCGGATGCCGTCAGTGCCAATTCTGCCAAACGAATCCTGGTTTGTGCTGCTGATACTCGCTTGGGTGAACCTCATGGTAACCAGGAAAAGGACTTCGGTGACGGTGCCGGGGCTATTATGCTGGGTAGTGAGGGCGTTATCGCTGCCATTGAAGGCATCTATAGTGTTACGGATGAAATCACGGATATATGGCGCCCGGATGATGATATTTTCGTTCATTACTGGGAAGAACGTTTCGTGAGAGATAAGGGCTACGGCCGCGTGGTACCGATGGCGGTAGCGGCGGCGCTTGCCAAATACAACCTGACGGCGAAGGACTTCGCCAAGGCGGTCTTTTATGCCCATCACACGGCTCCACTGAACGGGGCCGCCAAGCAGCTTGGTTTTGACAGCAAGACTCAGGTTCAGGATATCCTGCTTAATAAGCTGGGCAATACGGGTACGGCACTACCCCTGATGCTGCTTACCGCAGCCCTGGAAGAGGCTAAGGCCGGGGACAGGATTCTCCTGGTTGGCTATGGTGACGGCTGTGACGTGATGATATTGCGTGTGACCGAGGAGATTGAGAAGGTAAGAGATAGACGGGGCATGAAAGGATACCTGGCCTCCAGGCTGGAGCTGGGTAATTATCAGAAATATCTGGAGTGGCGCAATCTTATTCACACCCAGGGTACAATGCGCCCCGGTGTTGACCCGCATTCGGCAGTAGCTTTGTTAAGGGACCGTAAGTACGGTCTGGCGATGTATGGTGTCAAATGTAAAGTATGCGGGACTCCGCACTTTCCCAGGGAGCACGTCTGTGTTAACTGTGGCACCAGAGACCAGTTTGACGATTACCGCTTCGCTGACAAGGAGGGTATACTGGTCACGTTCTCCCAGGATAGCTCTTGGGCTGGTGTCAGTCTGGATGTGCCGGTTACGGTTACTGCGGTGGACATGGAGGGTGGCGGCCGGGTCATCTGTGATATGACTGACCGTGACCCGGAGCAGGTGAAAGTAGGTATCACGGTAGAGATGACCTTCAGAAAGCTACGCCGTGTAGGCGGCACTAACAACTACTGGTGGAAATGCCAGCCAGTACGGGGTTAAGTGCTAAATTTAAGTGCTAAAGTAAGGAAGGTAAGTAAAGATGGAAAGCATTAGAGATAGAGTAGCTATAATCGGTATGGGTTGTACCAAGTTCGGGGAAAGGTGGGAGATGAGTACCCAGGATCTGCTTGTCGAGGCGGCTTATGAAGCCTTTGAGGATGCCGGTATAGACCCGCAAAAAGACCTCCAGGCAGCCTGGTTCGGGACGGTATGGGGCGGCGGTACCGGCATGGTGTTAGCCCGGACGTTACAGTTACCATATCTGCCGGTTACCAGGATAGAGAATCTATGTGCCACCGGTTCTGATGCCCTGCGCAATGCCTGCTACGCGGTGGCGGCTGGCATTTATGATGTCGTTTTAGCCATAGGGGTTGAGAAGCTGAAGGACGGAGGTTATGGCGGTCTGCCACCTATTGATGCCCCCATGGCATCTGCCGATATGCAGCATACTTTCCGGAGCAGCACTTTTACCTCGCCGGGGCGCTTTGCTATGATGGCTACTCGATACTTTGAACATTATGGTTTGACTCCCCAGCAGGGTAAGGAGATGATTGGCCGGATTGCCGTGAAGAACCACCATAACGGTAACCTGGCGCCCAAGGCACACTTCCATCGTGAAATTACGCTGGAACAGGCCGTTAACGCACCGATGGTTGCCTGGCCGCTGGGTCTTTTTGATTGCTGTGGGGTCAGCGATGGCGCTGCGGCGGCCATTATCTGCCGTGGTGATATAGCCAAGAATTTCAGGCCAGACCCGGTTTATATTAAAGCTCTGCAAATCTGTGCCGGTCCCTATGAGGGTGAATTAAGCCAGAAATATGATTTCACTCACGTAGAGGAGACCCAGGTTGCCGGCCAGCGGGCTTATGCTGAGGCGGGCATAAAAGACCCGCGCAAGGAGTTGAGTATAGCCGAGATACATGACTGCTTCACCATCACCGAAGCCGTGATATACGAAGATTTGCAGTTCAGCTCCAGAGGTGGTGCCCGGGAAGATATAGAAGCCGGCTCTTTTGAGCTGACCGGTGAACTGCCCATCAATACCGATGGCGGACTGAAATGTTTTGGACACCCGATGGGCGCTACCGGACTGAGAATGATGTACGAGGTATATCATCAAATGCAGGGGAAGGCCGGTCCGCGTCAGGTAAAGAAGCCCGAGTTGGGTCTGACTCATTGCCTGGGTGGTGTTCCGGGAGGCGGCATCATCAGCGTACTCATCGCCGGTTCTGATAAAGGTTAAGCTGAATATTTATTAAACCAGATAAATATTTCCTGAGATAGCGGGTGCCGATTAAGGCTTAATGTGAAATGCCTGCCGAGGAAGTTTACGATTGGGTCGTAATGTCCTTGTGCTATGGCATGAGGACATTATTTTGTTACCGGGAAACGCACAATGGACAGGAGGTGAAAAAGGTGGCCAGGGAGAAGAAAGTATTAATCGTTGATGAAATTGAAGAGCAGATTACCAGTTGTAGCGTAGGTATCCTGACCGATTATCGCGGACTATCAACTTCGGAGATAACGTTGCTGAGAAAGCAGCTGAGAGGGGCGGGTATCCGGTACAGGGTGGTCAAAAACACGCTGGCCAGGCTGGCTCTGCAAAAAGCGGGTAAGGATGAGATCGCCAGTCTCTTCGAAGGTCCCCGGGCTATAGCCTTTGGCTACGGGGATGCCGTGGAGCCGGCCAGGATTTTAACTGATTATATCCGCGGCTCAAAGACGGTGCTGAGTATAAAGGGAGGCTTCTTAGGTGACAGGGTTCTCAGCGCAGAGGATGTGACGGTTCTTGCCAGGCTCCCGTCCCGGGAGGTACTGGTAAGCAGGGTTCTGGGTGGCATGCAATCACCTATCTTTAACTTGGTTAACTGTCTTGCCTCTCCTATGAGGGGGCTGGCAGGAGTATTACAGGCTAGAATACAACAATTGGAGGCTAAATAGAATGTCAGAAGAGGAAAAGGAAGTTCAGGGAGAAACTACCGAGGAAGCAACCGCGGAGCAGGAACAGCCAGCGGCGCCGGCGGTAAAAAAGACCAAGAAAGCGGAAGCGGAAGCGGCAGCCGGCAGTGAGGCAACTCCGGCCAAGGCTCCGAAAGCCAAGAAAGCGGCAGCCGTTGATGAGCTCATAGCCACGATTAAGAGCATGACCGTGCTTGAGCTATCAGAGTTGGTAAAAGCTCTGGAGACCGAGTTTGGCGTTAGTGCGGCGATGGCAGTAGCCCCGGTAGCGGCTGCAGCACCAGCCGAAGCAACGGCAGGCGGTGCCTCAGAGGAAGAGAAGACAGAGTTCAACGTTATTCTGAAAGAAGTGGGTGCCAATAAGATTAACGTCATCAGGGCCGTGCGCGAGCTTACTGTTTTGGGTCTCAAGGAGTCCAAGGATCTGGTAGAAAGTGCTCCCAAGGCTATCAAAGAGGGCGTTAATAAAGATGATGCCAACGCGGCCAAAGAGAAGCTGGAGGCGGCCGGGGCTACCGCTGAAATCACCTAGTAGCCGTTTACTAAAAGGCGTTAGAACCGGGGGTGTGCAGGCTTAGCCCGTTGGGTGTTATTTTGTCCATACCCTTGTCAAAGGGTACAGTTAGTCAAAGTTAAGGGGGAGGCTACCGGATAGCCTCCCCCTTTTGGCTGGTTGAAAATACCCGGGGGAAGACTTATATTTATCAGGATAATACTTTAGCGGTAAGAGGTTTGGTTATGCCAGAGGAGAGCTGGTTTATACCTATGGCGATAGGTGGTTTCTTCATTCTCTTTGGCTTGGTCATGCTGTTCTGGGGCAGGAGTGAGGAAAAAAGTTACTATGATTCGTTTGTCACTCGCGTTGACGTCAGGGAGTTTCTGGAGCGCTGGCCGGATCACCCTGAGCCAGGCGCGTTAAAACTGGGTGGTTGGGTGGCTATTATCGTGGGTCTGTTTATGCTGGCTCTGGGTGGCTTTATGCTCTGGGGCTAGCAAGGAAGTAATATGACTGAAGAGCTCTTAGACGAGGAAGATGCCCGGAGAATAGCCCTGGATTTCATGCGTGGAGTATATTACCGGGGAAAAATTACTCTTGACCAGACAAGGCTGGTTACCGGCGGCGAATCTCCGGTTTACGCCTTTTCAGGCACTATTAAAATGCAGTCCAGAAGTACTCTCGGCAGGCTAATCTCACAGAATACGCCCTATAACTTTGTCATACAGGTACATGCCGTAGAAGGCAGCGTGGTGAACTACGAAGTAAAGTAATTGATACGGGTTTACATAACATCTGTTATAGCCAGGAATAGGCCGCTATTAGATTCATTTAGCCTGAATACTATTTTCCCGGAAAAATATTCTCCTCTCCCCTTTCAAAATTTAGCGTGTAATCCCAAGTAATATATCTGTTTCAGGCCTCATTATTGACTTGATAAACCTCTCCCCTGTTTGTTCCTACCGGGGTGCCATAAACTGATTCTGTGCGTTCTCAACACTATTGTATATGAAGACCGGCGCCTAAAATTACGGGATATCTGGTGTATAAGCCGGTGTGCATCAAAGAGATGAGCCTTCTATGTTGCGCTCTAACCTGTCCGGGCACTACTGGAGAATAACCGTTTCCACCAGGGTATTTTGGTGGTGGTTAGAAGCCTCACTTTGTTTTCCAGGTTTCTTATTCTTTCGGTGGCGGCTCCGAGTTGCGCCGCCAGTGCCAGATTTTTATCCTGGAGCTCGCGGATAATGTCCATCACCTGGCCAGGGGCTTGCACAAGGGTATGGACAGAGGTCTGTACAGGGTCTTGTGTAGAGGGTTGGGCGGCGTCATGTCTAGGGGTATAGTCTGTATCTTTTTCTTTGCCGGGGTCGGCTGGCAATTCCGTAATTCTGTACTCTTCCCCAAAAGTGCCGGGAACCAGCTCGGCTTTAATCTTGCCCGCTTTAATGGAACGTCTTATCGTCCGGGTAGATAATCCCAGTATTTTAGCTGCTTGGGCTATGGTCAAATACTGTCCGGACATGACTATAGACAAGTATACCGGCAGGGGTATCCACTGTCAAGGGCAGCCTTGACAAAGTGCAGACCGCCAGGATGTAATCTCTTTGTGTATCGCTATATCCAGCAGGTCATCAAGTTCGTCCGGCATTCCGGCACCTCCTTTTTCCGTCAGGCGGTGATAGTATATCCAGAAAAAACAGGTAATCCCTGTGATTCAACGGCCATGGGCGTCTCCGCTACGGCTGTCACGGAGTTGAGGTTAAAAACAGCACCGGACAGGCTATCACGGGTATGTCCAGGGGTGTGTCCAGGGGGGGCATAAGCTGCCTTCGTCATAGATGACTCCCCGCTTAATCTATACACGGCTCACGTATAGCTTTCTACCAGTATAGCCCCGTTGCCATCCGTGACGCTGTAGAAGTTTAGCGTTTTCGGTGACTTGAGGGCGCTTTGCCCATCCTGGATAGCAGTACCGAGCCCTTCAGCCAGCGGACTAACTCCCCGTTTATACTCAGTACTGGTGGTGAAGGGTGCTCAAAGCCCTACTTGGATTAATAAGTACAGGCTGATGGCCATGACCAGCATGCCGCCGCTAATCCCCGCTATTACCAGGTGTCCCTGACCATAGCGGTAGGCTAGAGGTAATAGCTCGTCCAGGCTGATATAGACCATGATGCCGGCTACAAAAGCGAGCAGTGCCGACAGGAAAGTCGGCGTGAGAAAAGGCATGAGAAGGGCGTAGCCGATAAGTGCCCCCAGCGGTTCGGTAAGCCCTGACAGGAAAGAGAATAAAAAAGCCCGTTTCCGGCTATT
>CAYYQY010000047.1:0-11452 GCA_964473905.1 uncultured Dehalococcoidales bacterium | reverse complement strand
TGTGCCTCCGGGATGCACCCAGTCTCTTTTTATCATTTCCTCGGCTATCTGTATGGCATTCAGGGCGGCACCCTTGCGCAGGTTATCAGCCACAACCCATATGACCAGGCCGTTGGGATGAGAAGCGTCGCGGCGGATACGGCCTACAAAGACTTCATCGGTACCGGAAGCCGCCCATGGCTGCGGATAGAGGCTTATAGCCGAGTCATCCAGCACCTTGACCCCCGGCGCCTTGGCAAGAATACGCTGGGCATCTTCGGGTGACATCATCTGAGATAACTCGATATGTATTGACTCGCTGTGCCCGGTAAATACGGGTACCCGGACGCAGGTAGCCGAGATGGCTATGTCAGCATGCATTATTTTCTTTGTTTCCTCTATCATCTTCCATTCTTCTTTGGTATAGCCATTATCCAGAAAAACGTCTATCTCCGGTAGCACGTTGAAAGCTATCTGGTGCGGGTATACATGAGGGATAGTGGTCTGACCGTCCAGGACTTGCCTGGACTGCGTCTGCAGTTCAGCTACGGCGGCAGAGCCCGTGCCAGAAACCGCCTGATAGGTATCTATAACGAGACGCTTTATCGGGCTAACCTGGTGTAAGGGGTGGAGAGCTACCACCATCTGTATCGTTGAGCAGTTAGGATTAGCTATAATGCCCCTGTGCAATTGAATATCCTGGGGATTAACTTCGGGAACCACCAGAGGCACTTCGGGAAACATCCGGAAAGCAGAGCTATTGTCTATGACCACCGCCCCGGAGCGCGCCGCTATCGGGGAGAAGTGGCGGCTGACCTCGGCACCCGCTGAGAACAGGGCAATATCTATCTGCTGGAAAGACTCCAGATTGGTTTCATGAACTTCAATTTCATGGTCGTTCACCAGTAATATTTTACCGGCGGATCGATCCGAGGCCAGAAGATGCAGGGAGTTGACCGGAAAATCGCGCTGCTGCAGCGTCTTTATAAACTCCTGCCCAACGAGTCCGGTAGCACCAACAATGGCAACATTATATCCCGACATCGTCTTACTCCCGATTACTCCTTAAGACCAAGCAATGTGTCCAGACCAAACACCATACCTTTGATATTGATTACCTGTTTTATGGCCAGTATTACCCCGGGCATATAGCATTCACGGCTGGTGGTATCATGGCGTATGCTGAGAGTTTGCCCGGCCGTTCCCAGTAATACCTCCTGGTGGGCTAAAAGACCTGGCAGCCGTACGCTATGAATGGTAACGCCTTCCACTTCATCACCCCGGCTGACCGGGTTGCTACCACTTCCCGCGGGACGGATAAACCTTTTACCGCGCGAACCTGCCATTAACCTGGCTGTTAATAGCGCGGTCCCTGAAGGAGCGTCAGCTTTCAGGTGGTGATGAAGCTCAATGATTTCGCCGTAGTCAAAGTACTGGGAAGCTATTTTGGCGAGGTGCATCATCAGCACGGCACCGAGGGCAAAGTTTGGCGCTACGACGACACCAACCTGGTGAGTAAGTGCCAGCTGCTCTATTTCTTTAATTTCATCGCTGGAAAGCCCGGTAGTGCCGGTTACCACGTTGACACCAAGCTCAGCGGCAATACGTACCGTCGGCGGCACGGCTCTTGCCGTGGTGAAGTCTACCAGGACATCCGGTTCGGTACGGGTAATTATGTCCCTCAGGTCTGAAGAAAAGGGTACTGTAGTGAGACTACCTGGTAGCGGCAGAGAATCTGTGCCAACTTCCAGCTCTACAGCACCGGCCATCTCCATCTCAGAGTCAGCGCATACTGCTTTGACCACTTCCTGCCCCATTTTACCTGAAACACCGTGGACAATTACTTTTATTGGTTTCATAGTCGGCTATCCTGCGCCTGAACGATAAAATTACTTAATCGTTTATTTTAAACGTGATTTGACTAATATGAAACACTTGGCAGTGACTAAGAGTAGCCTTTAAAGGCATTATAGCGTATTCAGGATAGATAAGCTCTTTAACGCCAACTATTTCTCGGCGAACGAGGTTCGCCCTGCTTTTTAAACGGGTAGTCCTTCGATGGAGCTTCTTCCTGGGAACTGGATGTGGGCGACATATTGTCAAATACGGCGCGGCGGGATAGATTTATGCGGCCCAGGTTATCGATTTCGGTTACTTTAACAGTAATCTCTTCTCCAACTTTTACCACGTCTTCCACTGAGTCGACACGATAGTCAGCCAGCTGACTGATATGAACCAGCCCTTCTTTGCCGGGAAGAATCTCTACCATAGCCCCGAAATCAAGCACCCGCGTCACTTTGCCGGTATATATGATACCTACCTCCACCTCCCGAGTTAGGCTCTGTATAATTGCGATGGCTTTCATAGAGGATTCACTATTAGGCGAACCGACATAGACTGTGCCGTCCTGCTGTACATCAATGGTGGCCTTGGTCTGCTCCACGATAGACCGGATTGTTTTTCCTCCCGGGCCAATGACACTGCCGATCTTTTCCGGGCTAATGGTTATTTTTTGGACACGCGGTGCGTAGCGGCTGAGCTCCGGCCGGCTGGCACTTATAGTCTGCTGCATAACATCCAGAATGTATAAACGCGCTTCTTTCCCCTGATAAAGCGCTTTCTCTAGAATACCTAAATCTATACCTTTAAGCTTGATATCCAGCTGCAATGCGGTAATGCCTTTGGTAGTACCGGCGACTTTAAAATCCATATCGCCACTGCTATCTTCAATACCCTCTATATCTGTCAGTACAGCGTATTTTCCATTGTCACCTGTTATTACACCCATGGCGATACCGGCCACGGCGCTCTTTATAGGTATGCCCGCATCCATCAAGGATAAGCTGCTCGCGCAGGTACTGGCCATAGATGTGCTACCGCTGGAGCTTAAGACCTCGGAGACCAGCCGGATAGTGTAAGGGAACTCGTTACCATCCGGTATAACGGGTAATATGGCTCTCTCGGCCAGGGCACCGTGTCCTATATCGCGCCTGCCCGGTGAACCGGTGCGCTTTACCTCGCCGTTGGAGAAGGGAGGGAAGTTATAGTGATGTATGAAACGTTTGCTGTCCTGTATTCCCAGTCCGTCAAGCGGCTGTTCCTTAGCAATAGGCCCCAAGGTAGTGATGGTGAGTACCTGGGTCTGACCTCTCTTAAACATTGCGGAACCGTGAGTGCGCGGCAGTAGCCCTACCTCGCAGGAGAGAGGGCGTATCTCTTTAAGTCCGCGCCCACCCAGACGCTGCCCCTTTTCCAGGACATTATTTCTCATTACCGTTTCTATTTCAGTATATATGGCGGCGCCTATCTCATCTTCAGGAAATGACTCTTTTAACTCGCCTAGAATGTCCTTTTTTATCTCATCCAGGGCCTGTTCGCGTTCCTTTTTAACCTTAAGGCCCAATGCCTGTGTAATTCTATCGTCGGCGATAGGTGAAATGGCCGCAATAATATCCGGGTTAATTACAGCGGGACAGACCTCTATCTTGGGCTTACCGAAAGCAGCCTGAAGCTCTTCCTGGATTTTGATAATCCCCTGGTTTGCCTCGTGACCGTACCTCGCAGCTTCGATAATGATATCCTCTGATAGCTCCCGGGCTCCCGCTTCTATCATTACTATGGCATCCTTATTGCTGGCTACAACCAGGTCCAGACTGCTGTCTTCCAGTTGAAGAAGTGTCGGGTTCAAAACTAACTTATCATCAATGTAGCCGACACGCACGGCGCTTACCGGACCGTAGAAAGGTATTGGTGATAGCGATAGAGTGGCGGAAGCACCGATAAGTGAAAGTATGTCCGGGGCATTCTCCTGATCCGCAGAGAGCACAGTAGTTATAATCTGGATTTCGTTATACCACCCTTTGGCTATTAGCGGGCGGATCGGACGGTCGGCAAGGCGGCAGGCCAATGTTGCTTCCTGGCTCGATCTTCCCTCACGTCTGATAAAACCACCTGGTATCTTACCGGCAGCGTAAAGCCTTTCCTCATAGTCAATGGTCAGGGGTAAAAAGTCCACCCCCTCTCGCGGCGTATCCGAAGCACAGCAGGTAACCAACACCACCGTATCCCCATACCGGACCGTTACCGCCGAGCTAGCCTGCTCAGCCAGTTTTCCTGTCTCAATAACCAGGCTACGACCGCCAATTTCATGTTCGATAGACTGACGTTCTTGCAAAACTTTCCTCCATGTCGTTGACTCTATTTACGTAATCCGAGTCGGGCAATCAAGTTACGATATCGGTCAACGTTTTTCTTGCTGACATAAGCGAGCAGCCTTTTTCTGTGACCCACGAGTTTAAGTAGACCACGCTGCGTATGGTAATCATGACGGTTATCCGTCATATGCCGGGTAAGCTGGTTTATCCTGCCCGTAAGCAGGGCTACCTGAACTTCTACCGAACCAGTATCTCCTTCGTGAGTACTGTAGTCACTTATGACTGCGCTTTTCTTTTCTTTATCCATTAATTTTAACCCCGCGTAATTTATGTAAAAACCTAGTTAAATATATCACAAACAGGCATATATAGCAAAAGCAGCCATGTATTAATACGGCACGTCTGCTTCATAAAAGCCTTTCAAAGGCTATTACATGGTTAAGTCCAGGCTGGCAACACCGCTGGCATTAGCCATGCTTGAAATAATGCTTAAGCCAAAGCATATCTATAAATGCTCGGGTAATATACCAGCCCGCTTCTTATAACGGCAATAAACTATCTTGGCGTAATAGCCCTGACCAGAGTAGCTGCTGCCAGTACTTTAGCCATGTCACCGACTATGAACGGTAAAAAGCCGATAATCAGTAACTGATAGAAACTAACGGCTTCGCCGCCTACCAGGTTCATCCAGATATTTAGCTGGAGGAGACCGGGCATGTAAATCAAGGCAAAGTTAGCTATGGATAAAAGACCGAGTATACCGAGGAAGCTTTTACTTTTTATGAAGTAATCGGCAAAGTGGCCGGTAAATAGGGCGACCAGAATAAAACCTAGAATATAACCTCCCGTCGGTCCAGCCAGATAACCCGCGCCACCAGCCCAGCCGGCAAACCAGGGTATGCCAGCTGCTCCCAGACCCGCATACATAACCACGCTGATACCTCCCCACCATCGACCGAGGAGGATACCGGCCAGCAATACCGCGAACGTCTGTGCGGTGATAGGTACCGGAGTCCAGGGCAGGTAGAACCTTGCCTGTGCCGCGAGCCCAATAATACAGGCCATGCCCAGTGCCAAGGCTATTTTCTTACTTGTGCTGAGTTCGTATCGCCAGCGAAGGGCACTATAACGTTTGCCAGCCAGTCCATCCCATGTGTTAACAGCCATGCCAATCTCCTTTGCATATATACTAGTAAGATAGCATTTTAATATTTAAGCCTGTAAATAGTCAACTTTTTGATGTAGCTGAGATGGTGGCCCACAAATAGCTATTGAGAAGCAGAGCCAAAGTGAGGTATCCATGATGAATGAGGCCAGCATAAATGATTAATTCATCCATAGTAGTGTCTTGCTACCTGAACGGGAGGCGAATATAATACCAGTGAAATTACGAGATGGCGTATGTTGAATAAGCACATCTCAAACGAAGTATAAGGAGTCGCATCAATGAACGAACCAGCCAGACGAAAGATTATTGCTGCCATGCCCGCTTATAACGAGGGCAACTATATAGGCAGCCTGATAGTACAGGCACGGCAGTACGTTGACGAGGTTATTGTCATCGATGACGGCAGCACGGACCATACGGCCCGGGTTGCCCGGCTTACCGGCGCTCTGGTGGTGCAGCATAAGCAAAACATGGGTTACGGTTGTGCCATCCAGAGTATATTTACCGAGGCGAAGAAAAGGAACCCCGATATTCTTATTATCTTTGATGCGGACTCCCAGCACAATCCGGACGAGATGACCAGTCTTATTAAAGCCATAGCCGATGGTTCTGATGTTGTCATCGGTTCTAGAGAGATGCAGACAAACAAGATTGCGGGCTACCGCCGTCTGGGGCAGAGGATACTGTCACGGCTGACACAGGTCGCCTCACGCAAAGCGTTGACGGATACCGAGTCAGGTTTCAGGGCTTACTCCAGCAAGGCGATAAACATGCTGGAGCTTAAAGAAAAGGGAATGGCGATATCATCGGAGATAGTAACCGAAGCCGTAGCCAAAGGTCTAAAAGTTACCGAAGTGCCTATCTCCGTCACCTATACCAGTGACGGCTCAACCCTGAATCCTGTCAGTCACGGATTCGGCGTACTTAACCGTATAATGGCGATGATTTCCGAACGAAGACCGCTTCTATTCTTTAGCATATTTGGTGGTATATTTTTAGCGGCCGGCATAGCTGCCTGCATCCTGGTAATACGGTCTTTCTACTATGCCACAGGTGAGCTGGCAACGGGGACGGCGCTGCTGGCCACTCTTTTTATCACCATCGGTATTTTTACCATATATACCGGGATCATACTGAACGTAATGGTAAAGCGTATCCGTGACAAAATTTAACATAATACTATCGTGGTAATTATTCCGGTGCGGGAATAGCCCTGAAGGACAGTTGCAGTAACTTCATCATATCCACCGCATTAAGGGGCGCATAACCCTGCCAGTAATTATTGAAAAAAGCAACGGTTAGCTTTGCCCGGTTGCTATAGTCCTTAACCTTCGTAGCGAGCTCCTCAATTTCTTCCGGCGAATATAGATAACGGTAACGTGTTTCGCTGTCTCCCTGCCACCACATCTCATTGTTCCGTCCGTGGAAACGGAAATAGGCCATGTCCGAAATCAACGGTACCTCAGTAGCAACGGAGGAACTGAATTTGGGCTCGTCTATCTGGACCCAGGAGACGTTACTATCACCCAGCAAGCGAGCGGTACCATCATCATCGCTCCAGCTGCGATGCCTCAATTCAACGGCCAGCCAGACGTGCCTATGTATATGTTTTCTTCACCGGCCATAATTACCTGCCTTATAAAATAATTATACATTAAATATGTAATCATTACCCGTAATACTTGACAAATAGAACGGTAGTTCTATAATGATAGTAGAACGGTCGTCCTAACTATTTATAGGGAGAGGCAGATGGTAAAGTCAAATAAGCGCCTACAGATAATAGATTTTATCAGAGGTTTTATAGATGACAGGGGCTATGCTCCAACGATAGGGGAAATACAGAGAGCATGCGGTATAAGTTCCAAATCGGTAGTGGAATATCACCTGCGAGCACTGGAGCGTGATGGACAAATCAGGCGGGATGCCGAGGTAACCCGCAGTATTGAGGTAGCGGGTATGGGCAAGCGCTCAAGGAGCATACCTTTGCTGGGCAGCATTGCTGCCGGTGAGCCGATACCTGTCCCGACAGAGGAAACATGGCACAGTGTGGCACAGGATTTAGTTGATGTGCCGGTAGAGATGCTGCCTTATGATGGCAATTTTTATGCGTTAAAGGTAAAGGGAACCTCAATGATAGATGCCCTGGTTGATGACGGGGACATTATTATTCTTGAGGCCACCAGCACGGCAGATGACGGAGATATGGTAGCTGCCTGGCTCACCGGCAGGGAGGAGGCTACGCTAAAAAGACTCTACCGTGAACCGGGGTACATCCGTCTCCAGCCGGCTAACCGCAATATGAGGCCTATCTTCGTAATTCCCGAGAACATTGAGGTGCAGGGGAAGGTAGTCGCTTTAATGAGAAAGCTCAAATAATAAATAGGCATTAGAATAAACTGGTAAGGAGGAACCGGCTATGCTGATGGAACTCCATATAAAGAACCTGGCCACAATTGAGGAATTAAGATTAGAGTTGCAGGCCGGGCTTACCATACTGAGCGGTAATGAGGGTACCGGCAAATCACTGGTGGTTGACGCGCTGTGTTTACTGGCGGGAGACAGGGCATCCGTAAACATGATTCGCAGCGGGACCAACGCGGCGCTGGTTGAAGGCATCTTCTCCTTTGAGCCGGATAATGTTTACCTGACAACAGTAATGGCAGACGCCGGTATCGGTGTTGAGCCGGACAATACGGTTATTATGACACGCGAGCTACAGGGACAGGGCAGAGGTATAGCCAGAGTAAACGGACGGGCAGTCCCGGTTTCGTTGCTGCGTGATATCGGCGAGCGGCTAATGGATATTCACAGCCAGACGGAGCACCTATCCCTGCTGAATCCACACCGCCAGATGGATATGCTTGACGGCTACGGTGGCTTGCTCACGCTGCGCGGTCAGCTGGGAAGCAAGGTATTACAGCTCAGAGAGAAATCCCGTGAGCTAAACACCCTGGAGGAGAATAGCAACCAGCGCCAGCATGACTTCCTGGAGTATCAGGTTACCGAAATTGAGCGTGCCGGTATTCAACCCGGTGAGGATAATGCGCTTCAGCAAGAACGCAGAGTTCTGCAAAAAGCCCACGAATTAAAGGAGGCCTGTTACGCTGCCTATAGCCTGATTAATACGGATGAGCAGTCTTCTTCCAGCCTGGTACATCAGTCGGTAAAAGCCCTGCAATCAGCCGCCGCTATTGATCCCACCCTGGACGCCCATGTTGAGACACTGATATCAGTTGCGGCGCAGATAGAGGAGACGTCGCGGGATATAAACAGGTACGCGGAATCACTGGAAAATAACACTGACCGTCTCCAGTATGTAGAGGCAAGGCTTGAGCTCCTGCGACAACTGAAACACAAGTATGGCGCTACGGTGGAAGATGTCATCCGTTTTGCTGATAAGGCGAGGAATGAACTGCTTGCCCTGGAGTGGCAGGGGGAACGGCGCCAGAGGCTGGCAGCGGAGTGTGAGGATATTCAAAAAGAGGCATCACGTCTGGCCGAGAGCCTGTCCGGAGCCAGACAGCAGGCTGCCGGCAACCTGACGCAACTGGTAAACCAAGAGTTAGCCGACCTGGATATGCCCTGGGCGAAGTTTGAAATCTGCGTGACACAGGAAGAATGCCCAGATGGACTAACAGCCTGTGGTGGCAGGTATGCGTTCAGCCAGTACGGTATAGATTTGATAGAGTTTCAAGCGAGCACCAACCCCAGGGAACCGCTAAGACCTCTAGCTGATATCGTTTCCGGTGGTGAGACCTGCCGCTTTATGCTGGCGCTCAAGAGTGCCGCGCGGCTTGGTGATGGCATGCCCACGCTAATCTTTGACGAAATAGACGCCGGCGTAAGCGGGCGCGGCGCCAGGGTTATCGGGGATAAGCTGGAGAGCCTGGCGGCAGGCAGGCAGGTCATATGCGTAACGCACCTGCCTCAAATCTCATGCTTCGGTCATCACCACTACCGGATGATTAAAGAGATATCCGGCGGACGGGCGGTAAGCCGTGTTGAACGTCTGGTGGGCGATGCCCGCATTGAAGAACTGGCGGCCATGCTGGGTAACTCAAGCAAAGATACCATGCTGAAGACAGCGCAGGAACTGCTTGACGGAGCGAGAAAAAATGACAGGGAATGCATTATCATAAATTAAGTAGTATATAGATACTCGTGTATATGGAGAGGGGAAAGGTTACGGAGGCAGAATAATATTTTCCAGGAAGCGCAGTACTGAATATTACATTGTGGTGTATGTAATTTTAAGGGGGTAACTATTTATAAACTGGCGTCCCTGGAGCGACTCGAACGCTCGACCCGCTGCTTAGAAGGCACAGTTTGAAGCTGGTTTTTGTGAACAAGTTCACTGAGTGGCTTCTCTAGATGTTCGGGTATTATCCGCTGTCCTGATAGCATCATTGATAGGTAGCTTTTACTGATACCCAGTTCTTTGGCTAGTTCTATTTGTTTCATTTCTTTCTCCCTCCTCCATGTTTCCTTTTCCTCTCATAATTCAGTTCCAGCACTACCCAATCCCTGGCTAACTTCACACCTTTGATTTCACCTTTAGCCAGTAATCGTCTGACTTGGCTGGTATCTAAACCGAGTTTTTCTGCTGCTTCCTTAACGCTGTACATAGGTATATTATACACGGATACAGGTATAATAGTCAAGGGAAAAGCAGCGGTAATTGTGGAGACTTAGGAGACTACAAATCTTTGCAGATGGGACAAGTGCCTTTGAATGTCTTCCTTTGGGATAGGATTCTGATTGTATCAACCAAAATGTATGGATTGCTTCTAACAACCTCATCTAACGTACTGGTCTGTATTTCGGGACACTCAGCCCTAAGATGTGGTACAAAGCTGTCTAAAAAGTCTGGTGGGCCATAATGATTGATAGCATTCTCAATATTCCCGTCTAACCTTGAGGAGAGTTCTTTTCTGCTTATCTCTTCCTCTTCTTCATCTACGCAAATAGTGTAGGTTTCAGAAAATACCTCCGTACCTGGGTAGTCGGGTAAAATCCTCTCCAAATTTCCTGTTAAAAGATACTGGGCAATCTCTGAAAGATGGTCAAAGTGCTCTTCCCTTTTCTTCACATTGATAGGGTCAACAGCCTTCAGTTGTCCTTGTAGCACTTCCTTTGCTGCGTCCAGTTCTTTCCTACGCTCCCTGACGAATCGCTTGTCAGTTCGGCAAGGGAACATTAGTGTTCCTTTGTCATATAGGTTTGCATACTCCGCCAGAATATCTGTATCTTCATAACCCCTAAGTATCAAGTCATATACAAATCGCAATTCTTCGGTTGTTGGTTTCGGATTTTTACTCATTGTCTTTTATGTCTTTTATGTCCTTTATGTACCTGTTTACGCATTACCCGAATGTTACGCTATTTCATAGGAAATTTAAAGAAGGAGGTTTGTAATGGTTAACGAACATAACCAAGAGGCAACAAACAATAATTCTGAGCCTATAAATGTTCCCCTAGATGGCAGAAATCTGGTGGGGGAACAGATAGCTGGAGTATGGGTGGTATCCGGAGAAGACATGCCAGCACTGGCAGCATTAGAGGAATTTCAGGGAGAATATATAATATCTGGGGGAATTCTGGGGAAGAAGGAAAAATCCATAACTTATGCTCATCCCAAATATATGAAAACTATGTTGGAGATATGGAAGGGAATGTGTATCGCAACTGGGGTGTCATTTTTTGAATACTCAGTAAAACAAGGAAGGGTGTTATATCTTGGCATGGAAGACACCGTCATAAAACTATCTAACAGGGTAGCCAGTATGAAAAACCATTTCTCCCGTTTAGATGAGTTTAAGTTTGCGGTCTTGCAAACGGATAAAAGAAATGTATTATCAATAGAAGCTCAGATAGCAATACAAAGACCAGCAGTAGTAATTATTGACCCATTGACTAGTCTACTAAAAAGAGAGGATAAGAAAGAAGATGTGGAATCCCTACTCAAGGAGTTCGATAGGCTCATAGAGCAATATGAGGTAAGCTTCATAATAATCCATCACGCAAGGAAAGGCAAAGGAGAAACGTTAGAGAGTATGAGAGGAAGTTCTGCATTAACAGGCTGGGCCGATACCATTGTTTTTGGCAAGTGAAAAGGGGCCCACCTTCGGCAGTCCAAATGGGGACCACT
>CAYYQY010000046.1:0-12039 GCA_964473905.1 uncultured Dehalococcoidales bacterium | reverse complement strand
CGGTGACAGCAGGGCGAAGGGTATATGCGGCTCCGGCTTAATAAACATTGTCGCCGGGCTTCAACAGGCAGATATAATCGGCGCTAACGGTAAGTTTAATGTAAGCTCCGGTAATAAGAGAGTGAGGCCGGGCGTTGATGGTTACGAGTACGTGTTATCTTGGGCGGCTGAGACAGAGACCGGACAGGATATCGTCATAACCGAAGTGGATATAGATAACCTGATACGTGCCAAGGCGGCTATGTACGCCGGGTGCGAGACACTGGTTAGAAGCGTCGGCCTTGGCCTGACAGATATAGAGCAGGTTATAATCGCCGGGACGTTTGGCAACCGTATAGATATTGAAAAGTCTATCGCCATCGGGCTTTTCCCGGATATGCCACGGGAAAGGTATATATATATAGGTAACGGTTCGCTTACGGGCGCCAGACTGGTATCTTTCTCTATGGACTTACTGGATGACGCCCGGCGGGTAGCCGGTATGGTTACTAATATCGAGCTAAGTGAAAGCGTCGACTTTATGAATAACTACGTGGCAGCCATGTTTTTGCCCCATACCAGTGCTGACAACTTCCCGACGGTCAGCCAAAAAAAGGGCGGGGCACGCCTGACAAATTGAAGAAGGGGATAGCAGTTTGAGCTGTAATATAGCTGTGGCCGGGAAGGGTGGTACCGGGAAGACCTCCATAGCCAGTCTGATAATTCGTTATCTGCTGGGAAACGGTTTGGTTCCGCTACTTGCCATTGATGCCGATCCCAATGCTAATCTGGGGGAAAGCCTGGGGCTTGAGATAAAGCATACCATAGGCACGATACTCAACGATTTTCAAAAGCAAAAGGAAAAAATATCCCCCGGAATGACAAAGGAGAATTACCTGGAATACAGGATGAACGACACGCTGGTAGAAAGTAAAAACCTGGACCTGCTGCCCATGGGTCTAACAGATGGGCCGGGTTGCTACTGTTACCCCAATGTTGTACTGAAGAAATTTATTGATAAACTGAGCGATAACTATGCCTGCACCGTCATGGATAACGAGGCGGGGATGGAGCATCTGAGCCGGAGGACTACGCAAAATATTGATGAGCTGTTACTTATCTCCGACCACTCTGTAAAGGGCATCCGGACTCTGGCCCGGATAAAGGAGCTGGTTTCAAGTCTGAAGCTGGAAGTAAAAAGACAGTGGGTGCTGGTTAATTTTACCCCCGGTGAACTGGGTGCTACCGTAGCCGGAGAGATTGACAGGCTGAACATCGGCCCTGTTATTACTGTACCTCTAGACAGCGAAATATACGAATATGATGTGAACATGAAACCCTTGCTTGAGCTTCCGGATAGTGCCGGAGCGGTTAAAGCAGTTAACGCTTTGATGACCATGATAATGAAAAATTAGTCCGGTCGGGATATATTAAATGTGTTGTAAAAGCGGAGTATAAAAATGTCAGCACAGATTATTAATGGTAGTGATATTTCCGGGGAGATTCGCCGGGAGCTGCAGAGTGAAATTGCCGGGCTAAAAGAGAAGCATGGTATTGTACCCGGCCTGGCTACGGTTCTGGTTGGAGATGACTCGGCATCCCATATCTATGTCGGGCAGAAAGAGAAGACCTCTTTAGCTATGGGTATATATTCAGAGAGGTATGACCTGCCGGCGGAAACGAAACAGGAAGAGCTTTTGGCGCTGGTAGCCAGATTAAATGGAAGTGACAGGATTCACGGTATTCTGGTACAGGTGCCACTGCCGAAACATATTGACGAGAATGAAGTGCTGTACGCGATTGAACCCAAAAAGGATGTAGACGGGTTTCATCCGGTAAATGTGGGTAAGTTGACCATTGGCCAGCCCGATTTCCTGCCCTGTACCGCTCATGGAATTCAGCAGTTGCTTATCAGGTCGGGTGTAAAAACGGAGGGCGCCGAGGTAGTAGTTGTAGGTAGAAGTAACATTGTGGGCAAACCTATCGCTAATATCATGTTCCAGAAGAAAGAAGGGGCTAACGCTACGGTGACGGTATGTCATACCGCCACTCGTGACATATCGTTTCATACGCGGCGGGCTGATATATTGATTGTCGCTGCCGGCAGACCTAAGGCAATAACTGCTGACATGGTAAAAGAAGGAGCTGTAGTCATTGATGTCGGGCAGAACCGGATAGGCAAGAGCTCGTCGGGTAAGGATATAATCGTGGGTGACGTTGATTTTGACGCAGTAAAAGAAAAAGCCGGGGCTATAACACCGGTACCCCGCGGGGTGGGGCCTATGACAATAACAATGCTCATGTATAACACGGTTAAGGCAGCTAAAATCGCTTCGGGATTAGCTTAGAAAGGGGCAGATATGGATTATACCGTTGAAAAAAAGGAGGCACCCGGCTGGGGAGAGATAGACGTTCTGGGGGCGACTTTTGAGCCGGGTATGCCAGAGGGAGAGGAGTTGGGTAGATGGCGGCAGAAACTGAGTACGAGGCAGGAAAAGCTGAAATACCTGGAAACGGGTGAACGGTATTGGTACAGTAAAGAATGGCATGGCAGTGAAAGAAGGAAGAGCCCGGCTTAAGTGAGGAGGCATGAGAATGGCACTTGAAATACCTGGAATATCTTATAACGGTAAAATTAGAGAGATACAGCTGGGAGTGGGAGATAACGCTGTCAAGGTAGGCGGGGAGACAGCATATCCCTTCTGCCTGTTTGAGGGAGAGATGCCCAACCAGACGGTGATAGCCATGGAGGTTTGGGATACCTTACCCGAGGATTGGCCGGAGGTTGCCAGGGAGCCTTTTATTGACGTGATTGGTGACCCCGTTGCCTGGGCAAAAAAGTGTGTGAGCGACTACGGGGCTAAAATGATAGCCCTGCAGCTAATTAGTACTGACCCGAACGGGCTTGACCGGGGTGCTGATGAAGCGGCCGAGGTGGTACGGCAGGTAGCCGATGCTATAGAAGTTCCTTTAATCGTATGGGGTACGGCCAATCATGAAAAAGATACCGAGGTACTAAGAAAGGTATGTGAGGTCTGCCAGGACAAGAATTTGATTATCGGCCCGGTAGAGGAAGGCGACCACAAGACGATTGGTGCCACTGCTATCGGCTATCATCATACGGTTATAGCGTCATCACCTATAGACATTAATTTGGCCAAGCAGCTTAACATACTGCTGGGAAATCTCGGTGTTCCTGATGACCTGATGGTTATTGACCCTACGGTCAGCAGTATCGGCTATGGTATTGAGTACTGCTATTCGGTAATGGAGAGGATGAGGGTGGCGGCACTGACCCAGCAGGATGAAAAGCTACAATTACCTCTGGTCTGTAACCTGGCTAAAGAGGTATGGAAGAGCAAAGAAGCCAGGATGGAAACGGAGGAGGCATCTAATCTTGGCGATAGCAGCAGGAGGGGTATACTACTGGAGGGCATGTCAGCAACGGTATTGCTTATGGCCGGGGCTGATGTGATAATCATGAGACATCCGGAGGCAATAAGACTGGTGCGTGAGCTTATTAGCGACCTTATGGCTAATGAATAAATAACGGGATTGGTATCATCATATGACAGATGAAAGAAAGAGCATTGACGAAGCCACTAACACATTGCTGAGTAAAGCAGCCAGAGACGGAGTTAGCACGGCTTTTGACAGGGCTGAAGAAAACTTGCCATGTCCGATAGGCATGGTTGGCAGTTGCTGTAAGAACTGCGGTATGGGGCCTTGCCGTCTATCTCTACCCACGGGTACGGGTACGGGGGCAGAAGAGGGGCTATCGGTCAGGGGTGTTTGCGGGGCTACTGCCGAGACCGTCGCGGCGCGTAATTTTATTCGCATGGTTGCCGGCGGTGCGGCAGCCCATTCAGACCACGGCCGGGGTGTAGCCGAGCTATTCCTGGCGGTAGCTAAAGGAGAGGCGGAAGGCTACGAGATTAAGGATGAGCAAAAGTTATTACAGCTGGCACTGGACTTGGGCGTTGAGATTGGCCACCGCAGTAATAACGAGATAGCCATTGACATCGGTGAGATAATCCTTGCCGAGTTCGGTAAACAGGAAGGGGAGTTGCTTTTCTTAAAGCGGGCGCCGCTCAAGCGACAGGAATTATGGCGTCGGGAGGGAGTAGCGCCCCGCGGTATAGATAGAGAAATTGTTGAGATAATGCACCGTACGCACATAGGCGTTGACCAGGATTACAAGAGCTTGCTTCGCCAGGGAGTCAGGGCAGCTATTGGTGACGGTTGGGGAGGCAGCATGATTGCCACCGAGCTGCAGGATATACTGTTCGGTACGCCGGTACCGGTGCTGGGTAAAGTAAACCTGGGCGTACTGAAGGCGGATGAGGTAAACATCGTTATTCACGGTCATGAGCCACTACTCTCCGAGATGATTGTGGCGGTTACCCAGGAGCCGGAGATGATAAAACTGGCCGAGTCAAAAGGGGCTGGCGGTATAAACATAGCCGGCATGTGCTGCACGGCTAACGAGATACTGATGCGGCACGGGGTACCTATTGCCGGCAATTTCCTGCAGCAGGAGCTGGCTATAGTTACGGGTGTGGTAGATGCTATGGTGGTGGATATTCAGTGCATAATGCAGTCTTTACCCCAGGTAGCCGAGTGCTATCACAGTAAGATAATTACCACCTCGCCCAAGGCAAGAATACCCGGGGCGCTGCATATTGAATTTGAAGAGCATAGCGCTCTGGAATCAGCCAGGAAAATAGTTACCACGGCTATTGAGAACTTTCCCTGCAGGACGAAGAATACGAGCGTTCCCGACCAACAGACCTACATGGTGGCCGGGTTCAGCCACGAGACCATAAACTATCTGATGGGCGGTCTGTTCCGGGCTTCGTACCGGCCGTTGAATGAGAGTATTATTAACGGCCACCTAAGAGGGGTGGCTGGGGTTGTCGGCTGTAACAACGCGAGGGTAAAGCATAACCATGGCCATGTAACCATGGTTAAAGAGCTGATAAAAAATGATGTCCTGGTGGTTACTACCGGTTGCAACGCCATCGCCTGTGCCGAAGCCGGACTGCTAGTGCCCGAAGCAGCTGCGGAGTATGCCGGGCAGGGATTGGCTGCAGTCTGTGATGTGTTGGGTATACCGCCTGTGTTGCACATGGGTTCCTGTGTTGATAACAGCCGCATACTGATGGCGGTTACGGCCATGGTCAAAGACGGTGGTCTGGGAGATGATATCAGTGACCTGCCGGTAGCCGGGGCGGCTCCGGAGTGGATGAGCGAAAAAGCCATATCAATAGGTCAGTACTTTGTCGGCTCCGGGGTATTTACCGTATTCGGGGTTAACTGGCCGACACTGGGTAGCCAGGAAGTAACCGAGTACTTATTCCGGGACTTTGAAGAAATTTACGGCGGTATGTGGGCATTTGAACCGGACCCGGTCAGGGCAGCTTGGCTTATGATTCGGCATATTGATAAAAAGCGGGAGGCGCTGGGTATTGATAAGGCCAGAGAGCGTGTCCTCTACGATATGGCAATGAGACGGGAGATGGATTCCGTTTAATAACTAACGTCAAATAGATAGTAAGGGATTGGTAGTATGTCTAAGATAATAGCATCAGCGGCTATCAGAGGAGCCCATAAAATAGTAGGTGAGGCCGATAAAAAGTGGCGGGCAGCCATGGATAAGTGGGGGGCCAACGAGCCGGTCGGCTTTCCCAACACAGCATACTATCTGCCGGTAATTTACGGTATTCTGGGAATACCGGTAGAGAAACTGGGTGACATGGAGCAGATAGTAAAGAAATGTAAGTCAATGCTGCCGCCGCCGGTGAGAGAGACGGTTCACCTGCCGTATCTGGGGCCGGCACTTGATGCCGGGATGATCACTTTTTTTGCCGAGGAAATAATAGAAGCTATACGTTATCTGGAAGAACCCGATTATTACACCAAGCAAGAGGACCCTGTCGATAACAATATCTGGCTGGGTGCTGCCGATGACATTGTGCTGAGAAAGAGGGGAGTTGAGTTTGTTGACGGTACAGCCCCTGGTTTTGCTGCTATCCTCGGTGCCGCGCCTACTAATGAAATAGCGGTAAGTATCGCCGAGGAGCTGCAAAGAAAGAACCTCTATGTGTTTATGACTGCCGAGAGTGGCGGTAAGCGGTTCTCGGAGCAGCTTGTTGAAGCCGGTGTTCAGATTGGCTGGCCGACGCGGCTCGTGTCCTTCGGCCCCGACATTACGGCAACGGTGTTTGCCGCCGGCTTTGCCATAAGGGTAAGCTGCTCGTTTGGCGGTGTTGCGCCCGGCGATTATAGAAAGCATCTTATCTATAATAAAGACCGGACGTTTGCCTTTGCCATGCCGCTCGGTTACGTCAGTGACGAGTGGTACGCCAACGCGGCGGGGGCCATCAACTTTGGTTTTCCTACCATTGCCGATACACCTATACCGGAAATATTGGCTTCGGGAGTTTGTACCTACGAGCATGTTGTCTCCAATGTCCCGCACGATAGCATAGTAGCCAGGGCGATTGAAGTGCGGGGGCTTAAGGTAAGTGTCTTCGAAGTGCCCATACCGGTTGCCTTTGGCCCGGCGTTTGAGGGGGAAAGGGTACGTAAAGGTGAGTTTTACCTGGAATGTGGCGGCACTAGAACGCCCATGGTGGAGTTTGTTACCACCAGGCGAATGGAAGATGTTGAGGACGGCCGGATTGAGGTAATCGGGCCGGAGATTGATAGCGTCGCCTCGGGAGAAGCGCTGCCCCTTGCTATTGTGGTGGAGGTGGCGGGGAGACACATGGAAGATGACTATGAGCCGATAATGGAGCGTCAAATACACCATCTTATTAACTACGCCCAGGGATTATGGCACCAGGGACAGAGAGATATTGCCTGGCTGCGTATAAGTAATGCGGACAAAGAGAGGGGTTTCACGTTGAAGCATATCGGGACACTGCTTCATGCCAAACTGCATCAGGACTTCGGACGTATCTTTGACAAGCTTCAGGTAAAAATATATACCGAAGAGGAAAATGTACAGAAGGTACTGGAAGAAGCGAGGGCGGTATACGGTAGCCGCGATGCCAGGATTGAAGGCATGATGGATGAGACTACCGATACCTTCTACTCATGTACCCTGTGCCAGTCATTTGCGCCAAATCACGTTTGCGTAATTACTCCGGAAAAGACCGGCCTTTGCGGTTCCTATAACTGGATGGACTGCAAGGCTGCTTATGAGATAAACCCTGATGGTCCCAACCAGCCGATTTCCAAGGGCGAGACCCTTGAACCAGTTCTGGGACAGTGGCAGGGGGTGAATGATTATATATACAAAGCGTCTCGGGGCAATTTAGACCACTATAACATGTATAGCATAATGATAGACCCCTATACTACGTGCGGGTGCTGCGAGTGTGTGGCTGGCGTATTACCGCTCTGTAACGGCGTTATGATAGTAAACCGGGACTATTCGGCTATGACTCCCTGCGGTATGAAGTTCTCCACGGCAGCCGGGACGATTGGCGGCGGCGTGAGTACCCCCGGATTTATCGGTCACGGTAAATATAATATCTGCCAGCGGAAATTCATCAGTGCCGAAGGGGGGCTACTGAGGTTGGTATGGATGCCCAGGATGCTGAAGGAGGAGATTGCCGACAGGCTAAAAGCCAGGGCAGTAGAGCTGGGCTGTCCCGACTTGTATGACATGATTGCCGATGAGAGTGTCGGTGTAACCGAGGAAGATATTCTGCCCTTCCTTCAGGAAAAAGGGCACCCGGCACTCACCATGGGTTCAATACTTTAGAGAAAGAAGGAATATAGCGATATGGCTCTTACCGGAATAGAGATATTTAAGTTACTGCCCAGGACGAACTGCGGTGAATGCGGGGTACCAACCTGTCTTGCCTTCGCTATGAATTTGGCTGCCGCTAAAGCAGAACTTTCAGCCTGTCCTTATATATCTGAAGAGGCGAAAGCTAGTTTGTCTGAGGCAGCAGCACCGGCGATAAGGAAAGTTACTATCGGCGATGGTGAGAGGGCGCTCACCATTGGCGGCGAGACGGTAATGTTTCGCCATGAAAAAAGGTTTGAGAATGCTCCGGGTTTGGCTATGCTGATGAGTGATGCCATGGACGGGTCGGAGGTTAAAGCCCGTCTGGAGCGGTTTAACGGGTTCAGTTACGAGAGAGTAGGACTAACTCTGCGTCCCGAGATGATTGCCCTTAAAGCCGAATCGGGAGATGCGGAAAAGTATAAAGCCCTGGTAAGTGAGACCAGGCAAAAAAGTGATGCCAGTATAATACTCATGAGCGAAGACCCTGGCCTGCTCGGCACTGCTTTGCCGCTTTGCGCCGACCGGAGACCGCTTCTTTATGCCGTTACCGCAGATAACCTGGAGGCAATGGCATCTCTGGCGAAGGAGTATTCGTGTCCGGTGGCAGTAAAGGCACCGGGACTGGAGAAGGTGACAGAGCTAACTTCCCGGCTGAACAAGGCAGGGATAAATGATATTGTGATTGACTCGGGCTCAAGGACTCTGCGTAAAGCCCTTGAGGAGCAGGTACAAATTAGGCGGGGTGCCCTGTCCAAGAAATTCAAGGCTCTGGGTTATCCAACCATGGTATTTCCCGGTGAAATGACCGACGAGCCGATGAAAGAGGCCTTGATTGCCTCGCTCTTTGTGGCCAAATATGCCGGAATTATAGTACTTTCTGATTTTCAGGGTGAAAGCCTGTTCCCGTTACTGGTAGAGAGAATGAATATATTTACCGATCCGCAGCGTCCTCTGTCCACTGTTCAAGGTGTCTATGAAATAGGCGGGCCCGATGAGAATTCACCGGTGCTCATCACCACGAACTTTTCGCTCACCTACTTTCTTGTCTCCGGTGAAATAGAGAGCAGCCGGATGCCCAGCTATCTGCTGGTAATGGATACCGAAGGGCTGTCAGTCATGACTGCCTGGGCAGCCGGCAAATTTGTTGCTGATACCATCGCTCCTTTTGTCAAGAAGACCGGCATCATGGATAACGTTAAAAATAAAAAACTCATCATACCAGGATATATTGCCAGTGAGAGCGGTGGTCTGGAAGAAGAATTAACGGGCTGTGAGATACTGGTAGGCCCCCGGGAAGGGAGCCATATACCGGCATTTCTCAAGCTGTGGGAGCCATAGAGGGAGAGTATATGCTGCTTATAGGTGAAAACATAAATATAGTATCCAAAACCATTGGTCAGGCACTGCGGGAGAGGGACGCCGCGCCGGTACAGAGACTGGCTGAGGAAGAGACCGGGGCAGGAATGGACTATCTTGACCTCAATATCGGGCCGGCCCGCAAAGAGGGCGACCAGCTTATGACATGGGCAGTGGAGACAGTCCAGTCGGTTACTGATTTACCGCTGTCCCTGGATACGACTAACCCGCTGGCCCTGGAGGCCGGGCTGAAGGCGAGCCGGGGGAGAGCGCTCATTAACTCTATCTCTCTAGATAGAATGGATGAAGAGCTACCGCTCGCAAAAAAATACGATGCCGATATGATAGGGCTGCTCTGGGGTAGGGAGGGGATGCCTCGTGATGCTGCCGAGAGAGGAGTCATCGTTGTTGAGTTGGTATATAAGGCCAATGAAGCTGGCATACCCAACGAAAGGATTTGGATAGACCCCATAGTAACCCCGGCCAGCAACGTGGATACCAATCAGGTGATACCTTGCCTGGAGTTCATGAGCATGCTGCAGGATATCGCTCCCGGGTGCAAGTCAATAATAGGCCTGTCCAATGTGTCTAACGGTACACCGCGGCATCTCCGTCCCTACCTGAACCGGACCTATCTGATGCTGCTTATGAAATACGGTCTGTATTCGGCTATCGTTGACGCTTTTGATAGTGAGCTCATCAAGATAGCCAGAGGCGGTAATGATGGACTGGTCAGTCTGGTGCAAAGCGTAATGGATGGTGATGAGCCGGACATGTCTAAACTTAACGAGGAAGAATTAAAATACGTCAAAACAGTAAAGGTTCTCAACGGACAATCGCTCTACTCACACTCTTGGCTTGAGATATAGACGGTTGGATTACTGGTCTTTAAGTATAAGCGGTATGCTTTGGAGTGAACGGGTGGTCGCTGATGCAGGAACGGAGTAATCTGGAACATGGTTATGAACAGGCGATTGAAATACTCATTGGAGATCTCGCCGGTATTGAGAACATAGAAAAACAATGTCTCAAGTGCGGTGCTGAGTTAAGTGCGGTAGGTGCGGGGAAAGCCATTTTCCTGACATATTTCAGTCGTAAATATAGAGTACTCCTGCCCGATGTAGAGATAACGCTTTCAGATAGTGGAGAGTCGGTATCTTTAAAAGACAGGGTGCTGATACTGCATTATCTTACAACCGAAAGAGGCAACGGGATAAACGGTGCTTTGATTACCTTCAAGGAGTTACCCCAGGGGATAAACTACTTTCCCGTATTCTACAGTAGGGCCATAAAGCCTCTCCTAAATAACTTTGGCGAAACACCGGAACGCCTGCTTACCAAAGCGGCGGATTTTAGCGGACGGCGGGCTGAATACGGTGACGTATCCGTTACGGTAGATGCTTTTAGCCGGGTACCGATAACACTGGTAATGTGGCGAGGCGATGAGGAATTTGCCCCTGAAGGCAACATCCTATTTGATAGTTCAATTACAGACTACCTGTCCACCTATGCCATCACCGAACTGTGTGAGACTTTAGCCTGGAGATTGATAAAGGGCTAGTACCGGGGGAATATAGTGCTCTTATGCATAATATACGTCAAGGTGTGACAATCGGCAAGAGTGTAAATTACGATAAAGCGGTATATACTTTACATAATTATCTTCTTTTGTAACTACGGGTCTAACCACACTGCCGGCGAAAAATGCCAGGCAATATATCTCTGTCCCTGGTGCCATAATCCCTGGCGGAATATTATCTAATATTATAATGTAGATACAAAGTACTATAGACAAACTGTACTGCCCAGATTATACTTTTTTTAGCAATTATTCAAATGACAGTTGACAATTAATATTTTCCCGTGTATAGTATGCCAGTGTTGGCAAGGGATAGTAAAGAGGTAAAAATAACGAGCGACACGATATGAAAAAAATTGAAGTTTGCATAATCGACAACAATGCCTTATTCCGGCAGGGTACCACTCAGGTACTTAATCAGACCGAAGATATAGAACTGGTAGCCGGTTGCGATAGCGATGATGACGCCCTGGAACTCGTGGCGAGCTTTTCTCCTGAGATAGTCCTCCTGGATATTAGTCTGCCGTTACTTACCGGTCTTAATCTATGCCGCCAGATAAACCAGAGGCTACCAGCAACCTCCGTAATTATCCTGACACCCTATGATGAAGATGAACAGCTTTTCCAGGCGGTTAAAGCCGGGGCTGTTGCCTATCTGACCAAAGACGTAAGCACCGATAATTTGACCTCCGTCATTAGAAGAATCAATAAAGGCGAAAGGCCCATAAACGAGATAGTGCTCATCAGGCCGAGAGTAGTGGAAAAGGTGCTTATGCAGTTCCAGGACCTGTCCCTGATGGGCAGGGCTATGGAGTCACTGGCGAGTCCCCTGACACCGCGCGAGTTGGAGATTCTGAGCTACGTGGCACGGGGCTTCATCAATAAGCAGGTCGCTTATAAACTGTCTATTAGCGAGCAGACTATCAAGAACCACATGACCTCAGTACTCCGAAAGCTCGATGCCAATGACCGCACTCAGGCGGTGGTGATGGCCATTCAGTACGGCTGGATTTCATCACGTCTGGAAAAACCTCAGGAGCAGGTGGCCAAGAGCTAGACGGAGACATTTAGCAGATCACCCGGCGGGCGGTAGCCAATACGTGCCCCGTATATCAAGTTCATATACTACTCAGCATATTATTCCTATAACTATTAAACAGCTGTTAACCGCATTTTGTATTACTAACCCCCGTATGCCATTTATTTTACCGCTATCACATGGGACAAAAATACTATAAACCCTGTACCAAAGTAATATTGCTACCCAGATAGTGTGTACTTAGAATTGAGATATATATTTATATATAGAACCGGGGGTATG
>CAYYQY010000045.1:0-12423 GCA_964473905.1 uncultured Dehalococcoidales bacterium | reverse complement strand
TAAAGGAATAACTGAAGAGAAACTGCCAGTTCTGTCTATCGTACACGGTGGTGGGGGAGGGGGGACTCGAACCCCCACGCATTGCTGCACCAGATCCTAAGTCTGGCCCGTCTGCCAATTCCGGCACTCCCCCGAGCAAAAACCCTCCACAATGTTAGCAAAAACACGGCCCATAAGCAACGACTCATATCTGTACGGATTTGCTGTCACCTGTTGTATTATGTATAAAAAAAGGGGATAATCTACGGCATCACTTTGGCGAAGGTATATGAAATGAAGCCTGATATGCATGATTCTCATACGGCTTCTGCCGGGCATAAGCATATGGAGCCTGAAATGCACGGCGGACACGGTCACCACGACCATCATGCCCACATGGTGGCCAACTTCCGGAAACGCTTCTGGATTTCACTTATCATCGCCATACCCGTGCTGGCGCTGTCGCCGATGGTACAGCAGTTTCTCGGGCTCGGCGACTCGTTACGCTTTACCGGCGACCTCTATATCCTTTTCGTGCTGTCTTCCGTGGTATTTTTCTACGGAGGTTATCCCTTTCTCTACGGGCTCTACGACGAGCTAAAGTCCAGAAGCCCGGGCATGATGACCCTCATCGCTCTGGCCATCATCGTCGCCTACGTATACAGCAGTGCCGTGGTCTTTGGTCTCGCCGGCAAGATATTCTTCTGGGAGCTGGCCACCCTGGTCGTTATCATGCTGCTCGGTCACTGGATTGAGATGCGGTCGGTGATGGGAGCATCAAAAGCGCTGGAGGAACTGGCCAGGCTCATGCCCGCTATTGCCCATAAAATAACCGCGGACGGTGCTATAGAAGATATTGCCCTTAATAGACTTACGGTGGGGGACAAGGTAATCGTCAGACCGGGGGAGAAGATACCCGCTGACGGCGAAGTCACCGAGGGCGAAACCTCGGTTAACGAGGCCATGCTTACCGGAGAGTCGGCGCCGGCAGCCAAACAGGCAAGCGCCCGGGTTATAGGCGGCTCCGTCAACGGCGAGGGCTCAATTACGGTAGAAGTGCACAAGACAGGCGCCGACTCGTATCTGGCGCAAATGGTAAAGCTTGTCCGGGAGGCTCAAGAGAGCAGGTCAAAAACACAGGACCTGGCCAACCGGGCAGCCCTCTGGCTCACCATAATAGCGCTCAGTGCCGGAGTAATAACCATCTCTATCTGGCTCGCTATCATGCATGAGGACTTTGTCTTTGCTCTGGAGCGGATGGTGACCGTCATGGTTATCACCTGCCCTCACGCCCTGGGACTGGCTATTCCGCTGGTGGTAGCTGTCTCCACCGGTATCTCCGCGAGGAACGGCCTCCTGATTAGAGACCGCGTCTCTTTTGAAAGAGCCCGGAACATCCAGGCGGTCCTGTTTGATAAGACGGGCACTCTTACCGAAGGTAAGTTCGGCGTTACGGATGTTGTTACCCTCGGTAATGATATGGATAATGCAGAACTCCTTAAGTATGCCGCCTCGGTAGAAGCCTATTCCGAACATCCGATTGCCCGCGGCATCACCGCATCGGCACCGGAAAAGCTGCCGGCAACGGGCTTCAGGGCTATCCCCGGCAAAGGGGCACAGGCCAGCGTGAATAATAGAGAAGTGATGGTAGTAAGCCCGGGGTATCTCGCGGAAAATGGTATCAGCGTTAACGAGGAGGGCACAGAGAAGCTAGCCTCACAGGGAAAAACCATAGTCTATGTCATAGTTGACAGCGAACTGAAAGGGGCAATCGCCCTTGCCGATATCATAAGACCGGAGTCAAGAGAAGCCATAGCGAAGCTGAAGGCAGCCGGCATAAGATGCATGATGGTGACCGGAGACAACGCACAGGTGGCCAAATGGGTAGCCGATGAAGTAGGCCTGGACGAATACTTCGCCGGGGTATTACCGGATAAAAAGACGGAAAAGGTGAAGGAGATACAGTCCAGAGGCTTGATGGTGGCCATGACCGGTGACGGCGTAAACGACGCCCCGGCGCTGGCGCAGGCGGATGTGGGTATCGCCATAGGCGCCGGTACCGACATCGCTGTGGAAACGGCAGACATCATCCTGGTGAGGAGCAACCCTCTGGACGTGGTGGCGATAATCGGGCTGGCCCGGGCTACCTACCGCAAGATGGTACAGAACCTGGCCTGGGCAACCGGCTATAACGCTATTGCCATCCCGCTGGCTGCCGGCGTGCTCTATCCCATCGGCATACTGCTGAGCCCGGCGGTCGGCGCTTTGCTCATGTCCTTAAGCACTATCATTGTAGCTATCAACGCCAGGTTTTTAAGCATCAAGAAATAGAAAAATAAAGGACTACTCTTCTAGGAAAAACTCTGACCTTGTTTCTGCTTATATACAAGACCAAATTAGCTTTATTAAGAAGAATAAAAATGCCAAAGTCCATAAAATCGCGACACCAAAGCTACAACACGGCATAATTTTTCTGGCTGCAATACCTTTGCCAGGAGTCTTTTCATAGTTATCTATATTAATACGTGCGCTGACCGCATATTCACGGGGAATTTTCAGGTCTTCCTCCAGTTTCTGCATAAGATTTTTATGCCTTTTCACATGACCGATGGCGCGCCCTTGTATTAGGTGCCATACCCAAGATAAAGACGCTCCCACCCCAGCAATTACCATACCGATAGCGTTTGGTGGAAATTCACCATTTTGGAATAGTACAACAAGTAAAATGGCATTTGCCGCCCAAAATACGCCGAAGATGTTCCAGGTAACCTGGTCTTGTGCACTCCGTAAATTTATAGCGTTTTGAAGTTGCTTATGCAACCACTCCGTTTTTTGCCCGTCTTGATAACCTGCTTCGTCAGCCATTATATCTTTCTCCCATATATATTTTATAGGCAAGAACTTATTGCACATAACCGACTGCAACCGTAGATTACTGCTTTATTAAGTAGAGTGTCAATGAACTGCCAGAATTAGTTATAAGGATATAAAATATGTAGTGTAGTAGAGAGAAAGCAGAGAATATGATAGTATACGCTATAAATTTCTACGGGAGATGTGATAATTGAACGCAGTGAAAAGAATACTGGTTACCGGCAGCAGCGGCATGATCGGCACGGCACTGTGCGAGGAGCTCCAGAGGCGGGAATATGAAGTAACCGGGGCTGATATAAGACATAACGGGTGGAGCCGGAGCGTGGATAACGCCACGGTGATTTGCGACCTGAGATACCGGGATTTCTTCAATATACTGCCGCCGGATTTTGATATGGTTATCCACCTCGCCGCAAACGCCAGGGTATTTTATACAGTAGTAGAGCCGGCACTGGCCAGAGACAACTTTGAAATTATGTTTAACGTCCTGGAGTTTTCCCGGCTGAATAATATCGCCAGAATAATATTTGCTAGCAGCCGGGAAGTCTACGGTAATAGTCATGATATTTCATTCAGCGAGGATGAAATTTCACTGCTGGGAAGATGTGAAAGCCCCTACGCGGCCACCAAAATCGGCGCCGAAGCGCTCCTCGCGGCATACGGGCTCTGCTATAACCTGGATTATATCGTGTTTAGACTGTCAAATGTATACGGTAAATACGATGATAGCAATAGAGTAATTCCGCACTTTATAAAAAAGACGTCTGAGGGCGAGGATTTGACAGTATTCGGAGTCGAGAAACTACTGGATTTCACCTATATCTCCGACTGTAGCGACGCGATAACAAGCGCCATAGAGAGCTTTGACCGTGTCAAGAATAATGTATTTAATATAGCCTCCGGAGAAGGGACAACGCTGCTTGAGGTGGCAAAAAGCATAATCAGCAAGACTGGAGCGAACGGTAGAATCGTGGTGAAGGATAGCCGGCCCGGCGAGGTGGTAAAATATGTGGCCAATATATGCAAGGCGACCGAGCTACTCAATTACCAGCCCAGAGTTCGCCTGGACGAGGGTATAGACAAGACCATCAAGTGGTACCGGGAGACCGGTGTATAGTAACACCGTATGCTTACACCTCTTCCGCGGCTCCCCTTACTATTTCCGTAACGAGCGCGGCGTAATAATTCCTCCGGTATAGATGCTGGACATCCATATCTGATATAGTAATTATCATGGCTACAAAGTGGCATAATATGGAGTCGGATGAGACGCTGCAGCTACTTGGCTCCAGACGCTCCGGACTGACCAGAGACCAGGTAAAAGCACAGTTACTCCAGTACGGCCCCAACAAGTTACTGGGTAAGAAAAAACCTTCACCGTTAGTCGTGTTTTTCAAGCAGTTCCTCAGCCCTCTAATATACATTCTGCTCCTTGCGGCTGTTATCTCCATTATTGTTGAGCATTTCATAGATGCTGCCGTGATTCTGGGCGTGCTGCTGCTCAATGCGTCTGTCGGCTACGTGCAGGAAAGGCGCGCCGAAAAGGCCATGGAAGCCCTGGTACAAATGGCAGCACCAAAAGCCACGGTAAAGCGTGACGGCCAGATTAAACTGCTGCCGACTACGGAAATCGTCCCCGGGGACATATTTCTGCTGGAAACCGGCGTTAAGGTACCGGCCGACGCGCGCCTGGTAGACATATCAAATTTGAAGGTAAACGAGGCGTCGCTTACCGGTGAATCAATATCCGTGGATAAACATGCCAAGGCCCTGGCCGGGGAGATACCCGTAGCCGAGAGAAAGAACATGGTATACATGGGGACTATCATCACCTACGGCCGGGCTACGGCTGTCACCGTGAGCACCGGCATGTCAACCGAGATTGGCAAAATCGCTACCGCCATTCAGGAAACGGAGCCGCCAAAGACTCCCCTGCAGAAAAATATGGGTAAGCTGAGCCGGTATCTTATCGCCATTTTCCTGGGCATCTGCGGTCTGCTGGTAATGGCCGGACTGCTGCAGGGGCTCGGCTGGCTGGACGTTTTCTTACTGGCGGTGGCCGCTGCTGTCGCTGCCATACCGGAGGGGCTGCCGGCGGTGGTGACGGTGGTGCTGGCAGCCGGCATGAGGGCTATGGCCCAGCATAATGCCATCATCCGTAAACTGGTGGCTGTTGAGACCCTGGGCTCGGCGACTATCATCTGCTCGGATAAAACGGGGACTCTGACCTTGAACGAAATGACGGTGCGTCATATCCATGTCAGCGCTAAGCATATTGAGGTCTCGGGTGAGGGCTACGAGCCAGAAGGGGAATTCCTGTACAACGGGCAGCCGGTTAACCCGGATAATGATCCTTCACTGCGCCTGCTGCTGCGTATCGGTAGCCTGTGCAATGATGCCTTTCTTACCCGTGAAGAGCGGTCGTACAGCATCTATGGAGACCCCACCGAAGGCGCCATACTGGTGGCCGCGGCTAAAGCCGGCATGGACAAGGGTAAGCTGGATAAGAGATCGCCACGTATTGACGAAATACCATTCCAGAGTGAGAAGCAGTACATGGCGACCCTCCACCAGGATGGTGAGCGCCGGGTGGCCTACATCAAGGGAGCACCGGAAAGAGTCCTCGCCATGAGCCAGCACAGGCTTGACGGAGGGGGAGTTATCCCGCTCAGCAACGGGGATACAGAGGCCATTATGCAGGCCAACAATGACATGGCCCGGGAAGCGATGCGGGTAATCGCCGTTGCCTATACCGAGCTTCCGGGAGAGCTGGACGACCTGAGAGATGAGCATATCCGGGGTAACGCCATCTTTGTCGGGCTGCTGGGGATGTACGATCCACCGCGTGAAGAAGCTATAGAGGCAGTGGCACTGTGCCGGCAGGCAGGAATAAAAGTGGTCATGATTACCGGTGACCACAAGTTAACCGCCCAGTCTATCGCCGGTAAGCTCAGCCTGCCCCCGGGCGAAGCGATAACGGGAGCTGAACTTGAGCGCCTGAGCGACGCGGAGCTATCGGCAAAAGTGGAGGAGATTAGCGTATTTGCACGGATTGAGCCGTTGCATAAGCTGAGAATAGTAAATGCCCTCAGAAACCGCGGACATGTTGTCGCCATGACCGGAGACGGTGTAAACGATGCCCCGGCACTCAAAGCAGCCGATATCGGTATCGCCATGGGGATTACCGGCACCGACGTGGCAAAGGAAGCGAGCAACATGATCCTTGCCGATGATAACTTTGGCACGATTGTAACGGCGGTTGGCGAGGGCCGGGCTATCTTCAACCGTCTGCGCAACGTGATATTCTTTCTACTGAGCTCCAATATCGGCGAACTGCTGGCATTAATTCTGGCTGTCTGGTTTAGCGGCCAGTCGCCTTTACTCGCCGTGCAGATTCTCTGGGTTAACCTGATTACCGATTCCACGGGGGCTATTCCCCTGGGCATTGAGCCCAAGACGGGTGACGAGCTTAAACAGCCGCCGCGCCATACCAGTGTGGGGCTTATTTTCCCCGGGCTGCTCCTCCGCGTCTGTTTCATGGCCACCATGATGGGTGTCGGCATTTATCTTGTCTTCAACTGGGCACAAGCAAGCATGGGCCTCGAGGAAGCACGCACCATTGCTTTCTCTACCATGGTCGCTTTTGAATGGTTCAAGGCCTTTAACGCCCGCTCCGATGAACATAATATCTTCAGCCTGGGCATTTTCAGCAATCGCTGGCTGATTGCCGGTACCGCATTATCCATCGTGCTACAGATGGCAGTTATATATATTCCGTTCCTGCAGACGGCCTTTAACACGATAGCCCTTGGCTGGAGCCAATGGGGCGTCATTATCCTGGCTGCCGGCTCACTTTTCATCGTTGAGGAGGTGAGAAAAATACTGTTCCCCCGCCTGTTCTCCTGGGGTAAATGGGAGCCGCTAAGACCCGCTAAATGAGGCCGTTCGTTAGCTTAACTTAAATCCGGGGGGGCGCCATCTACGCCGTACCTCGCGGCCGCCTATTTTAAAGGCAAATCGTAAATCCGCCAGGTCTTGTAGCGGCTGGCTCCCATGAATTCCGAGGGGCTAATTATCAGGTGGTTGTCCTCCAGCAGCAACGACGCCTCGCAATGCTGGTAATTCCGCCGTGTGGCATAGTCCTTTACCTCGCTGAAGAGGACAGCGTCTACACCCAGCCTGCGAAACTTCGGGCGTACACCGAAGAACATCAGCCTTACCAGTGGAATGTGCCGCCGTTTGCGGAGTAACCGCATAACGCGTACTATATCCGAGTCACCATACCACTGCCTCTTAGGCTGCAGAGCATAGTAAGGGTCGGGCAGGGCACCGAGAACCGCCGCCGGTTCTCCTTTAACGAAGGCAAAGCGTATCAGACCCGGGTCTGCCACCAGGCGCAGGGAATCGGCCAGGGCAGTGGCTTCCTCGTTGGTGATGGGTAAGAACCCCCAGTTCCGTGCCCAGCTGTCGTTGTATATTTTTACTATCAGCTCTACGTCGGCAAGCAGGTTCTTGAGTACCAGGGGGCGCGTTTCAATGTCCCGTCTTTGTCTTATCTGCCGGGCCAGCTTTATCAACCGGGGAGGTGTCGGGCTCTGTATTTTGAAGATGTAAGCATAATAGTCCTTGGCCTTAGCGAAGCCGTACCGCTCCAGGAAGTCGCTATAATACGGGGGATTATGTGTTAGCTCTACCGTCGGTGGATGTTGAAAGCCGTCTATCAGTATCCCCTGGCGTTCGTGGGTAGCGTTGGAATACTCTCCAGGCCCGCGTAATGTGGTCATGCCGCGCTCTTCTACCCAGTCCCGTGCCCGGTTCAGCAGGACTTTAGCGACCTCGTAGTCCTGGATAACCTCAAAAAAACCGAAGAAACCTATACGGGCGTTATAATGCTCATTGAACCGCCGGTTAATAGAGGCCGATATTCTGCCCACGGGCCTACCCTGCTTCAAGGCGAGAAAATGGGTAACCTCGGCATGGCGGTGGTAGGGATGCTCCGGCGTAAGTAGCCCGGTAAGACCGAGCAGCCGGTTGCCGAGGAGGTCCCCCCGTAACGGCGGCACCCAGAGTGACTCATTCTGATAAAGATGCCAGGGGAATTCCGCGAAGGCCCTTATCCGGGAGGAGCCCAAGGGAATCTCCTCAGTATATACAGGTGGCATTAACTTCAGGCTCACTTCCCGTAACAAATTTTGGACATTATACCATATACACTGAAACGAGACACCCAATCACGTGCCTGAATGTTTTCAAGGCATTAAACAGAACGCTAAAATGTTCGCTTATGGAGATATCTCACGGTTGAAATAATTTACGCGGAAAGCAACCTGCTGGCAAGGCGAGAGGCGGCACCCTTAACGAGCTGTGGGAATCGCCCTTTCTGGAGACTATCCGGCACTGGCAGGCTCTTAAAGAGCCTGCCAGTGAAGCCGACTGGCTGCGTGCCTGTCCCTCCCGTGACCACCATTCACTATTTAAAGAGTGGGTTAACCTTTATCGACCCGAGCCGGTGAGCGAAGCAACCAGCGATTATCTAATGGATGGCGAGCATTCTTAAAAACTACTGGACTACGAACCGGAACTCCACGCTCTGTCCGGTGAAATCTGGGGAAGGAATTCCTCCGTAATGGACATGTCTGAATATAAAACCGCACCGGAATGGTTATTTAGTTGCCAGGTAAACCGTTGTGGTGTATGATATACTGGCATTTCAGGTTTAATTTATCACCAGATTTTATAAAACCTGTCCCATCAGCTTTAAAGCAAGTATTGGATGACTGGTCTCTAAGCAGAATCCAGAAGAGAGGAGGTCATCCAATGAATTTTAAGGGCCGGTCTCTCCGGTGTGCCGACGGCAAGGCCACCTTCAGCTTCAGCCGTGGCCGGGGAGATAATACCGCTCCGCATTAAAATACCAGGACAACTATTACAAAATATAATGAAGGGGGCAACAAGATGAAAATCTACGTAGGTAACCTATCCTATGATACGACCGAAGAGGAACTAAAGCGGGAATTCCAGGCTTACGGACAGGTAGCATCAGCAAGTATTGTGACCGACAGGGTCAGCGGGCGGCCTAAGGGATTTGGCTTCGTGGAAATGGCGTTAAAGGCCGAGGCCGAAGCTGCCATCGCCGGTCTCAACGGGAAAACGCTAAAGGAAAGAACTATCGTGGTCAATGAAGCCCACCCCCGTCCTGATAGCAGAGGTAGTGGCGGCTATGGTGACAGGAGAGGCGGCAGTGGAGGTGGTGGCACCGGGGGCGACAGACAGCGCAGATATTAAACTACCCGCTTACCGTTTACGCTAAGAAACAGCGCTGGCCGGGACATTTAACTGAATTTGAATAGACCTGTATCATCTGCCCTGACCAGCAGGCGATACCTCCGGGCACGGATAACAAAGAACCGAGGGGATAGACCGAGTCTACCCCCTCGGGATATTTCTCAATCTCTATTCAGTGTTGCTCGGCCAACTGTTCCCCGATAACAGGTGACCTGCGAAGCCGAATAGCCGGCCATGATTACTGGGCATTTCCGGCATGTTTCTCCTGCCACTGCACGCGTAACGCCTCACGATTGGCCTGCATCTCTATCTTGCGCGCCTCAAGCTGTGCCCGTAGCTTTGCCTTACGGGCTTCAAGCTGGACTCCCATTTCCGCTTTGCGGGCTGCGAACTGCTCTCTAATCTCTGCCCTGCGTGTTTCAAGAGGTTCGATGAAGTGGTAATAGCCTTCTACCGATACTCTCATAGCCCTCTCCACAGCCTCTTTCACCAGCTCCGGCACCTGCTCGTAGATGGTACCGGAGCAACAGCAGCATACCAATGACTACCAGCACAATACTGGTAAATAGCGTACGTTTCCCAATCATTTTTACCTCCTGTAATAAGCGGGAATTCCCCCAGAGAATGTAATGGCTAAGCCATTTCATGTGCGTAGGAAACAGAAGAATAGATGTTCAACTGGGGACTTGGTGATTAAGGCAAGACGAGGATTATGCGGGATAAGTGGTCAGTAATGGCCATTTAATAAGAAGGGGGCAAATCAGATAAATATTTCCAGCGGATAGAACATTATTTGAACCTCCTTTAATATAAAGCTGCCAAAATTTACGCTAGTATTGAGCTTTATTTTGACAAGGATAACGTCGTTGTTATAAATGTTTAGCCGTCTTTTATCAAGCTGGAAACGCATTTACCCCCAGCGACCTGGCTACATATCTGCCTGGAATAAGCCATTGATTAATAAATAGTGCAGGTAATATAATCGAGTATGGCCATAAACTGTTCTTCGTTACCAGCGGCCTGCTCCCGAAGCAACTATACCGGCTAAAAAAGGAGGTAAGTAATATGAAAGTAGAAAGAATAGACTTCGTTAGCTTTTTCGTGAGTGACCTGGAGCAAGCCGCGAGCTTCTTCTCCGAGATATTTGAAACCCGGTTTATTGAACCCTATGCTACCACCGTTGATACCAGGGAAACCCTAGACAGTCTGGGTATCAACCTGGCGGCACCGCTAACACCGGACGGGCCATCGGCTGCGGTTATGGCGAGCAAGGGGCAGGGACTGGCCTCGGTTGGGTTTAAAGTAGCCAATATAGACGAGGCCATCGCCGAGCTTCAGTCCCGCGGGGTAAGGCTGGTAGGCCGGGAAAAGATAGGCAGCGGCGAATATGCCGTATTTCACCCCAAGGATACGTTCGGGGCGATGCTTTCGGTGATAGCGTATGATGAAAAAGACGCGGCGACCGCTTTCAGCAACAAGAAGTAAACTCGTGTTCTACGGAATTTAGAAAATAGGAGGTTTCTTTATGCCTATACAGCCACCGTTTATGGTTTCTTACAGCATTACCCGGAAATGCAATCTAAAGTGCAAGCACTGCTATAGTTCTTCGGTTGACCAGGCAGCTCCTGGTGAGCTTTCGACTGAAGAAGCATTTCGGTTTATAGATGATTTATCGGAGTGGGGGATAGGCCTTCTGATTATTGATGGGGGGGAGCCTTTATGCCGAGAGGACTTACTGGATATCTTGGAATATGCCTCCTCAAAAGGCATAAGAACTACCATAGGAAGTAATGCAACTCTTATTGATGAAGGCATAGCGAAGAAGCTGCTGGGAGTAGGAGTCATGGCAGTCGCTATCTCAGTTGACGGGGCTGATGCCGAAACACACGATTCCTTCAGGGGTCTAAGCGGCGCTTTTGAGCAGACCTTCAAAGGTATAAATGCTTGCCGGACAGCCGGACTACCTTTTCAGTTCAATATGGTTATCAGGAAGGATACCCTGCCGCAGTTGGAGGATATGCTGCACCTGGCAGTGGATAGCGGGGCCAATGCTGCCGAGTTTTTCGATTTGGTGGCAAGCGGCAGGGCTAAGGAGGAGTGTAAAGAGCAGGTCTTAAGCCTTGATGAGAGGAAAAGAGCCATGGAGTGGCTTGCCGAAGCTCAGGAGGACTGCCCCATCATTATCAGGGTTCCTGGCTGCCCGATGTACCCTCTTTTGTTGCAGGAAAAACAGATTCAGCCCAGGCACTTCCCGGCGGAGATGCTGCGAAGAGTTCCTTACTATGGCAGGGGTTGTGCGGCAGGCATGCCCATGGGCTATGTAATGATTCAGTCCAATGGCGAAGTAAACCCGTGCATGTTACTTCAGGTCAAGCTAGGTAATATCAGGGAGCAGGGCATAAGATCTATTTGGGAGGATTCGCCCATATTGGCCAAACTACGACAGCGAGAATTGCTCAAGGGTGAATGTGGGGTATGCTCCTCCCGAGACACTTGTTCTGGATGCCGGGGTAGAGCCTACGAGGAAACTGGTGACATTATGGCTGCTGACCCCGGCTGTTGGCTTGCACCCCAGTTAACAAAGCAAAGAGAGCCGCAATACGTAAGGACTAGACCTGAGTAATCAATAATAATCTTACTTGGTAGTGGTTATCAGACTACGCTAAGCCTAACCTCTCACCACGAGGCTTTGAACGGTATCAGGGTATTATTACAAAGCGCCTGATACCTGGCTTTGGCAGTATAACACTAACACAATTAAAGCCGGAGCATCTCCAAAAGCATTACAGACGGCAGCTATATTTTCACACAACCAAAGTCAGCCAAGAGCAAACGCACCGTATCCTTATCATCTTTTGCTATTGTCGCACTCCATGAGCACAGGAATAAACAAGAGGCAATACGTACTCCACTGGGGATAACGCTAAAAGACGATGACCTAGTATTCAGCACTCTTGCAGGTAAGCCGCTACGTCCTAATACAATTACGAGAGCCTGGAATACAATTGCCCGAGATGCTGGGGTTAAAATTATTAGGCTGCATGATGCCCGCCATAGCCATGCATCTCTAATGCTCAAAGCTGGTATACACCCTAAGATAGTTCAAGAGAGATTAGGCCATGCCACTATTCAGATGGCACTTGATACTTATAGCCACGTCACCCCAAGGCTTCAGCAAGGGGCAGGGACTGGCCTCGGTTGGGTTTAAAGTAGCCGATATAGACAAGGCTATCGCCGAGCTTCAGTCCCGCGGGGTAAGGCTGGTAGGCCGGGAAAAGATAGGCA
>CAYYQY010000044.1:0-12680 GCA_964473905.1 uncultured Dehalococcoidales bacterium | reverse complement strand
CTTTGCCGCCTATAGCAATGTTCTGGAAGAAGTAGCCAAGTTCAGAGCCCTCAGGCGGATGTGGGCGGGGATAATGAAAGACAGGTTCGCCGCCAAGAACCCCCGCTCTATAATGCTCAGGTACCATGTCCAGACGGACGGTTTTACATTGACGGCACAGCAACCGCTAAACAATATCGTCAGGGTTACCCTGCAAGCCCTTTCCGCAGTGCTGGGCGGTTGCCAGTCACTGCACACCAACTCGTTTGACGAGGCGCTGGCATTACCCAGTGAACAGGCAGTACAGGTTGCTCTGAGAACCCAGCAGATTATAGCCCATGAGAGCGGTGCTACCGATACCGTTGACCCGTTGGGAGGAGCCTACTACATAGAGTGGTTAACCAGCGAGATAGAGAAGAAGGCCGTGGCCTATATCAACGAGATAGATAAAATGGGTGGCGCGCTTAAGGCAATAGAAAAAGGTTTCATCCAGAAAGAGATTGCTACCGCTGCCTATAACCACCAGAGAGCCGTAGACTCAGGGGAACAAGTTATCGTGGGTGTTAACCAGTTCGTAACCGATGATGAGCAGTTGACGGATATACTTGAGATTGGCATAGAAGTTGAAGAGAGACAGATAAAGCGAATAAGAGAGATGAAGCAAAAGAGAGACAACGAGAAGGTGAAGGAAGTTTTGGATAAGGTGCACACTACGGCTGTCAGTACCGAGAATATTATGCCGGTGCTGGTGGAGGCGGTTAAGACTTACGCCACCGTTGGCGAGATAAGCAACACGCTGCGAGATGTTTTTGGAGAATATCGAGAGCCAAGTATCCTTTGATACAAGGAGCGTATAAAGTGGCCAATAAAAAAGTTCGTGTTTTGATAGCAAAACCCGGTCTTGACGGACATGATAGGGGAGTTAAAGTCGTTGCCCGTGGACTCAGAGATGCCGGCATGGAAGTAATATATCTCGGTTTACGGCTGACTCCGGAGCAAATCGCTGAAGCCGCCATACAGGAAGACGTAGACGTGGTTGGGCTTGATTGTTTATCCGGGGCGCATATGGCCTTATTCCCCAGGACGGTGGGGCTCATTAGTGAGAAGGGCGGCAGCGACATACTGGTTATTGGCGGTGGTATTATTCCTAAAAAGGATATTCCGGGACTGAAAGAGGCTGGTATTGCTGAGATATTCGGGCCGGGGACATCTATTGACGAGATAGTGAACTTTATCAGGAATAGGGTTGGTGGAGAGGTAAAGTGATAAAAAAAATTAACCATATCGGTATTGCTGTTGACAACCTCGATGAAGCGCTGGAGCTATACACCAGTGTACTCGGGCTTGAGCTAAAGAGCATAGAGATAGTGGAGGACCAGAAGGTAAAGACTGCCATAATTCCGGTGGGTGAAAGTAAGATTGAGTTGCTGGAATCGACAGACCCCGAAGGGGCTATTGCCAAACATATTGAAAAGAGAGGGCAGGGGCTTCACCATATAGCCCTGGAGGTAAGTGATATTGACAGCGCACTGGCCATGCTAAAAGAGAAAGGCATCCCTCTCATTGACGCGGCGCCGAGAAAGGGCGTGGAGTCTAGCAGGATAGCATTTTTACATCCGAAAGGAACCAGAGCATTACTAGAAATAGTAGAACCGGGGGAGTAAATGGTAGAAGAAGATAAGCAGCGGAAAGAGGAGCTGCTCAGGCAACTTACGGAGCGCATTGAAAAAGCCCGCGGCATGGGGGGTAAGGATAGTGTGGACAGACAGAAGAAACGCGGCAAGCTAACCGCCCGGGAGCGCATTGATTTACTGCTGGATGTGGGCTCATTCTGTGAAGTAGGCATGTTCGCTAAAAGCCGGATATCGTCTGCCGGCTCGGATATACCTTCGGATGCCGTAATTACCGGATACGGCGAAATTAACGGCCGGAAAGTGTACGTTTTTGCCCAGGACTTTACGAGCTCCGGCGGCACGCTATCGGAGATACACTCCAAAAAGATATGCAATATCATGGACAGCGCCATAAAAAACGGCTGTCCTCTTATCGGCATTAACGATTCCGGCGGTGCCAGAATCCAGGACGGCGTGGATGCACTATCCGGCTACGGTCAGCTTTTCTACAGAAATACTCTGGCCTCTGGAGTTATTCCCCAGATATGTGCCATAATTGGTCCCTGCGCCGGCGGTGCAGTATATTCTCCGGCGTTAATGGACTTTATATTCATGGTAAAAGGTATAAGCTACGCCTTTATTACCGGGCCCAGAGTAGTTAAGTCGGTGATGGGACAGGAGATAAACGAGGAGGAACTGGGCGGAGCCATTGTAGCCCAGAAAAAATCCGGTGTAGTCTGCCGTTCCGAGAACAGCGAGGATGAATGCTTGAGCAATATCAGGGAGTTGCTGAGCTATTTACCCTCGAGCAACAAAGACCGTCCGCCCCGGTTGGAATCAGGGGACTCCCCTGAGAGGAAAGATGTCGAACTATTTAACTTCGTTCCAGCCAATCCCAGAAAATCCTATGACATGCACAAGATAATAGAGAGGATATTTGACTTAAGGCAGGACGGTGCCAAAAACTACTTTGAGCTTTTCCCTCTGTTTGCCCCCAATATAATAACGTGTTTTACCAGGCTTAACGGCTGGACAGTGGGCGTGATAGCCAATCAACCGATGTCCAAGGCAGGTGCCCTTGATATTGACGCCTGCGATAAGGCGTCCCGGTTTATCAGGTTCTGCGATGCCTTCAATATACCGATTGTTAATCTGGTTGATGTACCCGGTTATCTGCCCGGTACCGACCAGGAGTGGGGCGGTATCATAAGGCACGGCGCCAAGATGCTATATGCTTACTCGGAAGCGGTGGTGCCCAAAATAACCGTCACCATAAGAAAAGCCTACGGCGGCTCTTATCTGGGTATGTGCAGTAAAGATTTAGGAGCCGATACCGTATTTGCCTGGCCAACAACAGAGCTGGCGGTAATGGGAGCCGAGGCAGCGGCTGAAGTAATATTTAGAAAAGAGATAGCTCAGGCTGAAGATAAAGACAAGCTACTCCATGAGAAGATTGAGGAGTACCGTAGAGAATTTGCCAATCCCTATAGAGCTGCCGAGCATCTGCATGTAGATGATGTAATTGAGCCGTCCGAGACCAGGGCCAAGCTTATAAAAGCCCTGGAACTGGCGATGGGTAAGGTTGAATACAGACCTTTTAAGAAACATGGCATTATACCAACATAGCCGCCGCTTATAAAAATATTATAGTCAGGTAAAATATTAAGTTGAAGCTTTTCGAGTACCAAGCGAAGAATATACTCAAGAAATATGGCATTAATGTACCCAGAGGGCATGTTATTACTAATCCGGATGATATAGAAGACCTGGTTCAGGAAATAGGTCTACCCCTCGTCTTAAAGTCACAGGTACTCGTCGCCGGGCGCGGCAAATCTGGAGGTATACTGTTTGCTGAAAATGCAGGGGAGGCCGGAGAACACTCTCAAAAGCTTATCGGCAGTAAAATCAAGGGGAGCCTGGTAAGCAGCCTGCTGGTTGAAGAGAAACTGGACGTAACCGAACAGCTATATGCCTCGGTAAGCGTAGATAGACAGACAAAAAAATATGTAATACTGGCTTCTAAAAGCGGCGGGGTGGATATTGAAGAGATAGCCAAGTCGTCGCCGGAAAATATTTCAAGGTACTGGGTTAATCCTGTAACCGGCTTCAGTGCAGCGGAAGCTACCAAAATGCTGGCGTCACTGGGTATTGATGGCGACGATGGCAGCGCATTAGCCGCTGTTATATACACGCTTTATCGTGTGGCTATTGATTACGATGCCGAACTTGTAGAGACCAATCCCCTGGTAAAAACATCTTTTGGCGTATTGGTGGCCGCTGACGCCAGAATAATAGTTGATGATAATGCTCTTTTCCGGCATCCCGAATTCCATGAAAACAGCCTGCACCGGGTGGACGATACGACGCGGGAAGCCGAAGCCAGGCTGCTTAAACTGACCTATGTGGACCTTGACGGTGACATCGGTATTATCGGTAATGGCGCCGGATTAGTAATGGCCACTATTGACATGGTCCAGCTTTTCGGAGGCAGGCCCGGTAACTTCCTGGATATGGGTGGAGGTGCCCAAACAGACATTATTAAAAGAGGGGTTATCTTCGTAATGGCGAAGCCCGAGGTGAAAGCCGTTCTGATTAACATAATGGGTGGCATTACCAGATGTGACGTTGTTGCCAGCGGGATTATAGCGGGACTTAACGAAGCGAAAGAGAAAAAACCTGTGGTAGTGAGAATGATGGGCACGAATGATGTTGAAGGCACTCGTATATTGAACCAGTCGGGCATAACCACCTATCCCAACATGGAAGAGGCAGTAGCCGAAGTTCTAAAAAAGTAGGCGGGTACGTTGCGAAGCATTATTGATAAAGACTCTAAGGTGATAGTCCAGGGGATAACCGGGCGTGAGGGTACGGTACATACGGCTTTAATGCTGGCATACGGGACAAAGATAGTTGGCGGTATAACGCCGGGCAAGGGAGGACAGGAAGTCTACGGTGTGCCGGTGTATGACCACGTAGCAGAGGCAGTTAACAGGCACGGAGCCAACACTTCTATAATATTCGTTCCGGCCGCCTACGCGCGTGATGCCGTAATAGAGTCTATTGAAGCCGGAATTAAAACGATAGTACCCATAACCGAGGGCATACCACTAAAAGACACCGTGGAATTTATCGCTATGGCTAATGAGAAAGATGATGTTGTTATCGTCGGTCCCAATAACCCGGGAGTCATCAATCCGCCGCACGGCGTTAAAGTAGGCATCATGCCCAACCATATTTTCAAACCAGGTAACGTCGGCATTGTGTCCCGAAGTGGCACTCTTACTTATGAAATAGCCTGGCATATTACCTGTGCCGGCATGGGTCAAAGTACATGCGTAGGTATAGGTGGCGACCCGATTACAGGACTGAACTTTATACAGCTTCTTGAGATGTTCCGGGACGATGACAGCACTGAAGGCATCGTTATAATAGGAGAAATAGGTGGTAACGCCGAAGAACTGGCTGCTGAATATATAAAAGAAACCAATTATAAAAAGCCGGTCGTAGCCTATATCGCCGGCAGGTCAGCCCCTCCGGAAAAGCGTATGGGCCATGCCGGGGCAATAGTGATGGGTAGCATGGGCAGTGCCCAATCCAAGATCGAAGCCTTTGCTGCTGTCGGAGTAGCTATAGCGGAAAAACCAGGCGATACAGTAAGCTTGCTAAAACAAAAGATGGGGCAGGGTAATGGATAAGAAGACAAAAGATCTGATGCCTCCGGGATTATCCTACATGGCAGACAACATTATTACCAAACACAATATACTGGGTGCTGCCAGAGGGGCAGGGGCGAAGTGGGCCGAGGGCCTTAATCTGCCCCGGCAGTCCGAAACGGTATTCTTTGCCGGTTGCGGATATCAATTCAGCAGTGACCTGGAGTCTTTGATGTCCCTCATCCGGAAGATGGATAAAAGCGCCATCGGTTCGGATATACCGATGGGTCTGGCCGGCTTGCAGAAGAAGATTGGCGTTGATTTTGCCGGTATGTACCGTAAGATATCAGCGAGAGATAAAGACAAGGCGGGTCAACCCCTGAAAGATGCAGTCAATGTGCTGCGCGGTCTCGGTATTGATTTCGGCTATATGGCGGATGACGAGCCGTGCTGCGGCGGACTCCTGCACTACATTGGACTGCAAAACGAATTCGGTCAAAACGCGCGTAATACGTATGAGATATTTAAAAACAGCGGGGTCAAGCGCATTATCGGTATAGTCCCTTCGTGTACCTATACCCTGCGCGATTTATTACCACTTTATATTGACGGCTTTGACCTTGAGGTGAAACACTTTCTGGAGGTAGTGCTGGAAGGCATAGGGTCCAGAGAACTCAGGTTTCCGAGACAGGTCAAGGTAACCTATCATGACCCGTGTCAACTCAGCCGCTACCTGGGACTGATAGAGGAGCCGCGCCAGATACTGAGGTCTATAAAGGGGATTGAGCTTGTTGAACCGGAATGGACAAGCGGTGAATGGTCAACCTGCTGCGGCGGAGGGGGTGGTTTTGAAGCTGTTTTCCCGGAGCTAAGCGAAATACTCTCCGTCAACAGGACAAAGGAGTTACTGGAGACCGGAGCCGATATTATCGTTACTCACTGTCCCGGATGTATAATGCAGATAAAGAACGGGCTTAAAATACTCAAGAGAGACGATGTTGAAGTCCTTGACCTGGCTCAGGTGGTGGCCATGGCTATGGGGGTATGAAGAAGATGTCTACTTTTTCGGAATATAGAAAAGAGATAATGGATGCCGCTCATAACGAGCGCGTAGGTATTGCCCTCTCCCGGGCAATTAAAAGCTACCGGTCTAATACCGATAACGCACTTAAGAAATTTCCTGACTCAGCTAAGATGGCTGAGGAAGTACGCCAGATTAAGGAAAAATCGATTGGTGAGATGGAAAAGCTTGCCGAGCAGGCATGCGAAGCTATCGAATCTAATAAGGGCAAGGCTTACATAGCCAAAACATCTGCCGATGCTCTTAACATTATTGGCGAACTGGTCGGGACCGGTAAGCTGATAGTCAAGGGTAAGAGCATGACTGGAGAAGAGATAGGACTTCGCGAACATTTGGAAGAAAAGGGTAACGAGGTATATGAAACAGACCTGGGTGAGTTTATTATTCAGAAGCTAGGCTCCAAGCCCATGCACATTACGTCGCCGGCAATTCATGTGCCCAGAGAAGACGTCGCCCAGCTTTTTTCCAAGATTACCGGGGAGCAACTGCCTCCCGACATTGAAACGTTGGTAGCCACGGCGAGGCGTCTTTTAAGAGATAAATACTTTGAGGCGGATATAGGCATGAGCGGTGCTAATGTTATCTCCGCCCAGACAGGCACCATGTTTCTCATTGAAAACGAGGGTAATATCAGGCTCGCCACCGGTGCTCCGCCGGTACACATCGCGCTGATTGGCATGGAGAAACTGGTGCCATCGTTCGGTGATGCCTGCAAAGTGGCCGAGGTAACCTGGCGATATGCCAATTACACGGTACCCTCCTATGTCAGCCTGATATCCGGCCCCAGCAAGACCGGCGATATTGAAAAGGTAACGACATATGGCGCTCACGGTCCCAAAGAACTGCATGTCATCTTCCTGAATGACGGCAGGACGGAACTCGCTAAACACCCGGTACTGCGTCAGGCTCTCTATTGCCTCAGGTGCGGCGGTTGTCTCTACGAATGTCCAGTATTTGCCGTAACAGCCGGTCATTTTGGTGATAAATACTTCTCTGCCAATGGTGCTGTATGGGCAGCGACAATAAGCCATAATTTGGAGAAGGCGGCTGCGGTGGCTTATACCTGTCTTACCTGCGGGCGCTGCAAAGTAAGATGTCCTGTGGATATTGACGGACCGGCGATGATAATTAATCTCAGAAAAATGATAGCGGGGCAAGAATAGCCTGCTATCATTTATAACTTAACTTCTATAACTGATAATAGAGTTACCGTAGCCAGGTCAGCTATAAAATTATTAATGGTGGAGGTGTTGTTTTGCTTTCTAAGATGAGTAAGGACGAACTTCTGGCTAAAGCACTGAAACCAGCAGCGGATGCTATGAAAATGCACCCGTTCTACCGGGGTAAAATGCAGACTATGCCAAAGTGCGTAGTCCGTGATTTCAATGATTTTGCTATATGGTACACGCCGGGTGTTGCCGAGGTTTGCCGGGCAATACATGAGAACAGGGACGCTGTATATCAATATACCAACAAGTGGAATACCGTTGCCGTAGTATCCGACGGTACCCGGGTTCTCGGGCTGGGCGATATTGGCCCGGAAGCGGCTTTGCCGGTGATGGAAGGCAAGGCACTTCTATTCAAGTACCTGGGGGGCGTTGACGCAGTACCAATATGCCTTGGTACTAAAGACGCCGATGAGATTATCCAGGCAGTGAAGTGGCTCCAGCCGTCATTCGGTGGCATTAACCTGGAAGACATAGCCAATCCCAAATGCTTTTACATTCTGGATACACTGCGCAAAGAGACCGAAATCCCGGTATGGCATGATGACCAGCAGGGCACGGCAGCCGTAACACTGGCCGGTCTAATCAATGCGCTTAAGATTGTAGGCAAGAAAAAAGAGGATGTTACCATCGCCGTAATAGGTGTGGGAGCGGCTAATATTGCCATCAGCAGAATTCTTTTCACAGACGGTTTCAAACCTGAAAATACTATCATGGTAGACAGCAAAGGTATTTTACATAAAGGAAGAGCGGATATAGAGGCCAATCAGACTGAGAACCCCTACAAGTGGGACCTTTGCCAGAGGACCAACCCGGAAAACAGAACAGGCGGCATCCCCGAGGCACTCAAAGGGGCTGACGTATGTATCTCGCTATCCAAATCCGGCCCGGATACGATAAGTCCGGAGTGGTTAAAGGCTATGGCTAAAGACTCTATTGCCTTTATATGTGCCAACCCGATTCCCGAAGTTTGGCCATGGGAAGCTAAGGAAGCCGGGGTCAGGATTGTAGCTACCGGCAGGTCTGATTTCCCCAATCAGGTTAATAATTCGGTTGGTTTCCCGGGTATATTTCGGGGCACACTGGATGTAAAGGCACGAACGATTACAGACGAGATGTGTATCACTGCCGCCTATGAGCTGGCTAGCTGTGCCCAGGACCACGGCATCAGTGAGGACTATATTATCCCTACTATGGGAGACTGGCAGGTATTTATACGAGAGGCGGTGGCGGTAGGGCTGAAAGCAATAGAGCAGGGAGTGGCCAGAGAGATATTGACCCGTGAGGAACTGAACAAGCGAGCTGCCGATATGATAAAAGAGGCGAGAGATACGGTTAAGTTACTGATGGACAATGGCATGATACCTCCGGCACCGTAAACCGGTATGGCTATGCAGTTGATGCAAGATGGGTTATCAAATGAGAGAAATTGAGGCAAAGGATATTACCGAGACTGTATCCAGGCTTTTCCAGGAGGCTAATACTTTATTACCTGAAGACGTTTTAGAGGCTCTAAAACGCGCGATGAATGACGAGACATCGCCAATGGGATGCGAGGTGATAGACCGAATACTGGAGAATGCTGCTATTTCGGCAGAGGAGAAAATTCCTCTGTGTCAGGATACAGGAGCTGCTGTAGTCTATCTGGAAATAGGCCAGGAGGTTCACGTTAGCGGAGGCAATCTAACCGAAGCTATAAATGAAGGGGTAAGGCAGGGCTATAATGACGGCTATCTGCGCAAGTCCATGGTAAACCAGCCTTTCTCGGCACGTATAAACACCAAAGATAATACGCCGGCAATCATTCATACCGACATAGTACCCGGCGATAAAGTTAAAATAACGGTATTGCCCAAGGGAGGCGGCGCCGAGAATATGGCACGCCTGGGTATGCTCCGTCCGGCGCAGGGCAGGGATGGCGTAATAGATTTCGTGGTGAAGGCAGTAGAGGAAGCGGGCGGTAATCCCTGTCCTCCCGTAATCGTCGGTGTCGGTATTGGCGGTACCATGGAAAAAGCGGCGTCTTTGTCCAAGAGGGCATTGATGCGGAAGGTGGGAGAGCCCAGTCCGGACGCCGAAGTTGCTGAATTAGAACAGGAAATATTACGCCGGGTGAATAACCTCGGCATCGGGCCCATGGGCTACGGCGGCAGGATTACCGCCCTCGGGGTAAACATTGAGGTTTTTCCGGCTCATATTGCCAGCATGCCGGTAGCGGTAAATTTGCAGTGTCACAGCGCCCGTCATAAAGAAGCAATTATTTAAATCGGGGTGTGAAATGGCTGAACCAGTACAGATGGTTGATATCTACATTATGGGCAAGCATTACCAGGTACCGGAGGGTCTGACTATACTGACGGCGCTTGAGTATTGCGGTTACCGGGTGGTACGGGGTTGCGGGTGCCGTGCCGGTTTCTGTGGGGCATGCGCTACTGTTTATAACTTTAAGAATGACCCCCAGTTAAGATTTGACCTTGCCTGCCAGAAGGTGGTTGAGCAGGACATGTACCTGACACAGATACCTTTCTTCCCGGCGGCCAAATCAATCTATGACTTAGAAGCGATAGAAGCAACCGCTGAGCAGGTAATAGCGCTGTACCCGGATATAGTTACCTGCTTTGGCTGTAACACCTGCACCAAGACCTGCCCTCAGGATATTGAAGTAATGTGGTTTATGGCTGACGCCTTAAGGGGTGACATTAGAGAGGTAGCCAACAAATCATTTGACTGTGTAATGTGCGGGCTGTGCGCTGCCCGGTGCCCGCAGGGCCTGGTGCCCTATAACGTGGCGCTGCTCTGCCGCCGGATATATGGCCGTTACCTGGCTCCCGCTTCCAGTCATCTTGAGGACAGGATTGAGGAGATAGAAGCGGGTAAGTTCGATGCGGAAATTAAAGAGCTTGAAAATATGGACGAGAAAGAGCTGAGCCGGCGCTATGCCGAGCGTAATATTGAACCCGCCTATTAACGATACACGAATGGGGTAAAGTTAAAATGTATCCTGCTTATATGGAAGAGAGCATCCGTAAGGTTGAGGCTACCAGACAGGAGCGGCTAAAGGAAAGCCTGCCCCGCCTCACTGCCGAAGAGAAAACACCCTTACTGGAGAAATTTCATCCGGACTATGTGGCCGGCAGCATGCGGCAGCTACAGTTAGGGCCCAACCATGGTGGTGAAGCCCCTGTTGAGATTGCTGATTTGCTGGAAGGCAACAGCCGTATCAATCCGGATAGTATAGACCTCAGCAAGATTGATTATGACATTGACGTGCTGGTAATCGGCGGTGGCGGTGCCGGGGCATCGGCGGCGCTGCTGGCTCAGGAAAACGGGGCCAAGGTTTTACTCGCCACCAAATTACGATTGGGCGATGCCAATACCGTAGGCGCTCAGGCCGGGACACAGGCAGCCGACAGGGCTAATGATTCACCCGCTATTCATTACCTGGACACGATGGGTGGCGGACATTTCACCAACATACCGGAACTGGTTGAGGCACTGGTGAAAGACGCCCCTCTGGTAGTCAAGTGGCTGGAGGGGCTCGGCGTAAACTGGGACAAGGGGCCGGACGGGGCTATGCACGAGCTTTCCGGTGGCGGCGCATCCAGACTTAGGCTGCACTCGGCACGGGACTATACCGGTCTTGAGGAGATGCGCGTGGTACGCGATGAGCTCAGAAACAGGAAAATAGACTGCCTGGAATTTTCAGCGGCAATAGAGCTCATAACCGACGATACGGGTAAAGTAGCCGGTGCTATACTCGCCAACCTGGAAACCAACGAGCTCAGCATAGTCAGGGCGAAAGCTGTGGTAATGGCAACGGGCGGTATGGGCAGGCTGCATATACAGGACTTTCCGACGACCAATCACTATGGCGCTACGGCTGACGGGCTGGTGCTTGCCTACCGGGCAGGTGCCGAGCTAATCTTCATTGACACCATGCAGTACCATCCTACCGGCGCTGCCTATCCGATGCAGATTCTGGGGCAGCTGGTTACGGAAAAGGTTAGAACCCTGGGAGCGCAGCTCGCCAACAGTAACGGACAGCAATTTATTATGCCACTGGAACCGAGGGACGTAGTGGCTTCAGCCGTCATCCGCGAATGCCGGGAAAGGAAGCTGGGCATAGATACACCTAGCGATCAGGTTGGTGTCTGGCTTGATTCACCGATGATTGACCTCGTCAGGGGAGAGGGGACTATTGCCCGCGAGTTGCCTGCCATGGTACGACAGTTCGGTAGATTTAATATTGACATAACCAAAGAGCCAATGCTGGTATATCCCACCCTGCATTACCAGAACGGAGGCATTAAAATTAACGCCGATGGTGCCACTACCGTAGCCGGTCTATTCGCCGCTGGCGAGTGCGAAGGGGGAGTGCACGGCAGGAACCGGCTTATCGGTAACTCCACACTGGACATATTTGTCTTCGGGCGCCGGGCGGGCAGGGCGGCTGCTTTGTACTCCCGTGAGGCAGAGGTCGGCTCGCTAACGCTTGAGCACGTACGACAATGGCAAAAGTTACTTACGAGCGCGGGACTTAAAGAGGTAAGACAGGTCTCACCGTTGTTACTTCCCGATTATGCCAGGCACATGCCTGATTACATGTCCGACTCGGGTAAAAGGACTATTGGCGCCGGGCAGTTCAAACTGGCTTAAAATTGAGGTTGGGAAAATGCCGCAGCGAATACAAACTGATGTAACAGACATTGAGGGTATTTTAAACGAAGTACTTAATATCAATATGCCGCCGGTTGGCAGGTGCCGGCTTCTTTCCAGCGGTTTCAGTCCCGGGCACGCGCTTAATATCACCGAGGATATAAGCGGACACAAGGAATGCCTGGGCTGCGGTAACTGCATTGATATCTGTCCCTTCCTTTTCCGCGAACCGCACCGACGTGATAAAACGGAGCAGCGGACATCAATGGCGCTGGAAAGTATTGTTGGCGAGGACTGCGACCAGTGCGGTGCCTGTATTCTCGTTTGCCCCCAGGTAGATACCACCATCAAGAACTACTTGGTCAATCACCGTATGGTGGAGGTGATGTCACGCCTGGAACAAAGAATAGGTGACGGCGATGAGCCCGATTTGGATTTATTTGTAGAGGAAGCTATAACCTAAAGAAATAAA
>CAYYQY010000043.1:0-12844 GCA_964473905.1 uncultured Dehalococcoidales bacterium | reverse complement strand
ACCTTTAACCACGCTTGATTGAATGATGCCTTCCCGGTAAAAAAGCCTGCGTATGATCTGCCTTGCCTGGGTGTCTTCATTGACCCACTCGGCAATGATGTCACGCGCTCCGGCCAGGGCATCCTCAACCGAACCGACACCTTTTTCCATGTTCACGAACGCGAGAGCTTCGTGAGACGGATCAGCAACCTCCTGAGCCAGTATCAGCTCGGCGAGAGGCTCAAGCCCTTTTTCTTTAGCCATGGTGGCCCGGGTGCGCCGTTTGGGGCGGTAGGGAAGGTAAATATCCTCCAATGCGGTCAGGGTCGGCGCCGATTCCACAGAACTGCGTAACTCGGCTGTGAGCACATTCTGTTCTTCAAGGGATTTCAGGATAGCCTGACGCCGGCTGTCGAGCGCTGCCAGCCGTGCCAGACCGTCCCGTATTTCGCCAAGTACCACCTCGTCAAGTGACCCGGTTTTCTCCTTGCGATAGCGTGCAATGAATGGAATAGTCGCTCCTGCATCAAGCAGAGACCTGACAGCTTCCACTTGCTGGCGGGTGATTCCCGCCTGGTTGGCAATGGTCATGTCATGAGTTTCAAGCATCACGTTTTTATCTCCAGGTGATGGATATCGATAATTGTACCACATAGTTCCCGCGCTCTCAAAGCAACTGCCATATGGGGATATAAAAAGGTGCGCTGAATTTCATGCCTGAGGGCCAGGCGTGAAAGCATGAGGTAAAAATGAACGTTTTTAACGAACGATACCGAGGGGATAGTTACCTTAAATTGTATAGCGTCTCCGGAAAAAGAAAAGTATTTCATTAAATACCCGTAATAACGTGATAGGGTGTCTCAGGTTAAAGATACGTGCTTTAAGTGGAATCCTCAAGTCCGACTCTTAAACTGAGGAGGTGAGTGCAAACGGCGGTGAAACCTTTGCCGAAAGGTAATGTGCTCACATAGGTAGCGGCTTCCTCCAGGGTTTGCCTGGTATCGGGCGGTAGCCCTGGATTAAGCACCAGGACACTGTGCGGGAATAGCTGGAAAAGGGACAGGTCTGTTTTGGAGTCACCGATGACCAGGAGATTACCGGTTTTGAGACCGCCGTCCGCCAGTCTATCCAGTAAGCTGAATAGCGTCTGCCCCTTGCTGATGCCCTTCGGCAGTATATGCACCATGTAACCGGAATCCAGTAGCTCGGTGTTCTCCAGATACCCGTTCAGTGTCTCCGTGGCCACGTCCGGTAAATCAATAACCATGTCAATAAGACGGTTCCGGTTACGCTCTAAAGGCAGCGTAACCCGGGGGAATATCTTTTTCAGCCGGTTATAGTCCTTGATAGCCGGTTCACGCGAGTAACCCAGGTCTATAGGCTTGCCGCCTGCCTTCAGCCTGGCTACCGCCCCGTTCTCGGCAATCAGCGGCCCGCTGATTTTCCAGTCCCGGGCCAGTGTCTCCAGTCTTGCCATAGTCCGGCCGGAGGCAAGACCTACCATAATACCCTGCGCTTCCAGGCGGCTAATGGCTTCCGTGACGTCCCCGTCGAAGTATTCACCGTCTTCGGTAAGGGTGCCATCAATATCGGTTACGATAAGCCTTATGGCCTGTGCTGTTTCGTGGTTAATATCCAGGTAAGATTGAACCATATTACCGCTTTCCGGCTCATAAAATCGCTGGCAGTCTATTCAGCCACGGCAGGGCCTGCTCGAAGGCGGCAGCGGCGCGGAGCACGGTAGCATCATCAAAGCGCCGGCCGACAATCTGGAGACCTACCGGCAGACCGTCTTCCGTCCAGCCGCAGGGTATTGAAGCCGCCGGCTGCCCCGTCATGTCAAACGGATAGACAAAGGCCATCCACTCCAGGGGCGATACCTTTTTACCGGCTATTTCTCTCGGGCCGAAGCTGCCCAGCGGGAACGGTCTGGCAGCTACCGTTGGCGTGAGCAGCAGGTCATACTTATTGAAGAACGGGAGAATTCTGTCCCAGTAGTCTTGTATGGCAAAGCAGGTCCGGATATAATCGGTTGCCGGCAAATGCCGGTACTTCCTGACCAGACCGGCGAGGGATGGCGTAATCTGGTCTCCCCAGTCATCTATCTTGTCCTGCAGTACAGCAGTAAGCCGGGCCGAGCATATGGTATAGTATATATCCTCCGGGTTTCCGGCGTCGGGGCTGGCCTCCTCTATATTAACCGGGACGGAAGCGGCGAAGGTCTTGACTGCGGCCTCTGTTATCCTTGAGATTTCCGGGTCTACCGTGGCGTAGCCCATGTCCCGGCTCCAGGCAATTTTTAGCCCTTTCAGGTCTGCGTTGAGCAGCGGCCTGTATTTTAATCCTGTTTCAGCTAAAGAAAAACGGTCGCGGTCATCCCTGCCAGCTATAATTTCCATGGCCAGTGCAGCGTCCTCTACGGTGCGGGTTATGGGGCCGGTATGGCACAGTAGCTCCCAACCGGGGAACTCCGGGTATTGAGGGACGCGGCCGTAAGACGGCTTGAAGCCGAAGACCCCGCAGAAGCTGCCGGGAATACGCAACGAGCCGCCGGCGTCGCTACCGATGGCGAGCGGGCCCAGGCACAGCGCTATGGAAACGGCGGCGCCGCCACTTGAGCCGCCCGGAGTGAGCTCCAGGTTCCAGGGGTTACGGGTTGGGCCGAAAAGCGGGTTATCGGTTACTCCCGACCAGCCGAACTCGCACGTATTTGTCTTCCCGATGACGATGGCTCCGGCCGCTTTCAGCCGTTCCACGCAAATTGCGTCCTGCCCGGGAACGAAGTCCTTATAGATTGGGGAGCCGGCGGTGGTACGGATACCCCTGGTAAATATCAGGTCTTTAATTGACACGGGGACGCCGTAGAGTTCACCCGGTGTTTCTCCCTGCATTAACGCTGCCTCTTTCTCCCGTGCCTGTCTCATGGCGTCACCGGCTGCCATGGTGCAGTAGGCGTTAACTACCGGGTTCAGCCGCTCTATACGTTTCAGAGTGGCGTCCATTATCTCTACGGGGGAAAGCTGTCTGGCCTTTATTGCTGCGGCGGTCTTTACCAAAGACATGGCGCAAATCTCTAGTTCGTCCATAATCATCAGGACCTTTCGTAATGTATTTTTGTGTCTTCAGGAAGAAAAGGGTAAGAACAGTTGAATTTTAATCTCGTTAAGCGTAATTTAAATTATAAAACAGTTTACTCCTGATATATCTATATGTTCAATGAAATAATAAGAGATATTTAGAAATATAAGGCATGTAAGCAGACCCGGAAATAAAATATGGTATAATCGCTGCTAAATCTTTATTATTTTCCTGTTTTCTGGTACAATGTTGTCCGCTATAGTTAGTACATAAGTGCTTGGGGAGGCTTTGCGAATGGGTGAGAAAGTAATGGTTGATTTCCCGGCTTTTTTAACCCGGGATAGTGAGACAAGACATTTACTCGTTGGTGATGATAGTCATGTTCTTCTCGGTAACAGTATAATAGCTGAGCTATATAACCAGTTGTTTAATGCTGTTGGCTATGAGGAGACGGGAAGAATAATCTATGAGTCTGCAAGAAGAGGTACATACCGGAGCCAGAAGGACCTGATAAAAGCCTACCGGATTAGCTTAAAAAACGAAGAAGAACTCACCAGTCGAATAGCGCGTTTCCCTTTGTATATCCAGACTTACGGTCATGGGAAGGGTAAGACGGTGAAAAAGGGGGAAGAGCCTGTTTTTTCGGTGGAAAACTCCAGTGTGGCCCAATACCTGAAAAGCACCGGTCTGGGGAAAACGGTATGCTTTTTCCTGGCCGGTTTTTTTGCCGGAATGGCTGAGGCGTATGCCGAACTGCTTGAACCCTCCCGCACTTATAAATGCGTGGAGACCGCATGTATTGCCCGGGGTGATGCCAGATGCGAGTTCAGGCTGACACCTCAAAAAACAGAACAGCTATAATATTATCTTATAAACCCGGTTAAAGGCGAAATTACCGGGCTGATATACTGTATTATATAATTATGTTCCGAATCCTAGGAGATGCTTATGCCTTATATTAGAGACAGGGATTTCGCACGGCTAAGGGAATTAATGGAGACAATAGCACAGCTTTCTCAGAAAGAGGGACACCTGGCTATACCTGATATTACGGATAGAGCAATCAAGATAATGGACAAATATATTGTAATAGAAGTTGAGGACGAGGATAAAGAGTAGCCGGTCTCTATAATGCTGGTGACTATTGTCTGGCAGTTGCTGCTTCGGATATTTCTATAATCCGTCTGTTCCTGACGCCGGTAAGGGGATAATCCCGGTTTAGAGATTATTTTTACTTCCCGTCTCTATTAGTTTAGTAAGGAATGTTACCCTCCATTTATCTAAAGGTGTGGCTGATATTACTTTTTTAGCCACGTAATGCTTTTGCCCTGGTGCCCACACTCAAGCCGCGAAAGTATCAGTTGTTATATAGTCCCATATTACCTATAACGGACAATTGTGCTTGCCAGCGAACAGGCCTAATATTCTACTGGGTTATTATGAATACATTATCTTACTAGCGGGCGGGAGGTGGTAAATGGCAAATATATACTCTGAGAGACGTTAGTTTCAGCCTCCTTCTACTGCCGTGGCGTTTGTCACGGCCATTTTTATTTTTCTGCTTTGAGGCCCCCAGGTATGTTATCTAGCTCTAACATCTACGAGACCGGAACCGGGGTGATTATTTCGTAATGTTAAAGGGGGGAAAATGGGGAAGATATTACGGGCACTGATTGTCACGCTGTGTTTATCACTCATTTTTACGGGCGCAGCAGTATTCTATTACTTGGCACCGGCTGAGACTTTTGCCCAGGCGGGAGGGTTCACTCCAGAGGACCCGACGGCACTTGAAACATCATTATTTAATGCCAAGAAGGCCAGGATTGAGGCGAATAAAGACCAGTGGCCTCATGACGTTACCGACGTGCTGAACAGCTTTAGCCAACCGGTCACCAAATCTTTTAACTGCCCGGCCGGTTCCAAGGTGAATAAAGTTACCGTAACTATTACTACCAAGCTGGTTAAGTGGAATGTAGCTGGGGCTACGGAAGCCCGCGGCTGCTACATCTGGAAAGCCACGATTTTGCTTAAACCGGTGGCTAATGGTGGGGGGTTAACGGAGAAGCTGGTTGAATGTACCAACTATTTAATGCTGGAGCCGACCGTTGCCCAGCAGGAGGAGCAGGGCGGTGAGTTTACCAGGATACTTGATGAAGCCCTGCTTTACCACGAACTGCTTCACGGGCAGCTGCTGATAGATGCCATGGATACGCCTGCCTGGCAGCAGAAAATGTGCAACTGTGAGTTTGACCTGGGCCCAACCGACAGCGAGCATAAAGTTGTACCGGCTCTGGAGCGGCAGTATATAAATAGCGTAGCGGCGGCCAAGGGCTATCAGGTTATTGAACAGACGGTGACGGCAACGGCGGATGAGGCGGGTAATTTCCAGACCACAATTGACCTGCCGCGGAAGCGGGATCTGAAATGCATTGTCATAGTCTGTCCTTACACCGGCAACATAGCGAGTATTAGCTCGGATGTACAGATTGAGGACATGACGGTTAGCGGCAACCTTACCGACCCGAGCCAGGTGGGCAAGTTTGATGTAATAATAGACCCTCCTCTGGAGGTGATAATTGTCCACGTGGAAGTATCGTCATCGGGCGGGCCGGTGGCTTTTATCGGTGGCCAGGTAGCACCGGTGAACAGGTTTCATTTGCTCCTGCCCTGGGTCATAGCAACGCTCATAATAATCACCAGTGTTTTATTGTGGGTATGGAGCCGGAGGCCGGCGAAGGAGAGTAATAAGGGCAGATAGACTACCGGGCGGCAATAATATTTCTGTACCAAGGTTCTTTAACCGCCTGCTACTGTGATTATATCTTTACCGTGAACATAGTTACAGCCGTGCGGAGAGTTAATATTGCGTAATTTTCATTCCCGAAAGGTAGCCAAAGGTAATTCACGGCGCGGGATAGGGGTAAGCTATGTCTGGGTGATAACCGTGCTGGTTATAGCCGCGGGTATCTCTATTTACTGTGTGCTTAGGGCCGACGAACAGGCAGACCTGGCCGAATCGCAAGAGCCCCGGGCGGCTATAATTGACCAGCTTCATGTTATTGAGCCGGATACGGTTTTCATCGAGCAGGCAACCCGCTTGCTTGAAGGCTATGGTTTTGCGGTAGACCTTTATCAGGGGACTGAGGTCAATGTTGCGCTGTATTGCCGCCTGCCGCGTTATGGCTACCGGCTCATAGTTTTCCGGGTGCATTCGGCGCTGCGCGCGGATGGAGACGGGCAAAACTATTCCACGTGGCTATTCAGTAATGAGCCATACAGTGAAACCAGGTATCTGGAGCAGCAACTGGGCGATAGATTGGGTAGAGCCACGATTGATGAAAGTCACCCCTGGGTTTTTGCGGTAAGCTCGGGATTCGTCACCGAAGATATGGAGGGTGATTTTGATAACGCCGCCATAATCATGATGGGCTGCGGTACGGTGCTTATTGAGGATATGGCCAGGGCGTTTACGGAAAAGGGGGCGTCTACATATATCGGCTGGAATGAGAGGGTGAGCCTGGAATATGTTGATACGGTCACCCTTGAACTGCTGGGAAAGCTGCTCGCCGGGGGTATGACGGTAAACCAGGCAGTAACCAGCGTCATGTCTGTGGTTGGTCCGGATATGGAGTACGGGGCTGAGCTTGGGTACTATCCCCTGGAGAGCGCCGATAAAGATCTAGAGGAGCTCCTTAAGCGAGGGCAGGATACTTAACTTGGAGATAAAGTGGCAGCCTGCTTCACAGCCCGGTATTTCTCCAGTCCTGGCTTTTTGTATAAATCACGCATAAGTGTATATAATTGGCGTAACGGAAACGTGTATGGGGCAGGGTAATGGTAACGGAGTGGTTACTGTGGATTGTCATATTCAGTATTCTGCATCTGGTGCTCGCCATAATGCTGCTGCATGACCTTGCTTACCGGCGGCACGTGCTCGGAGGTCACAAGGCGCCTTGGGCACTGGGCATAATGTTCCTTACCTTTGTCGGCTCCATTCTGTATCTACTGTGTCACCCCAAGATATTTTATGACCGGGAACGGGGATAACAACCGCCGGCTCCTTACATGGCTTGGGTTGTCTCTGCCGTCTGCGGGGGCAGAGCGGTAATTTCGGTCTCTTGGTGGTGAGCCATGGGTAGCAGACGGTGGGCCAGCCAGATAACGAGCATAGCATCGGCGACGAGACCGATGGAGATGGCAAATTCCATCCAGTTCGGGAAGTAGGTAGTACCGGGCCGCATATCCAGTGCCAGCATGCTCACATTAAAGCGGTTGAACATCAGGCCGATGACCACCAGCACCGCGCACCAGAAAAGCTTGCCCCGGCTCTTTTTAACACCGGGGAGTGAGAAAAGTATGATAGGTAAAACCACCCCGATGATTATCTCTCCCCACCACAGCAGGTTCTGAGGATAACCGGTTATGACCAGTCCCATTTCCCCGGTAATTAACAGGTCTGCCAGTTTAACCACCAGGTAGAGACCCAGGATATAGGGGATGGATTTACCCAGACCGCTCAGTATATCCACGTCCAGCTTGTGTCCGAAAACCCGGCTGCTCAGCGTTGTCTCAAAGATGACCATGGCCGGCCCGACGGCGATGGCCGAGATGAGAAAGAGGATGGGCAATATGGGTGTATACCATATGGCATTCAGCGTACTGGGCATCATGAGCAGCATTGACCCTAGGGAGGACTGGTGCAGGGTTGACAGGACGACACCGGTGATAACCAGCGGTATTTGAATGGCTCTAATGATACGCAGTGGAACATGCCAGTTCAGCCGTTCAAAAACGGCGGGGCTGAACTCGAGAGCCAGCACCGTGGTATATGCCATCACGCAGACGGCAACCTCGAATAGAGGTGAATGGACGTTCCAGTAGATAATGGCATGCCAGATGTACCAGGGCTGCCCCAGGTCAACCAGCAGCGCCAGTATAACCAGTGTATAGCCCAGGAACGCCGTCAGGATGGCTGGCCTGACTATGGGATGATATTTCTTCATGTTGAAAATATAGACGGCTCCGGCCAGCGTAAAGCCGCCGGCGGCCAGGGCCACGCCGCAGTACAGGTCAAAGCTTATCCAGATCCCCCAGGGACGGCCGTCATTCAGGTTGGTCGTTGCCCCCAGCCCGTTAATGAAGCGAAGAATTATCGGTACCAGTCCGAGTATAACCAGTCCGGTGAGGAGAGTGGTGCCGAAGGGAAACGAACCTTTCTTTTCAGCCATCTGGTCTCTCATTTTACCCTTTTTTTCGTTAGAGGGTTCTTTTCTTCGTCAGCGGCTTGTGTCTGGCTCATTCTGTCCCGCCGCCGGATAAGCCAGTAAAGTCCGGCCATAGCGGTGGCGACGCCTATCAGTACCGGTGGCACGGCACTCATGGCGCGTTCTGCATTCAGCGTCACCGGTTTCGGGTCAAGGTACTTGAAGCCCAATTTTTCAAAGGGGACCGGAGACAGGTACATCCAACTGGTGCCGCCGGCTTCGTGCTCTCCGTATACGTGGTTAACGTAGTGCTCCGGGTCAGCCGCGATGCGTTCTTTAGCCTCGGTGATGAGTTCCTCGCGCTCGCCGAATTTCAGGGCGCCCGTGGGGCATGTCTTGACGCAGGCGGGCTCCAGACCGGCGCCGATTCTATCGGCGCAGAAGGTACACTTGCGTATCCAAGGTAGCGTTTTCTCCCACTCAAAGGTTGGTATGCCGAAGGGGCAGGCTAACATGCAGTAGCGGCAGCCGAAGCACTTGTTGTCATCATATACCACCGGCCCGTCCGGAGTTTTCTGGAGGGCGCCTACCGGGCAGGCAACCGCACAGGCCGGCTCCTCACAGTGCATACACTGTAGCTTGGTAAAGACAAATTGCAACCTGCCCTTTTCCTCTAGCTCAGTGAAGTGGATTTTGGTAAACGTACGTGCCGAGAGTCGCGGCGGGTTCTCATATGTGCCCTCGTTGGTGGTAATTTCCGCTGGCAGGTCGTTCCATTGTTTGCAGGCTGCTTGGCAACCCCGGCAGCCTATACACTTGTTAGCGTCATACAGTACTGCTTTAGACATCTGCTGTCCCGTTTAAATCACTTGGTAAATTACTGTATTTAAAGTTAGTCATGTTGGCACAACAATTCGCGCCAGTAAAGATTAAATGAGCATCGTCTTTTATTGTCCTGCTCTCCAGTTTAACCATATTCTATACAGATGTAAATTCGCTATGCATATCTGAATGTGTTTTTGGCATTAACCGGTCTCAATAACCAACAGCCGCCATACTCCAGTTCTGCTCTGCCGGCCAGGGCTAACCATCAGAAGCCCGGGGGAGAATAAGGTAAACCAGCTAGCTCCCCTGCCTGATAAAGAAGCTAGCTGGTTTATAAATTCGGTCCGGGTAGTTTTTCAGTGTTGCTCAGCTAAGCGCTGCTCAATACTTGAGAGCTTCCTTTGTTCCTTTTTGTAAGTAACTCGCCTCGCTCTTGATTCTTTAAAGGCGCTATAAATACCAGCGATATTAAGATACCAGACAAATAGAACAGGCATGAGAATTGCGGGTACTATTATCGCCAGAGCCAGTATAACTTGCCACTCCATATTGCACCTCCACTCATTCCACTACCGGCTTCCAGCGGTTCATTCACTATTGTTTATTGCCGATAAGCTGTTTTTCAAAATGGCGTTCCTTGACTGCCATAGCTACAATCTGCTCGGATTCCGTGGTTAACTTGGCCTTGTGCAGACGAACAGCCCGTCTTTCCCTGGCTTCCTTGATGGCCGCATAGATACCTCCCAGGTTCAGGTACCAGACAAATGCTGCCGGAAAAAGTATTATTGGTATTGCGAGAGCCAGTGCTACTATAAATTCCCATTCCATTGTTCTATACACCTCCTCACACTCTATCCTCTTAACTCCAATATCAGCTTATCATCTACTGAGCAACCACAACTTCTATCTTGATACTTATTTTTGATTCCAAAATGTGCTATTGCCCTGTTCAGCAGTTAATTAAATTGGCTGTATACCGCTCGTGCTATATACGTAGATGTGGCTGCCAATAATCATAAGTATAACTACGTAGTTACCCGCGGACGCTGCGTGTCACGTTGACTGCTATAGTTGAGTGCGCGCCAAAAAAGCGATATTATAGTGGTGAGCATAAATAGTTGAGGTGTAAGCTGTTTGGATAAGATTAGAATTCTGATTGCTGATGACCATGTCGTTGTCAGGGAGGGCACCCGCCAGATTCTGGAGCAGGAGCCGGACCTGGAGGTTGTAGCCGAGGCAAGTGATGGAGAAGAAGCTGTCAGGCTGGTGGGCAGCGTAAAGCCTGACGTGGCTATGCTTGATATAGCCATGCCCGGTCTGGATGGTATTGAGGCCACCAGACGGATAAGAAAGCTCTACCCGTCTATACCGGTACTGATTCTCAGTGCGTATGATGATGATGAATTCGTATTTAACCTGCTGGAAGCGGGGGCTGCCGGCTATCTATTAAAGAGTGTCCGTGCCCGTGAGCTTGTTAGTGCGGTGCGGGCGGTACATGCCGGAGAATCGGTGCTGCATCCCTTGATTGCCCGCAAGGTGTTAAACCGTTTTGCGGCTACTTCTAAACAGCAGCGCGGGCAGAAAGTTACAGAGGTACTTACCGAACGGGAGAGAGAGGTACTTAACTTGGCGACGCGGGGCCTGAGCAATCAGGATATCGCCACCAACCTCTGTCTCAGTCTGCGCACCGTGCAGACGCACCTCAGTAATATTTTTAACAAGTTGCAGGTTAGTTCGCGGACGGAGGCCGTGGTGCGTGCTATAAAAGAGGGCTGGATTAACCTGGACGAAGAAACGTAGAAATTGGCATTCAGGAATCGTTGGGGGGATGCATGTGGCGCGCTGCTCGTAACTATATTTCAATGGGCTCGCCGGTAAAAGCCATTCGCAGGCCCGGTTTTTGGCTTATCCTGTTTCTGCTCGTACTTATTACCATTCCTCACTATGAAGAAGCTGTTGCTTTACCGTCATTCATTAACTACCTTTCGTCCAGCTTAAACCTCACCCGACATACCTTTGAAAGAATCCTCTATTTAGCACCGATAGTGTGGGCCGGGTTTATGTTCGGCTCGCGGGGTGCCCTGATGACCTCGCTGGTGGCCATGGTGTGTATGCTGCCTCGTGCCATATTCCTGTCATCCAGCGTCTTGGATGCCGTATTTGAAACGAGTGCCATTTTCATTGTCGGCAATGTGCTGGCTATCAGCTTTAATGCCCTGCGCCGGGAGAGAGAGCATCGGGTGCGTCTTGAAGTAGCTCAAGAGGAGCTGCGAGCGTCCGAACAGAGCTACCGCAGACTATTTGAAAACGCCCACGACGCAATCTGGGTTCAGGATATGCAGGGTAACATTATTGAAGCTAACCAGGCTACAACCAAGCTATCCGGGTACGGTGTGTCGGCAGTGCTGCATATGAATGTCAAGGACTTTTTAACCGACGATAGCCTGGAGCTAGCCCGGGAAACACGGCGTAAGCTGCTTACGGGAGAGGCCCTGGAAGGCTCTTATGACCAGCGCGTTATCAGACAGGATGGCACGGAGGCGTTTATCCGGTTGAGTTCCAGCATACTCCGCAGCGACGGTAATCCCGTAGGTATACAGCACATTGCCCGGGATGTAACCCGGGAAAAACGGATGGAAGAGAATTTGCATTACTATCTGAAGCAGGTTACCAGGGCTCAGGAAGAGGAGAGAAAAAGAATCTCCCGGGAGCTGCACGACGAAACTGTTCAGGGTCTGGTGGTGCTGTCACGCCAGCTAGACAGCCTCTCTTCAAAAAGTGATGGCTTATCGGAGGAAAACCGCCAGCGTCTGGAGGATCTCTGGCGCTTCACCAATAACCTGATGAAGGGGGTGCGCCGTTTAAGCCAGGACTTGCTGCCGGCGGCGCTGGACCGCCTGGGGCTGCTTTCGGCGCTGGAATGGCTCGCTTCCAGTGTGACGGAATATTCGGGAATAAAGACCAGGATTGACGTACATGGCGTGGGACGCCGTTTTTCGGAGGAGATTGAGCTCGTGCTTTTCCGGATTACTCAGGAAGCACTCAGAAACGTATGGCGGCATTCTCAGGCTACAGAAGCTGAGATTACAGTGGAGTTTGAACACCGCAAAGTAAGCATTATGGTGAAGGATAACGGTAAGGGTTTCAGCCTACCGGATACTATCAGCGACCTGACGAGAGATAGCAAACTGGGTCTGGCCGGGATGGAAGAGAGGGCCAGGCTGGTTGGCGGTACGCTGGAAGTGCGCTCTCAGCCGGGTAAAGGGACATCCGTAACCATCGGGTTGGAAGTATAATAATCATAAAACCAGCAAGGGCCACTTTATCGCCTAACTGTTTGTTAATATAACTGCAGTCGGGGGCGGCGATGATAAACAAAGTTATAGGTAGTGTTGAAGAGGCGATAGCGGATATAAATGACGGTGCCATGATAGCGCTGGCTGGCTTTTGTACGGCCGGGGTGCCCCGGTTCTTGCTGCGGGCCCTGGTGGAAAAGGGCACCAGGAATTTGACACTGGCCTGCGGCTGTGGCCCGTTACTTGCTGCCCCCGAGGAGAAAGCAATGCTGGTGGGCAACCGGCAACTGAGTAAAGTGATAGACTCCTATGCGCTTCATTCTTCCGCCAATCTCGGCAGTGATGACCCTTTTGAACAGGCTGTAAGAGCAGGTGATATAGAACTGGAATTACATCCTATGGGGACGCTGGCCGAAAAGTACAGGGCAGGCGGTGCTGGCATCCCTGCTTTCTATACACCCA
>CAYYQY010000042.1:0-12921 GCA_964473905.1 uncultured Dehalococcoidales bacterium | reverse complement strand
AGCAAATTACAGAAACCGCCGATGGCAATTTACACCACTTGACGGGACACTACCCCTATAACTTATTAGCCTGTAATGTCCAGTTAATTATATAGCAGTTGTATTTATATAATCTGGCCATAAACAGTGCGTGGCAAAAAAAGTATGTAACAATCGCTACCTCCCTATACCTTTTCACCCGGGTAACACAGGGTACCGTGCCTTCATTTTGCATGTGCACAGCGCACAGTGTAAGCTTTAAGCTATAATCGGTATCTTTGAGGAGAGTGTGGCCTATGGGCTGGCTCAGCGTAGCCATATTGAGTGCGGGTATCCAGGGTATAGTTAATATTATTGATAGCCATCTTCTCTCCCGCCGCATGCCCAGCCTGGCTGCCTTACTGTTTCCGGTAGCCATTATCCATATTATATATGGCCTGGTAGTGTTCGCTATCTTCCCCTTCCCGGAGGATTTGAGCGTAGAGCAGTTGGGTATAGCCGTCGGTTCCGGTATTCTGCGTGGGGGAGCAGTTACCGTTATGCTATATACCATGACAAGGGAGGAAGTATCTCAAGTCATACCGGTAGTTTACACCTACCCCATTTTTGTAGGGATAATGGCTGTAATAATACTGGGCGAGCAACTGCTCTGGCTGCACTGGCTGGCAATAGTTATTATGGTGGCTGGCGCCATCCTGGTTTCGCTAAAACGGACGCAGACAGGCACCGGATTGCGGCTGGGCAAATCCTTTTACCTGCTACTCGTTTCCAGCCTGCTGATGGCCGGGGCGGATGTAGCCAGCAAGTACGCCTTAAGCTATATATCATTTTGGAACATGTTTTCTCTGAGCGCGTTCTGTATGTCTTCACTGTTCTTGCTGGTGTCCTTACCTGCCAACGTCTTCAAAGAGCTAAAAGGTATGGAACGGCCGGGCTCGGCTATGGCCCTCCTTGCCCTTAATGAGGCCCTGGCTCCTATAGGGATACTACTTGCCTTCCGGGCAATACAGGAAGGACCGGTGTCACTGGTCTCCACTATCATTGGCAGCCGTCCCATCTTCGTCTTTATATATGCTCTGGCCCTGACGCGAATCCGTCCTGACTTCCTGGAATGGTATCCTACCAGGGCGACGCTGGTACTGCGGCTTACCGGCACGGTAATGATTGTCGGTGGTATAGCTATTATCCAGCAGCTTGCCATATAGACGTTTAGCCCTGACGTCCATATCTGATTAGCCCCTCTCGCTGGTGAGCCCTGTCAGGTCTTTCCTGACCGCAATCGTTCCGAATGCGGCTGAGAAGTCAGATAAACTGGTCTCCTTGGCCTGCGCCTCGTGCCACACTATTTATCAATATCGTAATTTAAGCCGGCAGCTATTATAATGGGGTGAAATATGTAAATGAGGGTTAGTTTATGCCGCTATCAGGAAGAAGCGACAAAGTTGATGGGGAGCTATTGCTTAACATAACCAAAGTAGCTCTGGGCGAAAAAGAGGCCGATTTAGCCATAGTTAACGGTACGGTAGTAAACGTTTATACCGGTGAGATTCTGCCCGGGCAGACCGTTCTTGTCAGTGGGGACAGGATTGCCTATGTCGGGGGTAATGCCGGCAAGTCTATAGGTAACTCAACCCGGGTTATAGATGCGAGCGGGAAGGTCCTCATCCCCGGTCTTATTGACGGTCATACCCACCTGGTGGGTTCTGTTTTCTCCGCGAGCGAGTTCATAAAGTACGCCATGACGGGTGGTACGACCACCATAATTACCGAGACCGGTGAGATTGCTTTTGCGCTGGGATACCGGGGAATTAAAGAGTACTTGCGGTCTGTTAAAAACCAGCCGATAAAAATTTTTATTACGGTACCTCCCATGGTTGCCATGAGTCCGGTAGCTAAAGAACGTCCCGTGGACTTTAATGAGCTACGCAAGCTCCTCAAAAGAAGAGAGGTTATCGGCTTGGGCGAGCTGTACTGGGCGGCGGCTGTTAACGGCGATGAGAAACTCTTCAATGTTATTGCTGAAGTGGTAGCGGCGGGTAAGACCCTTGACGGGCACAGTGCCGGAGCCAGGGATAATAAACTGCAGGCCTATACCTGTCTTGGTATCTCTTCCTGCCATGAATCGACTACTGCTGAGGAGGTGCTGGAAAGGTTGAGGCTGGGGGTGTACGTGTTACTGAGAGAAGGGGAAATAAGAAGGGAACTGGAAGCCGCCTCTACAATAAAAGACGAGAATATTGATTTCCGGAGGCTGGCAGTGGCAACGGACGGGGTAGGGCCGGAGCAGCTTATCAATGACGGCTACATGGAGTTCGTGGTGCAGAAGGCGATTAACCTGGGTTTCAATCCGGTCCTGGCGATACAGATGGCAACAATAAACGTGGCCCGGCGCTTTAACCTGGACGATATTGTTGGCGGTATTGCCCCCGGCAAGTACGCTGATATCGTGGTTATTCCTGATCTGTCAAACATACGTGCCGAGTATGTTATCAGTAACGGGCAGGTTATAGCTCAAGACGGTCAACCGCTCGTGCAACCCAGAAAACATACCTATCCCAGGTCAATGCATAACAGTATTCGTCTGCCCGTGGATTTTGTTGCTGATGACTTTGCCGTTCGGGTGACAGATGGTTGCCGCCAGGTAAGGGTAAGGGCTATAGACATGGTTACCGGGCTGCTCAGCCGGGAGGCTTTTGTGGATATGCCGGTTCTGGATGGTTTGGTACCAATGGACACCGGCAAGGATTTGCTAAAGATAGCCGCTATTGAGCGGACCTGTCAGTCCGGCCAGACCTTCGTCGGTTTCATCAGAGGAATCGGGCTAAAACAGGGCGCCATTGCCACCAGCTACGCCGGAGATTCCTGGGATATTTTAGTGGTAGGTGCCAGTGAAGTCGACATGGCACTGGCGGTAAACAGGATTGCCGAGCTGGGGGGAGGTATTATCGTATGCGCCGGCGGTAAAATACTGGCTGAGCAGTCGCTCCCGATAGGCGGTATTATGTCCGCGGAGCCGATGGAAATCCTGGTGGAGAGACTGAATAATATCCAGCGGGCAGCCGCCGGTTTGGGCTGTAAGCTGCCTGAAGTACGTATTACCCTGACTTTCCTGACTTCGGGGGCTATCCCTTTCCTCCGGATATGCGAACAGGGGCTCATAGACGTAAGACAGAACAGGATAGTTGATTTGATTACCGACCGGGTTTAATTTTTTCAGAGCAGGGTTTATTACATGCAGGTAACCAGTGTTCCTGAGACTAATTAGGGTAATAATACACGCTGGTGCTTGAAGAGAGGCAGAACATGGGTGAAGTTACTGATTGGTTGCTGGAGGGGCCAGACTGGCTGAGATACGCAGTGACCACTCAACTGCTGGACGCTGAATGTGATGTCCAGGCGGCACTTCAGGATAACCACATACAGACACTGGTGGCGCGGGTTAAAGATACCTCTCGTGGTATAGCGGCAGGCCGTACCGGTGCCGTATCCTGCGAGACCCAGGGTAGTGCGGTCTGGGACCTCTACTTCCTCGCCGATATCGGTTTTAAGGCATGGCATCTGGATGTTGAGCGTGAAGCGAGCGACATTCTTAAGAGCCAGCTGCCGGATGGCAGCTTCCTCACCGAGCCGGGCATGAACCCCAACTATTACTGCATGTCAGCGATAACGCTGTCTACGCTGGCACGTATCGGCTACGCGGAAACACAACCTCTAAGCTACTATATTGAGCGTCTGCTTAAAGAGCTGCGCCCCGGTGACGGCTGGCACTGCGAAGAAGACTACAGCGAAGCCTGTCCTATGGACAACCTGAATATATTGATGCTGCTGGGTCAGTATGAGACGTTTCGTGGGGATTCCCGCTTCAACGGCGCGCTGGATTTCCTGCTGAACCACTGGGTGGAACGGGACAGCAGATACCGCCCTTCCGGGTTTGGCACCGGACGGCGCTATAGAAGCCTGCAGTACCCGGCCATCAAATACAGTATATTGCGCGTGCTGGATGTGGTATCGCTCTTTCCTTACGCCATCTCATGCCCCTCATTCCGGGATATGCTGGATTTCGTGCGGGCCAAATCCAAAGAGGGGCGCTACTACGCCGAGATGCCGCCCGGCGCTTACAGGGACTTTGATTTCGGGCAGACCGATATGCCCAGCCGCTGGATAACCTTCCTGGTTAAGCGTATTGAGAAAAGGGCGGGTATCCAGTAGACACCTTGATAATAGCTACCCGTGTCAGTCCTGAATAACTATTCCAATCGTACTTTATAAGCAACTGCGTAACAGCGTGTGATATGTATCCAGGTATAATCTATGGCTGGATACTTGAAGCCCCGGCTTCAAAACCGGGGCTTCAAGCCAGAACGATACTGTATTAGATTATTACTTGCTTTTGTGTATAACGATGTTGCCGCCTCCGATGCCTGTCGTCGGGTCTTCATGCTCTTCAGTTTCTATCTGGTTATCGTATATTACTGAGTCACCGTTGTCCTTATTCCAGATTTTTATCCGGAACCTGTCAACGTCGGTGCTGGGCGTCAGTTTGGCGTCAATCGCAGATATCATAAAACCGTAGTTGCCCTCTCCATTGACGGTGCCGGTCCCCTTGTACATGGCCTTTGACCCGGCGATTACCAGCCACTGATAGTTTTCAGAATGGAAGTTCAGGTCACCAGCTTTGAACTGGAACTGGGTGTTGCCGTCTGGTTCTGAGCTACCTTTCTTGTACTTGGATACGAAGCCAAAGTTGGCTTTACCGGTGAGTGATGTATCGGGGGTATAGGCGCCTTCGGGTGATTCAATCCAGCCGCCGCCGGTCACAAACCCACCGTCAGGGTTGTAGATGACAACGTACCGGAATACCTCGGTATCGCTGCCGCCATCGTCATCGGTAACATTGAGTGTAACCGTATAGACGCCTGGCAGGGAATAGGTGCGAGAGCCGGTTACCTCTCCATTGCCGCCGCTCTCAGTTACCGTGCCGCTCTCCGGTACTCCTTCGCCCCAGTCTATGGTTGCGGTGTGAGTATCCAGCGAACCCGGGTCGGTAAACGTGCCGAATAGGCTCACTGTCTCGCTGATATTTACCGGGGTCTCTGGTAAAGTGAGCGACGTAATTGTCGGCGGGACGTTATTGACTTTAACGGAGCATGTCGCTATGCCTGAGCCGCTGTCATTGTCCGTAACACGGAGCGCCGCCGTGCCGTCAAAATCATCGAGCCAGGTATTTGAGACGCCGTTGCCGGTGGCATCAACATCAAATGTCATACCGTCATAGTCGTAGTCCCATTCGTAGATGTGTGTATCCAGTATTCCGGGGTCGGTGTGACTGCCGGTAAAAGTAAAGGTAGATGGTTCGTTACCCGCTTTGTCCTCGCCGGCATTTGCCACTGGTGTTACGTTATTCACGGTTACCGTTAGCGTGTCACAGGTCTCGTCACCATAGTCGTCGCTCACACATACTGTCACTTCGTAACTGCCGTTGTCCGCATAGACATGGGAGCCGGAAACGGTACCGGAACCGCCGCTTTCACTAACGGTGCCTGCTTCCGTGGGCGAAGTGTCCCCCCAGTTGATGCTGGCCGTATGTATATCGTCAATGTCCGCATCGGTGAATGTGGCCGGTGCCAGATTTACCGTATCCCCCTCATTCGCTGTCTGGTACGGACCGGCATCTACCACTGGCGGTTCGTTTGTCGCAGGCGGCCCCTCAAAGAAGACGTCATCAAACCAGACAGTCAGTGCGGAAGCCCCATCATTGTAGTCCACGACGGCAAACTGAAGACGCAGATAGGTGGAGGACTCTACGAGCGATAAATGGGAGTTCCAGCCGTTCGGGTCGGTGGCTAAAAATTCTACCTGTGTCCAGTTGCCGTAAAAGTAGGGCAGGTTCTTGCCAAAACCGCCTTTCCGGTTGCCATTCGCATCGTAAAAGATGAGCTGCATGAAGACATACTCTTTGCCTTTGGTGCCCGCCATCTTTACCCAGGCCGAGAAATCGGGCTCATCGAGAACGGCGACAGGGATAAAGTCCGTTGTGCACCATGCCGCTGTCCAGGCATCATTGGTCACGCCGAATATACTGATAGAGTGGCTGCCGGAGTGGGCTACCGTATTATCCCAGACAAGGCTGCCCCCGCTGTTTCCAGGAAGAGCCGTCCATCCGTCCGGCTGGGTGGTGCCGTTTTCAAAGGACGGGTTTGGAGCGAGATTGGTGGCAGGCTGTGCGGCGACGGATAGCGGCGTCAGCATCATTATACTGATGCCCAGAGAGAGAAGAATGGTGAGAGATATCCTCCGTATCCCTTTCATTTTTTGCCTCCTCATTACTTCCGGGTATCCTGGTGTCATCTCATTCTATCCATTTTCACCACCCCCTTGGCTCTTACCGGGTCGTCTTGCTGATATTCGCAGTATTTCCGACCAAAAAAAGGCACCAGCCATCGCCAGCTAGCTGGCGGTCCCGGTGCCCTTCTCACCACACATCATCCCCTATCCTATTTATGCTGTTTTAAGAGTTTTTCACATACTACATTTAAGTTTAGTTCGTCCTTTTTTATTTGTCAATTGTTAAGGATCAGGGTTCTACATAAATATAAGAAGCGGGCAAACCAGGTTGACGGGTAAAACGCCAGAAAAAAATATTTAAATTTCGGCGGCGAGACGTGCGGCGGCGAAGGTAGCCTGCGCCGCATTCCCGGGCATGACACAGTCGCCAACGGTATATACTTCGGCTACGTCCCCTTCTATTTCATCGGCCAGTTGTGAGACCGGTTCTACACCGATAGCCAGGGCTATAGTGCCCGCCGGCAGCGAGAGGATTTCCGCGTTCATTTCAATTATTAGCTGCTGCGGCGTGATCTCCAGTATTTTGACGTTCGGGTATATGGGAACGCCGCCAGCAACCAGCTTTCTCATTAAAGCCCGGAAGGTAATTTTCTCATCCGGCCCCTTTCTGCCGCCCAGCTTGCCGCGGCTTACCAGAATCACTTTCTTGCCTTCCCCGGCAAGCATGGCGGCCAGCTCCATGCCCAGCATGTTGCTGCCTATTACTACCACCTGTTCCGCTACCCGCACTTTACCCTGGATGATATCGTTAGCCTGAACAACGTGGTTAAGCCTGAGCCCCGGTACATCCAGTTCCTGGGGTATGGCGCCGGTAGCTACAACTACCACGTCCGGCTTTACGTTAAGCACCTGCTCACGTGTAACCTCTACCCCCGGGTTTACCGGTATTCCCATCTGTCCCAGGCGGTGTTCCAGATAGTCTGTGAAACGCGAATATATATTTTTCTCAGGTATACTGGAAGCTATACGCCATTGCCCGCCCAACTCGCTCTCTTTCTCATATAGAGATACCCGATGACCCCTTTCCGCGAGAAAAATAGCTGCTTGCATGCCGGCAATACCGCCGCCGGCAACCATTACCTTTTTGGGCGTGCTGGACGGTGTGAGCGGCAGCATATCCTCCCGGAACAGGAAGGGGTTAACGCTGCAGGAGCGCCACGTTGACCTCAGGCAGTTGTTACAGTAGACACACCGGCGGATATTATCAATATGTCCGTTTTTGAGCTTGTTTGGTAACTCCGGGTCTGCGAGCAGCGGGCGTCCCAGGGCAATGAAGTCTGCCCTGGTCTCCCTCACTGTTTGCGCCGCAAGCTCCAGGCCTATTTTACCGGCGGTTATTACCGGCACTTTTACCTTGCCTTTCACCTTTTCGGTTACCGGTAGATTAACGCCTTCGGGAGCGGAGTATGGTGGGGCCATCAGTGTAGACCAGTACTCCAGCCCTGCCGAAATGCTGATGGCGTCGGCTCCCGCTGCCTCCAGAAGAACCGCTTGCTGTACCACTTCTTCCGGGGTGACTCCGCCCGGGACATCATCGCTGGCATTTATCCTGACCGTAATCGGGAATTCCCGTCCTATCCGCTGCCGTACCGCTGCGATAACTATTTGCGTAAAACGTGTCCTGTTATCTACGGAGCCGCCGTACTGGTCTTCCCGGCGGTTGGTTGCCGGAGAAAGAAAAGTACTCAAAAGACAGCCATGGCAGGCATGTATCTCAACGGCATCGGCACCGGTTTCTACCGCTCTATGCGCGGCCGCGGCGAAGTCCTCTGCGTATTGCTCTATATCTGCTGCCTCAACCACTTGGTACGGTTTATCGGCTACCATCATGGGAGTTATCCCCGGCACCTTTACCGTCATGCCCTGGGGCAGGGATGGCAGTAGCACGAGCAGCATACCGGGATGCATTAGCTGTATGGATACCCTGACATCACGCTCATGTATCATCTGGACCAGTTTCTTGATGCCGGGTATGTAACTATCATCATACAGGGCGAGAGAATAGGGCATCATATCTGCGCGGTTGATGGAGACGCACTGTGTAATTATGAGCCCGACACCACCCCTGGCTCTGGCGCGGTAATAGCTGAGCAGCGCCTCGGTGGCGTAGCCCTCGCCGTCAGCCAGAGCATTACCCATCGGTGCCATGATGAGCCGGTTTTTAAGATTAAGCCTGCCTATACTGCCCGGCTGGAATAGCTCACCGTAGTCCTGTTTAGAAAACTTACTCAAGGTTGATGCTCATTCTCCTCGTGATGGTTTTATTTTATCTGTAGATATATCTCATGTCATAGCAACGCCGACAGGATTATATCATAGCTGAAAATCTATCATATCTGTAAGCCAATCCTGGTACCGTCCTCTATAGCTCCTTGCAGCAGCCGTGTGCCGCTACCATCGCCAATCTGATATACCTCGGGATATCTATCTTTTAATGCCTGAAAAAGCCTGGTGTTGGGTGTTATATCGCCGGCGAGAATTACCGTGTCCGCAATGATGGTTTGCCTTTCTTCTCCATAGGTGTTGACTATCACCCCGTCACCGGTAATAGCCTTAATTTTTATGTCGCTCATCATGGTGACACCGCTTTTACGCAGGTATTTCATAACGCGCCATCTGGCCGGAATATACATCTCCGCTGCTATATCCGGCTGCTCGGTTAGCAGGGTAACCTTGCGTCCTCGCTCCAACAGCAGCTCAGCCAGCTCAACTGATACCAGGTCACCACCGATAATGGCAACATTCATCCCTACTGGCAACCATAGCTTAGTTAGCCATCTTACCTGAGACGGTTTAAGTCTGAGCAGGACTGGGTTGGACAGGGTGAGCAGTAATCTTGAGAGCCATGGAAATTTCCCGCTGCTACTACTCCCGCCCAGCATGCCGCGTAATTCGGGGCCACTGGTAACGTGGGGCTTCCCGTCTTTCTGGATTTGAGGCAGCACGAAAGTGGGGCCTGCGGCTACAATGATAACGTCCGGATTTACCCTCTCGATTAAACCCGGCTCTACTTCGCTACCCAGCTTAATATCTATCGGCAGTTTCCTGACCTGAGTTACCATCCATTTTAATAATTCTTCCATATCACTATTTACGATAGCCGCAAAAACCAGCGAGCCACCCAGGTAGCGTCCTTTCTCAAACAACGTTACCCGGTGTCCTCTCAGGGCGGCTACTCTGGCTGCTTCCATCCCGGCTGGTCCGCCGCCTATCACCACCACTCTTTTAGCCTGTAGCGCCGGTTTAATGCTGAACTCATTTTCCCTGCCGGCAGCGGTATTTACCGTGCATCGTGTGGCTTCGCCCTCAAGATGCTGGCTGACACAGTTATAGCAGTAAATACACGGTCTGATATCACGCCGTTCTCCGGAGGCAAGCTTTTCCGGTAGCTGCGGGTCAACCAGGATTGGGCGTCCCATGGCAATGAAGTCCGCCTTATTTTCGCGAAGGAGCTTTTCTGAAAGCTCAGGGCTGATTCTGCCGACAGCTATAACCGGAATCTTAACCAGCCGCTTTATTTCCTCGGCGTAGGGAACCAGGTTGCCGGGTGGATAGACGATGGGCGCATCTATGAAGCCGTCGATAATGCCGCCGTAGCCGCTGACATGGATGGCATCGGCGCCGGCTGCCTCCAGCATAACGGCCAGTTTTTTACCGTCCTCGGCTGTAATTCCGTCTTTAATCCCGAATTCGCGGCAGTCAATCCTGCACCATACCGGATATTTGCGGCCTACCTTTTCCCTGACTGCTGCCATTACTTCCAGTAAAAACCGTGCCCGGTTACTCAAATTCCCGCCGTACTCATCCTGTCGTTTGTTTGAGGCCGGGGACAAAAAAGAGCTAATCAGATAACCGTGTGCCGCATGAATTTCAATACCATCAAACCCGGCATTTTTTGCCCGCTCCGCTGCCCCGGCGAAACGCTTGACCAGCTCCGCGATGTCTTCCTTTGTTAGTTCCCTCGTTTTCATACTGCGCGGCATGCTGGCAAAACGCATCACCATCTTATTAAACTCTTCCCTGGTTAAATCTCTGAGAGTTTCCTTCATGCCTATGGCTGCCTCGGATGGTGAGACCGGCGTGATACCATCTGTCATATCTGCTACCGCCAGCTTGCCGGCATGCACCAGTTGTACGGCTATTTTGGCGCCATTACGGTGAACAATATCGGTAAGTTCGCTGAGGCCGGGAATAAACTTGTCGTCGGAGATGGCTATCTGGCATTCCATGTTCCGCCCACGTGGTGCATTAATGGCAGCAACCCCGCAAATGATGAGACTGCTGCCGCCCCGGGCACGTTCGGCATAATAGTTGCTGGTCCGTTCGGTGATGAAGCCGTCTTGAGTGGCAAAATTGGTCCCCATGGGTGCCATAATAATGCGGTTTTTCAGCTCAAGGGTACCGATACGGCCGGGTTCCAGCAGTTTTTTGAATTGCATAATCGAAGTCACTACTATGTAGTCCAGTGCAGGTAATGCGTGCGAGCATTACTGCACTGGCTAACTCACTCTAATAACATACAGCGGTATATTTGTGATAGAAGACCGATACTATTATGCGGACAGGTCCAGTTCCGGTTGAAAGCCAACGAATATCGCTCCCGGACCGGTGGCATAACCCATCACCGGGCTGTACTCACTGATTATGGTTTCCAGACAATTGAATTCCTGCTCCAGCTTTTTATTAAAGTCATCCGCCCATCCGGGGGAATCGGCATGCATTATCATAAAACGGAGAGAGTCGGTATCCATCTCGTTTTTTATCATCGCTATTATTCTCTTGTAGCCCTCATGGCGTTTCCTGACCCGCTCCATCATCTCTACCGAACCGCCGTCAGTGATACGGCTTATCGGTTTAATATTAAGCAGTGAGGCCAGCCTGGCCGCGATTTTAGACATGCGCCCGGTGCGGTATACATAACGAATAGTGTCCCACATCATGATACCGCCCGTTTTTTGCCGGATTTTTGGGACCATATCACTTATCTCATCCAGACTCTTTCCCTGTGAAGCCGCCCTGGCTGCTCCCAGTACGACCAACCCCTGAGCCGCAGCTGCTGTCTTGGAATTTATCACTCTGATTTGAGCTTGAGGTGATTCTTTTTGCATCGTTTGCGCTGCCATAGTGGCGGTCTGGAAAGTAGCACTGAGTTCCTGAGCCATAGTAATGTGGATGATATGTGGCGATTCCTTAACCAGTTCGCGGTATTCATCAAGTATATAACCGGGAGTTAGAGCCGAAGTGGTGAACTTATCGGGGTCTTTCTTTATCAGCTCATATGCCTCCGGCCGGCTCAGGGTAACATTGTCAATATATGTCTTGCCGTCATAATGAATGAGAGCACCCGGAATTACCTTGATGCGGTACTTCTCGGCCAGGTCCGGCGGGATTCCCGCCACGCTGTCGGTCATGACTCTTACATCCGGCATTTTCTCACCTCGCTAGTTAAATTAAGAATGACTATTAACAACTGCCAGGACTCGGGATCTGATTATTTGGATAGGGGAGTTTTTTTACCTAGATTAGCAAGGTATTATAGAAAGAAATATCCCGGTTGTCAACAATAAAACACAGTGGAGGCCTTTACTCTAGATATTTATAGCCATGTCATCCTGGGATTATTGGAAGCAGCTGCAAGGGCTTTCGACAAACTTTTGACTCCAATATCGTGACCTATAGAAGAGATGCAGACTCCCTGCTACGAATGGGAATCTGTTCGTAGCCACGTAAGGTGCGAGGTTAAATTATCCAAGTCTGGAAAAAGACTCGCTCTATTTACCCCTAGTAGGTTGAGCGTCTTTTTCCATTCCCTACGCTGTGCATTAGGAATAACGAGCTTATCAACATCCTCTTCGCCAAAGGGATTCAGGTTTGTTGGATATGGGTGAGAAGTAAATACTCCAACCTGTGCGATTATCCGAGTATCTATATGTGACGGAACGATTTTCTTCACCTCTTGCCACTTAAAAATATCGTCACGTGTAACGGGATCACTAGCAAAATAGGTATTGGATACCACATCAATACCCTTCTTTTTGATTACGTAGACTGCACTATCCTCTGAGTGGTTACTCAACTCATGTGGCCAATGCTCCTTCTCCACCGCAAAGTAAGCAGCTACTAAAGGATTGCGCGTCCAATCCAGCAGTCTGGTTGGCAGACCATGGTGCTGAGCTAAAACCAACCAGTCCCAAGTTTCCCAATTAGTTGTACTAATGTTGACATATGGTACAGACTTATCCATAAACCACCGTAGAAGTCGTATTTCCTCATCTAGCAATTTCTCGTCATCAGACAGCGCAATTCTTCCAACACGAGGTCGAAGATCATAGTCTTTGTGTTTAACCCCCCGATACACGGCGTATTCCTCATCATAAGCTCTAACAACTCTGATGAAATCCTCAAAAGATGCTAATGGTATTTCATGCATCTCAGCCTCCAATGTGAACCGACTTATCTATATTCTCGGGATTAGCAAAAGATTAGCAAAAACCTGGAGAAAAGACAAGGGTTCAGGGACATTACGAATATCTGAAGCTCTGAGTGGTACCCCTGCCGGGACTCGAACCCGGGCACGCGGTTTAGGAAACCACTGCT
>CAYYQY010000041.1:0-14277 GCA_964473905.1 uncultured Dehalococcoidales bacterium | reverse complement strand
CCTCCCAGTTAAAGGCGGTGCCCGTTGCTTCCAGGACACGCCTTGTTGCCTCGGTAACTTCAGGGCCTATCCCGTCCCCGGGTATAAGGGTTACATCATAAGCCATTTTCTACCTCTAAATTGTCATGAGCGGTTAGCTGTTAAAACCGCCGTATTTCTGTATATAAGGGATAAGACCGCCCTCGTTAAGAATGTCAAGCATTACCGCGGGTATTTTACCGGAGGCCATCTCGTTACCATTGGTTATATCTCTAATTATACTGGAAGACAGGTCTATTTCAAGCTCGTCACCGTCATTGATAAGAGCGGTGTCACATATTAAGATGGGAAGCCCCAGGTTAATAGCGTTTCTGAAAAATATTCTGGCTACCGATTTGGCCAGTATGGCACTGACGCCGGCCATTTTTATTACCAGTGGCGCATGCTCGCGGCTGGAGCCTAACCCGAAGTTGCTGCCGGCAACGATGAAATCACCCGGCTTCACTCTGGAGGCAAAGCCGGGGTCGGCGTCTTCCAGGACATGCTTGGCCAGTTCCGGCAGGTTGCTTCTGAGGTGGGCTAGGCGGCCGGGGGTGATGTGGTCGGTGGAAATGCTATCGCCGAATTTGAAAACCTTACCTTTAAGCAACTACACTACCTCCCTCGGGTCGGTAATTTCGCCGGTAATCGCGCTCGCCGCTGCCGTAGCCGGGCTGCTCAGATAGATAAAGGCTTCCGGGTTGCCCATACGCCCCTTGAAATTACGGTTGGCGGTAGATAAACAGGCTTCACCGTCACCCAATACTCCCTGGTGAAGACCCAAACAGGCGCCACAACCCGGTGGCAGAATAGAGGCTCCGGCGCTAATCAAGGTCTGGATATAACCCGCCTCCATAGCGTCAAGTAAGACTCGGCGTGAGGCCGGGGCAACTATGAGCCTGGTTTCGCGGTGGCATTTGCTGCCTTTTAGAATACCGGCGGCGACAGCCAAATCTTCCAGACGTCCATTAGTGCAGGTGCCGATGAACACCTCCTGGATTTTTATGCCCATAAGCTCTCTAGCCAGGGCTACGTTGTCCACGGTATGGGGCATGGACACGGTGGGTTCCAGTTTGGCGACGTCTATTTCCATCACTTGCTCGTAGGTGGCGCCGTTGTCGGGAACCAGCGGCCGGTAGTGTTCGCCGCGTCCCTGTGATTTCAGGTAGTCCTCGGTAATTTCATCGGCAGGGAAAAGCCCGACTTTAGCGCCGGCTTCCACCGACATGTTGGCTATGGTCAGGCGCTCCGACATGGACATGTCAGCTACCGTACCTCCGCTGAACTCCAGTGCTTTGTAGGTAGCGCCGTCAGCCCCTAATAGTCCGATGATATGTAGAATCAGGTCTTTGGCAAAGACACCTCGGGCAAAACGGCCGGATATTGCCATCCTGATGCTTTCCGGTACCCGAAACCAGGTCTTACCCAGGCCAAAGGCTATGGCTATATCGGTCGAGCCCATGCCGGTAGCAAAAGACCCCAGCCCGCCGGCAGTTACGGTGTGAGAGTCGGCACCGACGATTATATCACCGGGTTTGGCCATAGACTCGGCTACGAGCTGGTGGCAAACACCGTCCCCGACACAGGTTATGCGGCAGTTAGCCTCCCGGGCGAAATCGCGCAGAAATTTATGGTCGTTGGATAGCTGTAAGTTGGGACTGGGAGCAGCGTGGTCCAAAAATAATACCGTAGTCTCCGGGCTCGCCAGCCGGCCGAAGTTGCTCGACTGGAATTGTCTTACCGTAAGCGGGCCGGTAGTGTCCTGCACGAAGGCTATATCAACCGGAGCAATAACAATATCGCCCGCGCGTACTTCAACCTCGCACTTCTGGCCCAGTATATTTTCGGCTAAAGTTTTGCTCATAGCGATTATTACTCACTGACTGGTATAATAGGGCTTGGCCGTGCATATCTACTGGCTGCTTTTAAATACGTGCTGCGGGTATAATTCAGCGGGGCGATTAATAGTTCATAATAACATATACCATATGTGGCGGGCAAGTGAGACGAGTATCTATCAGTAGTAGTTATCCTGCGGTATATAATCAACACGCCAGTATTATTTTCTAAGCAGAGTGAGGGTGTTAAAATAGGGGGATAACTTGCCAGTAATCCAGCAATTTAAAGAACAGAGGATTAATTGGTCAAAGAAGCTATAACTACTGCTGTTACCCGGTGCGGTAATACCGAGCTCAGATGGGGAGAGCGCACTTACGTGATGGGGATTTGTAATCTCAGTCCGGACTCGTTCTCGGGAGACGGGCTGGGTTATGATGTCGAGGCAGTTCTTAGTCTGGCGAGGCGCTTTGTCGCTGAGGGAGCGGATATAATAGATATTGGTGGCGAGTCTACTCGTCCGGGAATGGAGCCGCATTCCATTCATGATGTTGACGAGGAACTGCGGCTGGTGCTACCAGCTATAGAAAGACTAAGCAAAGAGCTTACAGTGCCGGTCAGTATTGATACCTACAAGTCCGCGGTGGCGAAGTGTGCTGTTGAGGCCGGTGCGGCTATGATTAATGATGTCTGGGGTTTTCAGCGGGATCCGGAACTGGCCAAAGTCGTGGCTAAGGCGGGCGTGCCTGTTATATTGATGAGTAATCAGCGAGATACTCCCTGCAGTGATATAATGTCTGAGGTTATTTCCAGTTTGAAAAACAGTATAAGCGTGGCCATGGCTGCGGGTATTGCCCCGGACAATATAATCATTGACCCGGGAGTCGGCTTTGGTAAAACAGTAGAGCAAAATCTGGAGGTTATTCAACGTTTAGCTGAGCTCAAAGCGCTGGGCAGGCCAATCTTGCTGGGTACGTCACGGAAATCCGTGATTGGTCATGTCCTGGATCTGCCGATCAACCAGAGGCTGGAAGGTACTGCGGCTACGGTGGCTATAGGTATTGCCAACGGTGCCGATATCATCCGTGTTCATGATGTAAAGCCTATGGTTCGGGTATGCCGGATGAGCGATGCTATTGTGAGACGAAAATGATGACGAATGAGACTACTACAGTGTATCTCGGGCTGGGCTCAAATATGGGGGATCGCCAGTGTAATCTGGACAGGGCGCTGGACTTACTGGGCCAGAGACTGCGGGTGGGCGAAGTGTCTTCAATATATGATACCGAGCCGGTGGGTAATGCCAACCAGCCCCGATTTTTAAATATGGTATGCGAGGTCTCTACCCGGCTGGCGCCGACTGAGCTGTTAACCCTGATAAAAGGTATAGAGCTGAAAATAGGCAGAGTGCCTGGCAGGTCAAACTCTCCCCGCCCCATAGATATAGACATTCTCTTCTATGGTAATCAGGTTATGGATACTCCCGACCTGGTTATTCCTCATTCCAGGCTCACCAAAAGGGCATTTGTGCTGGTGCCGCTGGCTGAGATTGCTCCGGAGCTGGTGCACCCCGTCAGCGGGGCGGCTATCCGGGAAATACTGGCGAGAGTATCAAATGTGCAGGGCGTTTTGAAATGGGGGAACGCTGAGACGCAATAATGTACAGAATATCTATCGAGGAACATTTTGACGCGGCACATTACTTGCGGGGATATCGCGGTAAGTGTGAAGCCATGCACGGGCACCGCTACCAGGTAGTGGTCACAGTGAGTACTGCCGAGCTTAATGATATAGGCATAGCCTATGATTTCACCGAGCTAAAGCAGCGTTTGCGGGACATAATATCCAGGCTGGATCATACCTGCCTTAATGATGTGCCGCCCTTTAATAATATTAATCCGTCCGCAGAGAACATTGCGGCTACTATCTATAATGAACTGGGCATGAAATTAGCCCCGGAACCCGTCTCACTATCCTCAGTAGAAGTGTGGGAATCACCCCACACCCGTGTCACGTATAGCCCTGACTAGTCGTGTTGCCCGGGCGGCAGCAGGTTGGGGATAGCGTTTACAATCGGGTAGTTACGGTCACATTTCAGGCAGTAAAGACGGCCGGTAACTATCTCCCCGTCCTTTTCCTCATCTACACTGAGTGTCAGGTCTCCCTTGCACACCGGGCATACCAGTATGGTTATCAGCTCTCTCTTCACAGGTATATTATAACACGGCTTTTACCTTGCGCCGGTCTATAGCATTCCTGCATTACCACTGGCTGGCTATCCGGGTTTATTTCTTCTGAGGTGTATTGACAATTATACGGACAGGGACTAAACTCAGTACTCTTCACTTGAGACTGGCTTATCTACTTTGGAGAACGAACGTGCATACTGCTGAGTTTAATCGTGAAATAAGTGCTGGCCTGGCAGGTATTCGGTGGGACATTAGGCCCGGTCTAGCCCAAATTAATGTGTTTATCTATTGCTGATATCAGGCAGCGTGTAGACCGGCTTGACAAAATCATCGTAAATGGGTAGTATTACCGGACTTTTTACCTTCTCTTTGGCGGTAAATATTAACTTTAAGGGAGATGAGGGATGAGAGAGTTCTCTGTTACAGGTCTTATTCCCAGGCCGGCGCTCTATCTGTTGCGGCTTTTTGCCGAGTACACGCACGTTGAGAGGATACACGCGCATCGCGGTGTCTGGGTGGAACCGATGTATGAAAATGGTGACGTGAGTATATGTCGCTGGCATATAAAGGTAATGGGGATGGTTAGAGTCTCCAGGCAGCTGCAAATTGTATATCCAGACGACCTTAAAATGGTTAATGAAACACTTGACGGTTTTGGCCGCGGTACTATTGATACGCTCGTATTGAAAGAGACGGATAAAGGCACGGGGATTACAGAAACGGTTCAGCTAAAAATGCCCCTTCACCTTTTATGGATGGAAAGACCTGTAGAGAGTTTTACTAAAGCTTTTATTAAAGGTTTTTACGAAGACCATCTTGCTGATGAAAACAAGGGCTAGGTCGCTAAGCTTACCGGAGGTGGATTATTTAACGCCTGGCGAGTATAAAAATAATAGTGTAATAGCCGGAGGAGTATCTGCAACGGAGGGCAGGATATCAATAATTTATGAAATGTTTATATCTGGCGAAGCTAAAGCTTATTGACAGCTTTGTAGCCAGTAGTACAATAGTATATAGATAAATAAACTAAAGTAACATAACCGTACACGAACGTAATAGGTAATACCGTGCATGTAATTCAATAACAGTCCGTGGTAATATGTCAGTAGTGGACGGAAAGTTTATACCTCCGACCGTGGGGGGGGGGGAGGAGGATTTGGTTAACTGGTCTGTTAGCATAACATCAAGTTTCAGGATCGTATACTAACGGATAAATATTCCCATCTGCAAACACCTGATTTTCTCCTTTTTTACTGTATTAGTAATTTATCTGTCCTTTGGAAGTTGTTATGAATATATTACGAGCCAGCGGCAATAGTGAGGGGAAAGGTCTTTTCCTGTTTCTGGCCTCTTTCCGTGGTTTTGCACTCGTTGTCGCGGTGGCTCTAATCTCCTCTCTGGGCTATTTCGGGAAATTCCCGGTATCCAGCCTTGTTGTCATTGATATGGCAGGCCTATATACGCTATACAAACTGGTAAGGCCTTTCCATCGCTATCAACAGAACTATATGAACTATGTGGACCTGGCGTTTGACCTTTCTCTCTGCATAGTCTTGATTACTCTTACCGAGGGGCTTCAAAGCCCGTTTATGCTTTATTGCTTCTCGCCGATTCTGACTTCGGCACTGCTTTTCCCCAAGAAGATTACGGTATATATAGCGGCACTGCCGTTTCTGGCGGTGGCCGGTAGTCAGCTATTTATTTACGGCGATTCGCTTGCCGAAAGTTTTAGCCCGGTGGGACTTTCGCTCAGCCTGCTGGCGCTGTATTTGGTAGCGTCATTTTTACTTGCCTGGTTACCCTATGTAATGAATATCAATGTATTTCAAAACGTGAAAGCTGATGCCATACTTGAGGAAAGAAACCGTCTGTCGCGTGATATACATGATGGGCTGGCTCAGACATTGAGCATTATCAGATGGAAGCTGGATCTGCTGGGGAAAACGATGCTTACCAAGAATGTTATGCAGTCTATAGACGAACTGAACGAGATTACAGACATGATGGAAGGGGCGCAGCAGGAAGCCAAGACGGTTATTGATAAGATTCATACCAGCATCCAAGGTAAAGAAGGCCTGGCGCCTACCCTTGCCCGTTATACCGGGGATTTTACCCGGCAGTATGGCATCAGGTGTGAACTGCACGTTGCCGACGGCGTAGTGAAGCTCAGTTCACTCGCCCAGTTGCAGCTGCTGTGTGTCGCCCAGGAAGCGCTGGCCAATGTCAGAAAACACGCCAAGGCGAGCACGGTACGGGTATCACTGGAATCCAAAGACGATATCACTGAAATGAGGATCAGGGATGACGGGCAGGGTTTTAACATTAATAGGGCTAGCGGTGGCCACGGCCTGAGGGTTATGAAGGAACGGATAAAAACCATTGGCGGCGAGTTCGGCATAAACACTGGCGTCGGTGCCGGCACCGAGGTAAACGTAAAAGTAGAGCGCAGTGAGTGATTCACCGGCAAGTATTACCTGTGATTGTGTGGAGGATAATACCGGGTGATATACCCGGATTATAAGTAATTAGCCCCGTCTCTGGTTGAAAGACAGCCATATCATTTACATAACAATAATTAACATGTTATTATCATTCTACAAAACAGCTACTCAAAATTAAGTACCGGGGTGATAGTTTATTGATTAAGATACTGGTAGTTGACGACCATCCTCTGCTCAGACAAGGGCTGGTAACCATGTTACAGAAATGGCCCGACTTTGAAATTGTAGGTGAAGCGATTAGTGCCAAAGACTCCATTGAAAAGACACGGGAATACAGGCCGGACGTGGTATTGATGGATATCCGTATGCCCGGCGGCAGTGGGATAGAGGGTATTACTGCCATACACGAATTGATGCCAGAGGTAAAAGGGCTGGTGCTTACCGTTTCCGACGATGAAGATGACCTCTTCAGCGCCATGAAAGCCGGAGCCAAAGGCTATCTGCTCAAGAATACCGAGCTTGATTCCCTGGTGGACGCTATACGGCTGGTGGATAAAGGTGAGGTTATTGTCTCATCTATTATGGCGAGCCGGCTCATAGCGGAGTTTCAGCAGCCCGGCGCGGGCCATCGCAGCAAAGACAGTGATGAACTTAGCCCCAGGGAGAAAGAGGCAATGCAGCTCGTAGCCCAGGGTAGCAGCAATAAAGAGATAGCCCGGCAGCTCTTCATCAGCGAAACCACTGTTAAGGCCCATCTCCGCAGCATACTGGAAAAGCTTCAGGTAAAAAACCGGGCGGAAGCCGTAGCCAAAGCCATCGCCAAGGGGCTGCTCACAGCGCCCGAATAGCTCATACGTTTAGCGCTACCAAATGTCTTAAAGTAGTACTACTTTAAGACATTTTTTTATGGCTGTAATGACCGGAAGAATAGTATCCGAAAGGAGACTATAGACCCTTTTATTAGGTGCGTACCTCTTTTGTACAACTCGGGCGGCTGTTCTTTTTCCAGAGGGCAAATCGTCCGACTGCATCATGTATAAGGGCGGGCTTAATATTAGAATATTATTAAGTGGTGGTGGGGTTGAGTGATTAATGCTCGGTGGAGGCAGTAAGTGGTCAGGATACTGGTAGTTGACGATCATCCCATTTTCCGGCACGGGCTAATATCGGTGCTGGAGAAGTTTCCTGATTTCCAGATCGTGGGTGAGGCGAGTGACGGGCTGCAGTCTGTAAACAGGGCGCGGCAGTCCAAACCGGACGTGATTTTGATGGACGTGCGCATGCTGGGCGGCAGTGGCGTGGAAGGTGCCGCCGCCATACACGAGCTGTTACCGGACATCCGGGTGCTCATGCTTACTGTCTCCGATGAAGATGATGACCTTTTCGGTGCTATGAAAGCCGGGGCCAAGGGATATTTGCTCAAGAATATCGGGCTGGATTCGCTGGTGGACGCCGTCCGGCTGGTGGCGAGAGGCGAGGTCATTATTTCGCCGGCTATGGCAGACAGGCTGATGGCGGAGTTTCGCCGGCCGGGTGCAAGCAAGATAGATAATGACACCAGCGGGCTCAGCCCCAGGGAGAAAGAGACGCTGGTACTGGTGGCGCAGGGCGGGAGCAACAAGGAAATAGCCAGGGTGCTTTTTATCAGCGAGACCACGGTCAAGGCCCACCTGCGCAGTATTCTGGAAAAGCTGCATGTAAAGAACCGCGCCGAAGCTGTAGCCAGGGCTACGGCATCCGGCCTGCTCGGTGCCCGCAACTAGCACTTCCTTAATCCTCATTGTTATCCCCCTCTTAATTATATCTGTGCCTGTATTTTATAGATACGGAAAGCTGTGCCCTTGTCAACATCAAACGGTATGAATTATTAGACCATAAGTATAATCCGAAACCCTGTCCTTTTTCATCCCCGCAAATAGTCCAACTGCATAATACACAGCGCCGGAAACCGGTGATAAGCTTGATACCGAGTGCAGTTGTAGAAACAAAAAATTAAACAAACAAGCAGCTGCCAAGTTAATAAAACCCTCGGTCGATTCGCCGGACGCAAGCCCGGGGAAGAGGGCAAGAATTAGCCCGGCGCTCGGGCAAATAAAAAAATAAAAGGAGAAAAAAATAATGAAGAGCGTATTTTTAAGTGTAGTGGTTATCTGTGCCCTCACCGTAGCAGGGATAGGCGGCACCCTGGCTGGTTTCTCGGATACGGAAATGTCCGCGGAGAACTTCTTTGAGGTAGGCAACCTGGACCTGACGGTATCTGTCGGTTCGCAAGGCGAGTTTGATGACAAGCCATATGGTACTGGAGTACCTGCAATAGTAAAGGTGTACGACGCTTTACCATGTACCTCCATGGACTCTCTATTTGACATCCACAACAACAGTGACTCCGGCACATACTATGCCTATATCTGCTTCAAGAACTACGATTGCTATGAGGTAATCACCACAAAGCATGATGACGGCAGACCTGAGCCGGAAAAGGTAGCCGAGTACGGTGGCTGGCTGGCCAACCAATGGACCCCCGGACAGGGAGCCTGGGGGCAGAACTGCACGCTTGACGAGTTCCTGGAGATTAACGTTCAAATGTTTCATCCTGGAGATACTTATGACCTTATCGGTAGCGGAAATTGGGTGACGGATTTTAATGACTTGGTCTTCATGCATGATCTCTGGCCGAGTGAAGTAGAGCACGAGTGCAAATGGATTTACGTCGGCGAGATACCGGCCTGCAACGTCTGGGACGGCAAGATTAACCTGCACATCAGCAACTGGTCAGAGGAGATGTGGAGCACAAGGTATGCCACCATCAACGTATTCACCAACAATGAACTGCCGTTCAACGACTGGCTGACCAACCTGTTCATGAACGATGGCATGCACTTCGACGTCGACTTTGCCCTGACTCAGGAACCGATTCCGGCAGCAAACTGCTTCCCCGGTACGGGTACACCGAAGATCGGCAATCCTTTACCATCTGGTTCCTAGTAGCAAATAGATGAACTGAGGTATGGGGAGGGATGCCCTTCAAGGGCATCCCTCCCGGGTAATCCCAAACCAGACCCCGGCATAGATAAAAATAGTCATTTAAGACAGTTGTCTTTGAGAAAAGCAGGAGTATAATTATAACATGGGCAGGTTGTTACTGGCAACAGTGGTTACGCTCTCTCTCATCGTGATGACGGTGGGGGCGACCATCGGCGGTTTCTCCGATACCGAGACCTCCGAGGATAACTACTTTGAGACGGCGGACCTTGATATAACTGTAGCCAAAGCGGACTCTCTCTGGCAGCCAGGCGATTTTGAAGATGACCTGCCTCACGGTGCGGGGGTCGCGTCCCTGTTTAATGTAGACCATGCTGTTATCTGCCAGTACTACTATAGCTACACCATCCTGCAGAACACCGGGTATCTGGACGGGATGGCCTATCTGCACTTCATCCTTGCGGAAGATATCGCCGGCATAGCCGATACCACCTCTGTGCAGGTGGGCTATGATGCCGACGGCAACCAGATAATAGCCCCGGGAGAGATACAGACCACCACCCTGGCCGCCCTGGACTGTAACCCGCTGCTGCTGGGTGTGCTGCCCGGCGGCGAGCTGCGCCGGTTGCAGGTGACAATTCACCCCAACGTAGCCCCCGGCGAACCGACAAGCTGTTTTAACCTGCTCTTTGATACCGAGTTCCAGCTGCTGCAGATAGGCGATGAGGACTGCGACGGCGGCTATTCCGATACCGAGACCTGCAGCAACTGTCTGGCAGGATGTAGCAGCCAGGGGTGCTCGTTCGGTTACTGGAAAACCCACACGGTTAGTTGGGTATATTATTGGCCCAGCAAGAAAGTGAAGGAAGTTTTTCCAGAATTAGCCCTGCATGACTCTTATAACAGTATTGAAGAAAAGACAATGGAGGAAGCGTTCGATTTCGGTGGGGGAAGCGGTGCCCTGGGTGGCGCCAAGATTTTGCTGAAACAGGCAGTACCGGCAGTGCTTAACGCCAAGCACCCCGGTGTCAGTTACCCGCGCTCTCACAGTAATATTATATTGGATGTTAACGCCGCTCTCGCTACCGAGACCAAGTCAATTATGGTGGCGCTGGCCGGGGCTCTGGAGGCGGATAATACACTGGGCTGTCCGCTGAATTAATGCGCCTATATTTTTTTGCCCGTTTTTTCCATAGAGAAATCCCATCGCAAAATAGTTTATTTTACGGTGGTTTATTTTTAAGTTCGGATAGGCTAATATAACAGGGGTTCGGGGGAAGATAGCCGGGGGTGAGGTATTCCCGGCTTAATATTATCCGGATATACCAGAAATCATAAAAGGGCAATATTGACAGAGACAACGAAATGAAAAGCTGGATTAACGGCGTTGTTTACGCGCTGCTGGTGATGATGGTATTTATGCTGGTGCTGCTGCTGGTGGTGCCGGTATCCATGCGGCAGCGGGTGGCCGTAGTCCTGAGCGGCAGTATGGAGCCGGCACTGCGTGTAGGCGCTCTGGCCTTCAGTACATCTGTTGAGCCGGAAGATATCCGGGTGGGCGATATCATCGCCTTCAGCGGCAAGGTAGATTCCGAGATTACCACGAGCCACCGCGTTATCGATATTATCGAAGGTGAAAGCGGGTTGATGTTCCGCACCAAGGGGGACGCCAACGAGGAAGCAGACCCGGTGCTGGTGCCTGCGGATAACGTGCGCAGCCGGGTAACATACAGCATTCCCAGGCTGGGGCGCGGTATCAATAGAACGCTGAAATATGTGCGCTCCTGGGGCGGGCTGGTCTTTTTGGTGGTGGCGCCCACCCTGGGTATCATCGGCATGACCGTTTACGACATGCGTTATGCCGGTGACCGCCGCAAAAAGAGGCTGGAACTGCTGCGCAAGAAGGCGCGGCGCCGCGCCTGATAGCCCGATAGTACTATCTTTATGTCTTGACACACGCAGCCAGCATGGTAAATAATAGACATCACGCATGAAAAGAAACAGCACCCCCGGTGAAAATAACAGCTTGTCACGTGACCTGGTAAAAAAGCAGGGCATCAAATACTCCGAAAATCCGTGGTGGTTCAAGGCGGTATCACTGCTGGTGGTGCTGGGCATAGTGGGCTTCGGCATATTCGGCGCCGTGCAGGCAAACAGGGTGCCGGCGGAAGTGGCGGAGACAGTGCCCCTGCTGAGCTACCAGCACGAAAGCGGGTATGACTATACCGTCTACGTTATGCCCTCTCATATCTTCGGTGTCGCCCCGGAATATCCGGAGCCGCGGAGCGAACCACAGACATACTTTAGAGATATTATTAAGAGCATAAACGTGCAGTTTAACTATGCTTTCCTGCCGGACGGGCAGGTGGGCGGCGGCTACGCCGATGTTGACATCGTGGCTATCGTTGACGGGCCGAACGACTGGACGAAGGAAGTGGTGCTGAAGAGCGCGGAGGATAAAGGCGAACGCTTCTCGGTAGATTTCACGCTTCGTCTGGACGAAATAAATGACATGATAAACGAGATTGAGAACGAGCTTGGCCTGCGCCGTACTGAATACCTGGGGGAAAACGCCTTTGATATGGTAGTTGAAGCCAGGGTGGAAGTGCACGCGATGATCGGCAGCCGCTGGATAACCGATACCTACGTCCTGCCCATGGCGCTGGATATAGGCAAAGAAACCATTGAGTGGGATGATGACCTGTCTAAATCAGTAAGGGGCAGCGATGGCGGTTTCAGCTACCGGCAGCAGGGCAGCTTCAGCTATACGGTGAGGCTGTGGGAAAACAGCCTTTACGGTGAAGATGTCCTGAGTATTGGTGTTGCGCCGCACGACTGGCCGGAGAGGGTGGGCACCGACCCCGGGCAGGTATATTTCAATAAAATTATTGATGTTATGCTGGCCAACTTCAACTACGAGTTCCTGTGTGACGAATCCCTGACCGACTTCAGCGAGGAAGTGGAGGTTACAGCGGTATTAAAATATCCCGAGGTCTGGGAAAAGACATTCATCCTGGTACCGAAAATGCGTTTGACCGGGCCGGTGAATGTGAACTTCGCCATGGATATTCACCGTTTTCGTCTGCTCTGCAATATCATCCAGAACGAAATAAGCCTGGGGCCGCCCACCAATGAGCTGAGCATCGTGGCCGAGGTTCATACCGTGGGTGACTCACCAGCCGGCAGGATAAACGAGGTCTATACCCACGAACTGATTGGCACCATCGGCGCCACATCGCTGATATGGGACCGGGAACTCACCAAGGTGCAGAAGGGCGCTATAACGGGCACCCGCATGGTGCCCAATATCCAGGAGGTTTTCGGCATTAACGTGAGTCAGGCAAAGGTGCTGTTCCCCATGCTGGCGGTTATTTTCTCTCTGCTGGCGGTATATCTGCTGATTATAATATTCATCTACAAGCCGTTACCGCTGTCCGCACTGGATAAACAGGCCCAGCAGGCTAAGAAGAAACACAAGGGCTTGATTGTGGATGTGGAAGAACTGCCGGACATAGCAGAGCGTGAGCTTAACGTAATAGCATTGAGTTCCCTCAGTGAGCTAGCCGACGCTGCCGAGACACTGTTCAAACCGGTGCTGCATAAAGCCGGGAAGGCAAGGCATATTTACTATGTCTTGGACGGCAAAACATTATATCAATATGTAAGCGAGCTATTGATAAAATAGGTAATGACCAGGTAATCCTGCCGCTGCTTGATGTAAGCTTATATCGCTGCAATAATAACGGTACCGACCGGCATATACACGGCTCCCGGGTGATATTTCAAGACCGGGAGCCTCTTTTTGACGACATGAAGTAGAGCACAACTGCGCCGATAATAACAGCCGTCGTTACTATTATTATGATGAGAGCAGTGCTATTGCCGTTCGTATTGTTCCCCGGTTCGCCGATAGTAAGGACGAGCTCTCTGGTATCTGTTTTTCTGCCGCCGTAATTAACGTGACCCTTGAGAGCATATTCGCTTTCCGCAGCGGGTGTAAAGTATACGTCCAGGGTATTTTCTTCACCCGCTATAAATAGAACTTCTTCGCTCTCCAGAACTTCTATCAGGCTTTCATTCTGGTAGACCTCGACCAGCAGCTTGGCGCTAACCTCCGTATCCGCCGAGTTAAGGAAGGTGCCCATAATCTTGGTGATAGTATTAATGGCAGGTTGCCCGGTGTATTCAAAGCCGGTTAACTCGCCGCTACCGCTGGCTACCGTCTCTCCGGAAAGCAACGTGAAGGATATCTCCTTTTCGGAGAGAACGTTCCCCGCCAGTGACACGGTTACCTGGGCGTTATAATCGCCTTCTCTGAGACCGCTGGTATCCCAGTTAATTGTGATTACCTCAAACTTATTAACGCCGATACTGGTGTCATTATATTCTATTTCATCTACCAGCTTCTCACCATACTTAAACTTGATGATAATGCGTGGTGTTGCCGCCACATTACCAGTATTATCAAAACTTACTTCTACCGGAAGGATTTGGCCTATCGTGGTATCCCTGGCAAATATACCGGTCACCGTTCCTTCCAGTCTCTGTAGCCCCGTTACCGTTACTTTGGCAAAAACCGGCATTTTCAAGCTTATGCTGCTACCCTGTTCCGTCTGCTCTGCATCTTCAGCCGGTGCGCTCTGTACGTAGATTGCGCAGTTATAGGTCTGGCTGGCGGCGTCCGCCGGTATTTCAAACCGGGCAATAATGGTTAATTTCTCATTGGCGGGAATGAAAACACTTTTAATAGTCCGCCAGGAATCATCAAGTTCGTGGAAGCTAATCCACTCCGCGATTCCACCTTCAGCATA
>CAYYQY010000040.1:0-15124 GCA_964473905.1 uncultured Dehalococcoidales bacterium | reverse complement strand
GCCCCGGGCCTTCGCCCCAGTGATAGCCGGTACCGGGCACTGCCAGCGAGCCGGTTCTCAGAATCTCGCCGCTGGGTAGCACCCACTCAATGCCCAGTATGTTGTGGGCGGCGAATCCTGTCCGGTAGGCCGTGCCCTGAAAGCCAAAAGCAACGTGGTTGGCCAGGCTGGAAGACTGCGAGCCGGCCTCGGGCGTGCCCATATGCAGACCTCGCTTCATGGCTTCGGCATGAAGTTGCGCGTGCGTTACATAGGGCTCTATCACGGCGTACATGTTCTTTTCGTCTATCGCCAAACCGCAGAGCCTTTTGGTATCAATCATGCACCAGTATGGTTTGACGGCAGCAGTAGTGGTGAAATAAAGCCCTGAGCCCAGTACCGAGTAAGGGAAACGGTAGCGGCTGGCAAGCCTCAGTATTTGCTGCACGTCTTCCGTGCTTCCCGGCATAACGATAAACTCGGCTCTGCCCCGTGTCGTCACGCTGGGTGTCTGCGATTCCCGGCTGTATGCTTCCATCACTGCCCGGTCATCGGAGACATAATCGGGGGCCAGTATGTTAACCAGCTCTTCGTATATGCGCCGGTGCTTTTCGTCTCCTAGTGGCACTTTAAATACCTCCTGCTACATCTTCGGGACGTATAAAGCTCCAGATAAGTGTAGCATAAATAGGCTCGTACTGAAAGCGCAGTTTTAAAGCTGAAAGACTTAATAATGGTCTTCAGTTGAGGGTAAACATTTACGTTATTTGATGGTGTGCCTTGTTGTGGCTGGCCGTTCACAGGGGAATCCGGTTATTTCTATAGTAGCCCCGCAGATTGTGCCGAGTGTATAGAATATCTGCTGACGTATCCCAAAGCTGCCGATCTTATGGGGAGAAGAGGTGCCGATTATGTGCGCGACCACTTCCTGCTTCCGGACCGGATAGCCGATTTTTTAAAAACCATTCTGATGGTCAGGGAGATGAACGCCGAACCGGAGAGCATAATCAGCTTCCATTCATGGCATAAGCTGGACAGGCGTAAGTAAACAGAAACAAATTATACACGGGTGCCGGGTATAGAGCGTCTGGTCTGAAGCACCGTGGTCGCTGCGGGTCGCCTCAGCACCTGCTATAAAAAAGTGGAGGGCACTACCAAGTGCCCTCCACTTACTAACCTAGTTCCTCTAGCCCAACTCACTTGCAGCATCCTATCTGCTGTGGGTGTTGTATCCTCAACTCTTCCCCCAATTACTTACGAGCCGAGCTGCGAGTTCCACTTGCCCTGCCTTCCAGCAGGGCTAAACCTGTCCACTTGCCAAACTCCAAACAACCCATGAAGCCTCATAACTCACCTCCTAAGAAGAACTCAGCAGGTCCATCTAGCTTCCTAGTAATATTGTGCAATATTTAATCAAAATTGTCAAGTAGCGGCAGGACAGAAATATGGCAAAATAGCATAGGAAAAAGGTAATGCTGCTGCCCAAAAAATAGCATTACTTAAATTTTTGATATTGGTAACCAGTGGCCCGTTCGGTAGTTTTCGGGATATATTATTACCCGCTGCGCTCAGAATATGAGAGTCTGAATTTGGTGAAACTATTAGCTGGTGTTATACTGTAACGGAGGGTTTTATTTGTATTGAGGAGTCAAATGGATAGGTATATTCCGCAGCAAATAGAGAGCAAATGGCAGGAAAGATGGGATAAGGACGGACTTTACCAGGTAAGCGAGGATAGCCGCAAGCCCAGGTGGTATGCTTTAACCATGTTTCCCTATACCTCGGGTGACCTCCATATCGGACACTGGTATGCTATGGCACCTGCGGATGTCCATGCCAGGTTTAAGCGCCTGCAGGGTTATAACGTTTTGCACCCGATGGGATTTGACGCTTTCGGACTGCCGGCTGAAAATGCCGCTATTAAGCGTGGTATTCACCCTTTTACCTGGACGATGCAGAATGTGGAGAATATGCGCCGTCAGCTGAAGAGCATGGGAGCCATATATGACTGGCGACGTGAGGTTATTACCTGCCTGCCCGAGTATTATAAGTGGACGCAGTGGTTCTTTTTAAAGCTCTACGAGGCGGGACTGGCCTACCGGGCCAAGGCTCCGGTGAACTGGTGTCCTCTCTGCCAGACGGTGCTGGCCAACGAGCAGGTGGTAGAAGGCTTTTGCGAGCGCTGCGGGACGGCGGTTACCCGGCGTGACCTGGAGCAGTGGTTCTTCCGTATCACCAGCTATGCGGATGAGCTTATGCAGCACGAGGGTGTTGACTGGCCGGAGCGCATAAAGATAATGCAGAAGAACTGGGTGGGCAGGAGTACGGGTACCGGTATTTCCTTTGCTCTTGACCAGCCTGGTACAGAAGAAAAAGAAATAAAGGTATTTACCACCCGCCCCGATACTGTTTACGGGGTAACATTTATGGTTATGGCTCCGGAACACCCACTGGTAGCTAAACTGACCACTCCGGATAGGAAAGCCGAGGTTGAAGACTATATTATCCGCTCCCAGAGGCAGACTGAAATAGAGAGGCTGTCCACGGAGAGGCAGAAGGACGGCGTCTTCACCGGGGCTTATGTTATAAACAGGCTTAATGGTGAGCGTGTGCCCATCTGGATAGCTGACTATGTACTGCTCAGCTACGGCACCGGTGCCGTTATGGCGGTGCCGGCCCATGACGAGCGTGATTTTGTATTCGCCCGGAAGTACAACTTGCCGGTCAGGGTGGTGATAGCGCCGCCCGATTGGCAGGGCGAAGAGTTGGAGGCAGCCTATACCGGGCCCGGCACCATGGTAAACTCGGGGCAGTTTGATGGGCTTGATAGCGAGGCTGGCATTGACAGGGTAAGCGATTATCTGAAGACAGAGGGCTGGGGAGGTAAAACCGTCAGCTACCGGCTGCGTGACTGGTTGATATCGCGGCAGCGTTACTGGGGAGCACCGATACCCATGATTTACTGTCCGAAGTGCGGCATTGTCCCCATTCCCGAAGAAGAATTGCCGGTACTGCTGCCGGAGGATGCCGAGTTCAAGCCCACCGGCGAGTCCCCTTTGCGTTACTGCGAGTCGTTTGTAAATACCGTCTGCCCGCGCTGCTCGACACCGGCCACACGGGAGACCGATACCATGGATACCTTTATGTGTTCCTCCTGGTATTTCCTGCGCTATGCCAGTCCCGGTTGTGATACAGCTCCATTTGACGAGCGGGTGAAATACTGGCTGCCGGTAGACCTGTATACGGGCGGTGCCGAGCATGCCGTTATGCACCTGTTCTATGCCAGATTTTTTATCAAGGCACTCCGGGACATGGGGCTGGTTGATTACGGCGAGCCGTTTAAACGGCTGTTTAACCAGGGAATTATCATCGCCCAGAAGCAGAAGATGAGTAAATCACGGGGTAATGTGGTCACCCCGGATGACTATGTTTCCGAGCTGGGTGCCGATGCCGTGCGCACTTATCTCATGTTTGTCGGGCCCTGGGAGCAGGGCGGCGAATGGGACGATAGCGGTATAAGTGGTATCAGCCGCTGGCTCAACAGGGTATGGAGCCTGGTACTTGAGCCGTATGCCGGTGGAAAAGTAACGGAGAAGGCTTGCGTGGATTTACGGCGCATGGCTCACCAGACTATACGGAAGGTAACCCAGGACCTGGAACGGATAAGACTCAATACGATGGTAGCCGCACTCATGGAGTTTACCAATTACCTGGCCAAACTCAAGGAGGCGGGAGCCGTTGACGATGCGCTCTGGAGAGATTCAATTGATATTTTACTTGTGCTCATGGCACCCGGCACTCCGCATTTAACCGAGGAGTTGTGGGAGAGGACAGGGCAGGACTACAGCATTCATAATCAAAGCTGGCCACAGTATGATGATTTACTGGCTGCGGAAGAAGAGATTACTCTGGTAGTTCAGGTAAACGGCAAACTGCGTGACCGCATCACCGTACCCGCCGGTATTTCTGAGGCTGAAGCGAGGGAGTTGGCTCTGGCCAGCAAGCGTGTGCAGGCTTATATAGAAGGTAAGGAGATTGTTAAATTAATCGTTGCCGGTAAGGGGTTGGTAAACCTGGTAGTCCGTTAAGGGAGATATAATATAATGAAGCTAGCGTTTATTGGTGGCGGCAATATGGGAGAGGCAATGCTGTCTGCCATTATAGCCAGCAAGCTGACAGGCCCCGGGTCTATATTCGTAAGTGACATTAAGGAAGAGCGCCTTGAGTATCTGAAGCAGAGCTACGGTGTAGCGGTAACCGCAGATAACGTCGAGGCAGCCGAAAATGGTGACATAGTAGTCCTCGCCATTAAACCGCAGAATCTATCGGCGGTGATGGCGGAGATGAGGGGCAGGTTAGGGCCGTCGCAGCTGGCATTATCCATTATAGCCGGAGCCAGAATTAAAACTCTGTCACAGGGATTAGAACACGATTGCATCGTGAGGATCATGCCCAATACACCGGCCCAGATAGGACAGGGAATGAGTGTCTGGACGGCGACTGAAAGCGTAAGCGAGGAACAGAGGAAATGGGCTGGTGCTATATTGGGGACTATGGGTAAGGAGACATACGTTGCCGATGAGCGCCATATTGATATGGCTACGGCTATCAGCGGTAGCGGGCCGGCTTACGTTTTCCTGTTCGTGGAGTCGCTGGTAGAAGCCGCTGTCAATATTGGTCTGCCGGCTGACATAGCTAATGTGCTCGCATTGCAGACGTTACTGGGCTCGGCTATTTACCTGGAGAAGTCAGGTAGAGCTCCTGCTGAACTGAGGAAAATGGTAACCTCACCGGGCGGTACTACCGCCGAGGCGCTTCTGAGGTTTGAAAAGGGCGGGTTCACAGAGTTGGTCAGGGAAGCGGTGAATGCCGCCTATAATAGAGCCACGCAACTGGGCGAACAAAAGGGGTAACAGATCTATAGCCGGGTTACGGGACAGCAATCCGGCTGCCGGTGAAAACTTCTATTACGGGCTGTCTCATAATTGCATATTACGAGTAGAAATGTTAGAATCCTGATTTGTTTCAATAAACGAAGCCAGGTTGATATAAGTGGGAAAATATATTTTTAACAACGGTAATTATCCCTGCCGGGGGTTAACTGGCCGAGAGAAATCCGGAGGAGTCTAATGAAGAGGATTAAAGTAGCACTGGTACTAGCCCTGGCCTGTTTAATGCTGGTTAGTCTTGCTGCCTGTGGTGGTGGTGATGCCACCGAGGAGCCGCAACTCGTTGAGGTCACGCGCGGTGACATAGTGTTAAGTGTGAGTGCCGATGGCAATCTGGCCTTGCTCAAGCAACGGCAACTTATGTTTGGCACCAGTGGCACGATAAGTGAAATAAGTGTGGAGGAGGGTGACCGGGTAAGTAGCGGACAGGTTTTAGCCAGCCTTGATACGTCGTCGCTGGAGATTACGGTGAGTACTGTTGAAATAGCAGTAAAAGCTGCTGAAATTGACCTGGAACTGGCGACCGATAGCTTCCGGCAAATAACCTATCCCTATACCTATTATACCTTTGCTTTCAGCGTTCCGGAATCTGTAGCCTCTATCGGTGATGCCCAGAGGGAGATAGCGGAGGCCAAGGCAGCGGTAGTGGTTGGCCTGGATTCTGAGGGGTACTGGCAGATAAAGAGCAAACTGGAAGAGGCCGAAGATGATTTGCTGGAAGCTGAGTCCAAGCTGGCGCGCGGTATAGGTGAAGATGTATTTGGAAGCGGTATTATCCCGATTACCAGCTACTGGGTACTCCGGAATGCACAACTGCAGATGGAGAAAGCACAACTGGCTCTGGACAAGGCCAATAATGACCTGGTGAGCGCACTGGACCAGCTTGACAAAGCGCAGATAGTGGCGCCATTTGATGGCATCGTGGCCAGGGTGAGTGTCAAAGAAGGGGAAATGCTGTCATCGATAAACTATAATAGCAGGGTAATTATCGATGTTATTGAACCGAGCCGCATGGAGCTGAGCACAGAAGTAGACGAGATAGATATAGCGGATGTAAAGATGGGGCAAAAAGCGGTAATCAGCCTGGATGCCCTGCCCGATTTGCAACTTGAGGGCAAGGTTACCACCATTTCACCGCTGGCAATAGAGGAGGCAGGGCTGATTCTGTATGAGGTTAAAATAGACTTTGAAGTGCCGGAGAGTTCCGGTCTGAAGTCCGGAATGACCGCCAACGCTGACATCATCGTTGCCGAGAGGGCCGGCGTACTGCTGATACCTGACCGCGCGATAAAAGAGAATAGTGCCGGTGATACCGTGGTAAATGTTCTGGTTAACGGTGAGACAGAAGAGCGGGCCGTAGTTATCGGCATAAGCGACGGCATTAAGACGGAGGTTAAAGAGGGGCTCCGTGAGGGTGAAACGGTTGTCGTCGAAGCCAGAAGAACGACTACTTCAACTGGATTATTTTAGCCGGTGAGTCGGGTGAGTAGCTAGTTATGATTGAGATAGAAAACTTAACCAAGGTATACCGTATGGGCAAGGTGGATGTACATGCTCTGCGGGGTGTAAATGTTGCTATTAAACGGGGGGAGATGGTATCTCTCATCGGGCCCTCGGGTTCAGGTAAGTCCACATTGCTTAATGTCATCGGCTGTCTGGACAGGCCTACCTCGGGTAAATATGTCTACAACGGGGAAGATGTCAGCCGTATTAGCGATGACCGGCTGGCTGAGATGAGAAACCGCGAGTTTGGTTTCGTCTTCCAGGATTTCAATCTGATAACGCGTGCCACCGCCATATCCAATGTTGAGCTGCCGTTAATCTATGGTAACGGGCATAATAAGCGTGAGCGGGCTATATCGGCACTGGCACGGGTAGGGTTAAAAGACAGGGCAGGTCATAAGCCCACAGAGCTATCGGGAGGCGAGCAACAGCGGGTAGCTATCGCCAGGGCACTGGTTAATGACCCGGCGGTTATCCTGGCCGACGAGCCTACTGGCAATCTGGACAGCAGATCGACTGCCGATATAATATCTATTTTCAGTGAACTCAACAAAGACGGCATCACCATAATCATTGTTACTCACGAGATGGATGTAGCGAATAAAACCGGGCGAGTCATCCGCCTTCTTGACGGGAGGGTAGTGAGCGAGTGAAACTAGTAAATTTCATCATCATAGCTTTTCGTTCCTTACATGCTAATAAGCTGCGCACGTCGCTAACCATGCTGGGTATTATTATCGGAGTAGGTGCCGTGATAGGGTTAATGTCGGTCGGCAGAGGTGCCGAGGCGGAAATCACCTCTATTTACGAAGATCTGGGTACCAATCTGGTTTATGTGACCCCTATTAACCCCGATGCGCCCGGGCTGGCAGGTATGTCGCCAGCGATGGCGGCACCCAGCCTTACGCTGAATGATGCCGAGGCCATTGCCGATTTAAGCTTCGTGCTGGGGGTAGCCCCGGTCAATGAGAATTTTGTTGAGGTGGTGGCTGGCGGTGAAAGCAAGCTGGCGGTGGTAGACGGTATTACGGCCGAATATTTTGACGTATACGGTTTTAATATTGGCGAAGGTCAGTTGATTTCCAGGAGGAATGTGGCCTCAAGGGATATGGTGGTGGTTCTGGGTAGTAAGATATCGGAGAGCCTGTTTGGTTCAGATAATCCGGTGGGTGAAAGGATAAAGATTAAGGGCAAACGGTTCACGGTTATCGGCGTTCTGGAGGCCAAGGGCGGGGCGTTTATGGGGTTCAGCATGGATGACATAGTAACCGTGCCGATAACCACTTATCAAACCAAACTGTTCTCACAGCGCACCGCGAGCGGTGAAGACGCAGTACAGACCGTAGCCGTCAAGATAGCCTATTCCGAGACTGTTGACGAGGCTAAGGAAGATATCGGCTCCGTGCTGCGGAAGCGTCACCGGATAGCTGAGGATGAGAAAGATGATTTTGCCATAATGACCCAGGAGCAGATGCTCGGTATGGTTCAGCAGATAACCGGCATATTCACCGTAGTTTTGGGTGCTATTGCCAGTATATCGCTGCTGGTTGCCGGTATAGGCATAATGAATATTATGCTGGTCTCGGTAACCGAGCGCACGAGGGAGATAGGGATACGTAAAGCAGTGGGCGCCAAGCGCCGGGATATTTTACTCCAGTTCTTGCTTGAAGCGGCTATACTGAGTCTGGGAGGTGGTGGTATAGGTATTCTACTGGGGTGGCTTATATCTGTCGGCATCTCCAGTCTGACAGGTTTAATGTCTCAGTCGGGTGCCGGAGTTACCACACTGAATGCCGTGGTATCGCCGGATATAATACTGCTCGCGCTTTTAGTATCGGTCATGATAGGACTGGTCTCCGGAATATACCCGGCAATGAGGGCGGCCAAGCTGAATCCTATTGATGCTTTACACTATGGATAGCCGGTATTATTAATACTGAAGGTGGAAGCTCGCGAATATTATGAACTGGCTTGATATCGTTGTTATCGTGGTGATGGCTGGTTGTACCTTCTCTGGACTTAAGAACGGCATAATTAAGTCTGTTCTATCGCTTGCCGGTCTAATATTCGGTATATTTCTGGCGGGACGTTATTACATCACCCTGGCGGATAGGCTGGACATGATTCCGTCGGATACGATAGCGCGGATCGTTGCTTTTATTCTTATCCTGGCGGCGGTAGCAGTAGTTACCGGTATTATCGCCTGGGTGCTGAGGAAGCTCATCACGGCTGTCCTGCTGGGATGGGTGGACAGGCTTGGCGGCGCTGTTTTTGGTTTGTTGCTCGCTGCTTTGTTCTGCAGTCTGCTGCTGGCAATATGGGTCAAGTTCTTCGGCATGGCTGATGTAATCCTGGAGTCTGGCATAGCGGGTGTATTGCTGGGTAATTTACCGGCGGTGCTGTCACTGCTCCCCGATGATTTTGGCTTTATACGATCTTTCTTTTATCAGGAGTCTATGTTACAATACTAGGGCTGTAAAAATTATCAAGCAATGAGCAGGAGGTGAACAGAAGTGGAAGTCAAAAAAGTGTGTTCGCTAGGGGCGGGGTCGATGGGCAGTCAGATTGCTCAGGTGGTAGCCACCGGCGGCTACGAAGTGACTATGCTGGATGTTGAAGACAGGTTTGTTCAGGCCGGTATGAATTCCATTAAAAAGACTATGCAGAAGTTCTTCGTTGATAAGGGCAAGATGAGTCAAGAGGATGCCGATGCTGTATTGGGCAGGATAAAGGGAACCACCGATATGAAAGAAGCGGTAAAGGGTGCCCAGTTGGTCATCGAGTCTATACCGGAGGATCTTGGTCTCAAGCAGCGGACATTCAAGGAACTCGATGAAGTATGTGCTCCGGAGACTATACTGGCTTCAAACACCTCCACTTTTATGGTAACGGCTATAGGCAGTCTGGTTAAAAGACAGGACAAACTGATAGGCATGCACTTTTTCAACCCACTGGCCCGGCAGAAGCTGGTAGAGATTATCCGGGCACTCAAGACCTCGGATGATACTTTCCAGTCGGTCTGGGAGGTCGGTCTTAAGATGGGCCGAGAGCCAATCACGGTGCAGGATTCTCCGGCATTTGTAGCCAATAGAATCTTGCATGTAATTCACAATGAAGCGGTAAAGATGCTGCAGGAAGGCATCGCCACTGCGGAAGATATTGACAAGGCGTGCACCATGGGGCTGGGACATGCTCTGGGGCCTTTCGGCACGATTGATTTTACCAACTCGATGGGCATAGCGGTTGAGCTGGGTGATTACCTGGCGGAGATGATGGGCGAAAGGTACCGCGTTTCTACGCTGGTTAGAAAGAAGGCCATGGCTGGTGAGTTGGGAATGGCTACCGGCAAAGGCTACTTCGAGTATCCGCCAAAGGGGTAAAAACACGGAATATACCGTATACCTGTGAATCAGATATCGCTGGTATAGTCAAGTTAATTTAAAAGTAAATATAGCAGCCCTTTAGATTATCAAGATGAGTCTAAAGGGCTGCTATTGTATATTACCTTTGTCCGCTAGCGGCATCCGGCATTCAGAAGCCGGTAACCGAAGGGTAATGCCAGATGAAAAAGTCCCCTAGGCTACAGAGGGCGTTTCGCCCGGGTGCAGTTTTTGCCACTTTTCAAGTAACTGTTCTTTACTCTCGACATGGTCTGAATCAAGTACGCAGCAATCCACTGGGCATATCTCGGCACATTTCGATGTTTCGTGTGAGCCAACGCACTCGGTACATTTATCGGGGTCGATAACATAGACCGTTTCACCCTCGGAAATGGCGTTATTGGGACACTCGGGTTCACAGGCTCCGCAGCTTATACATTCGTCAGTAATTTTATATGCCATAAAAAACATACCTCCTAATTAATAAATAATAAAGAACTACATTTTTACATGCAATATCCCTCCTCTTGCTGATGCTTGGCCTGTAGTCTATCCTTAAACTTTATCCGTAATGCTTCGGCAACGTTCTTGGGAACAAGGTCATCAATATTACCGGAAAGACAGGCTACTTCCTTGAGCAGGGTAGAACTCAGGAACTGGTATTTCAGACTTGTCATGAAGGTAACCATCTCCAGTTCGGGATATAACTTCTTGTTCATCATGGCCATGGAAAACTCGTTTTCAAAGTCAGAAGTCATCCTCAGCCCACGTATGAGGACGTGTGCCTGCATCTTTCTGGCAAAATCAACGGTTAGACCGGTAAATGATTCAATAATGACATTGGGGAGGCAGGCCGTTGCCTCTTTAGCCAACTCCACTCTCTCTTCGACGGAAAACAGCAGTGTTTTGTTGGGTCTGTTGAATACGGCTACTATTACCTTGTCAAAAAGCTTGGACGCTCTGGCGGCAACATCAAGGTGTCCGTTTGTTATTGGGTCAAAGCTCCCTGGATAAACAGCAATGGTCAAGACATGTCTCCTTTCTGGTATATTGCAATACAGCTATCGCCGTGCCGGCGTTCTTTGATAAGATTGAGGTCAACATAGTTTGAGCTGAGGGATAGATGAGGGGAATGCGTAACTATCACAACTGTTTTACCGCCAACCAGCTTGGAAGTGGCCAATTGTGTAATAAAGTCGCCTATGGACGAATCAGAATAAGGTGGGTCCATCAGTATTATACTGTACTCCTTATCGAGAAAGGAGAGTGCCTTGACTACGCTGCAACAATACAGGTGAGACTGGTCTGACAGCTTCGTCTTCTCTAAATTTTGTTTTATTATAGCACAACATCGGGGTTCACGCTCTACAAAATCGACCCAACTCGCACCCCGGCTCAATGCCTCTATGCCAAGAGCCCCGCTGCCCGAGAATAAATCAAGAACCAGCGACCAGTCCCCGGTGATAGAATCCAGAATGGAAAATATCGCTCCCCTTACTAAATCAGTGGCGGGACGGGTTACAGTTCCCCTAGCTACCCTGAGTTGATGTCCCTTCGCTTTTCCGGCAATAACTCGCATTCGTTATTAAATATACTTGCTGGGTTGTTAAAGTGACATTAGCCAGCGACTGACCCCATATTATACCAGAGTGAATGTTCCGTCAAGTAATACGCAGCGTTTGGCCGGTGTTCCCAGCCTGGAGTCAGCATAAAGACAAGGCAAAAAGAGGTTGGATAGTATTATTACCCCCGATATCATGTGAAAATTTACGAGTATGATATATAATAGTTTTATAAAACTACATGCCACTACGAATATGGCAGGTGCGAAAATACAGGTGAATAGAACGAGGGGTTTTGTTAATCAAAACAGGTTTAAGTCAGGCCGGGCGATAAAACGGCTCAAGCAGGTCACAGATAAGCATAATGTAAAGAGACAGACAAAAAAATCACGGGCGGCGGGTGACATTTCGCCTGGCTCTCAGGCCGGTAATCAGACGGGTTATGCCTAGCTTGACACTCTGAAACGGGCAATGCTAGACTTACATTACCCCTTATGGAACCCGTTTTTTAGCTTTGTCTGGGAGTGTCTATATGTTGACGAAAAAAGTTGGTATTCTCTACCATCCAATGATTGATGCGGCGGCTGCGCTGGCTGGAGAGGTGGAGCAGTTTCTGGCTGACCGTGGTATTTCCGTCTGGCTGTGTTCGGCGTGGGAAGTCGAGTTAGCCAAGTCAAAGTTGGATGGTACGGGACTGATACTTACCGTCGGCGGCGATGGCACTATTCTAAGGGCAGCCCATGTGGCGGTATCCGGTCAGATTCCTATCACCGGGATAAACCTGGGTAAACTCGGCTTTATGACGGAACTCGGTGCTGACGAAGCGAAGGATGTGCTGCCCGCCCTGATAGCCGGCGAAGGCTGGATTGATGAGCGGGCTATGCTTGAGGTGGAGCTATCCCTGTCTGGGCAGGAAAGCGGACTACCCCTTAAATTTTACGCGCTAAATGATGTCGTGGTGTCTCGAGGTCAGGTAGCGCGGGTGCTCTATATAGAGACCGGCGTCAGTGATGAACCGCTGACCACATATAAAGCTGATGGGGTGATTGTAGCCAGCGCTACAGGCAGCACCGGTTATTCGCTGGCGGCTGGTGGCCCCATACTTCATCCCCGGGCTAAAGAAATTTTACTGTTGCCCATAATACCGCATCTCAGTCTGCCTTACTGTCTGGCACTACCCGCGACGGCGGTGGTGAGTCTAAAGGTTACCAGTGCTCATCAGGCGGAACTGAGTATAGACGGACATGTGAACTTTTCACTGGACAGCGGGAGCGTTATCACGGTGAGGCAGAGTTCGGCTATGACCCGTTTCCTGCGATTTTATCCGAACTCCTTCTACAGTAATCTTGAACTACGGTTAAAAGGGAAGCAATAAAATGTTTACGGTAGAGAAGGCTAAAATTAAGAATGTAGTCCAGATGCACCATCTCATTAACTACTTTGCTGACAGGGATGAGATGCTGCCCCGGCCGTTAAGTGAGCTTTACGAAAATATAAGGGACTATTATGTGGTCATGGATGGAGAGCAACTTATTGCCTGTGCTGCTTTGCATGTTGCCTGGTCGGACCTGGCCGAGATAAAGTCGCTGGCGGTTAGCGAGGCAAGTCAAGCCCATGGCATGGGCACCAATCTGGTGGAATCCTGCCTTAAGGAGGCCAGAGAGCTGGGTATTGATACCGTATTTTGTCTTACCTATAAACCCGTTTTCTTTGGCAAGCTCGGCTTCGAGGAAGTGGACAAGATGGAGCTGCCGCGCAAAGTGTGGACGGAGTGTTACCGCTGCCCCAAGTTCCCTGACTGTGGCGAGGTAGCGCTTGTCTGCAAACTGGGTGTGGAATAGACATATGCGGGTGGAAGAAACGCTGTTTAGCGAGCAGAAGTTTGTCGGGCGGGCAGTCCGGCTGCGGGTGGATACAGTGCAGATGCCCGGCGGCCGCCAGACCACGCGTGAGATTGTCGAGCATGACGATTGTGTAGCGGTAGTGCCTGTTGATAGTAATGGCGATATTATCCTGGTAAGGCAGTATCGCAAGCCTGTGGAGAAGGCGCTGCTGGAGATACCTGCCGGTGGGATTGAGCCGGGTGAAGACCCGGTAGCTACCGTCCGCCGTGAGCTGGGGGAGGAAATCGGTTACGTTCCCGGCAAGATAGAAAGCCTGGGCGGTTTTTACTCTACCCCCGGTTATTGCACCGAGTATCTGTATCTCTATCAGGCTACCGACCTGGTTCCGGGTCAGCTGTATGCCGAGGACACAGCGGGTATTGAGCTGGTTCGGATAAAGCCCGGTGATATAAAGTCTCTAATCATCTCCGGCGAGATTTGTGATGCCAAGAGTATTGCCGGTTTGCTTACGTTCCTTGCCTTTGAACGGGAAGACCTGTAGCTAACCTAGTGCATCCGATAGCTTCCGGCCGCCGAGAAGATGCAGGTGCAGATGAGATACTACCTGCCCTCCCTCCTCACCGCAGTTAAATACCAGCCGATAACCCTTTTCCGATATGCCTGCCTCTACCGCTAGTTTACTGGCTATGCTGATAATATGACCTATAAGAGGCATATCAGTCTCCGGCAGGTTGTTGAGCGAGGTAATGTGCTTTCGGGGTATTATCAGTATATGTGTTGGTGCTGCGGGACTGATGTCACGGAAGGCAACTATCGTTTCGTCCTGGTAGACGATGTCACCGGGTATGTTACCGGCTGCGATTTCACAGAAGACGCACTCCATCTTGCTTTATCTTGACCTCCAGCGGTAAATATTCTGGCGTTATATCTTTTTAAGTCTTTCAATCACGGCATCGGCCACTTCCGATGTGCCGGCGGCATCCGTGCCGTCTGGCTTGAGGTCGTAGGTAACAAATTTTCCCTCAGCGATGACACCGGCAATAGCCTGTTCCAGCCTGTCGGCGTTTTCTATCTCGCCCAAGTAGCGAAGCATCATAACACCTGAGAGCATCATGGCCATGGGGTTTACCTTGTTCTGTCCGGTATACTTGGGGGCACTGCCGTGCGTCGGCTCAAAGACGGCCAGTTCATCACCCAGGTTGGCGCCCGGGGCCAGACCCAGCCCGCCTACTATGCCGGCACAGAGGTCGGAAAGTATGTCTCCGTACAGGTTGGGCGCCACTATAACGTCAAACTGCTGCGGCTTTCTTACCAGCTGCATGGTCATATTATCAACGATTCTATCCTCAAATTCCATATCATCATATTCCGGGGCAACCTGCCGTGCAATCTCTAAAAATAACCCGTCGGAGAACTTCATGATGTTGGCTTTGTGTACCGCGGTAACTTTACGCCGGTGATGGGTGCGGGCGTATTCAAAGGCAAACCTGATAATCCGGCGGCTCGCTGTTGCCGAAATCACCTTTATACTGAAGCCCGAGTCCTCTCTGACGCCATGATTATTGGTCTCCTTGAGCAACTCTATCAGCATTTCCGCTTCGGGTGTGCCCTTCTCAAACTCAATCCCCGCATAGAGGTCTTCCGTGTTTTCCCGGACAATGACAATATCGACATTATCGTAGGGTGAGGGCGCTCCCGGATAGGTCTTGCACGGGCGAAGACAGACATAGAGGTCAAGTGCTTTACGCAGGGCGACGTTTACACTTCGGAAACCGGAGCCAACCGGTGTGGTAACCGGCCCTTTGAGAGCGACTTTATTTCTTCTAATTGATTCGAGGACATATTCCGGCAGGGGTGTGCCGTATTGGTGCTGCACGTCGGCACCGGCATAGACCTCCTCCCAGTTA
>CAYYQY010000039.1:0-15603 GCA_964473905.1 uncultured Dehalococcoidales bacterium | reverse complement strand
TCCACATACTTGCCCACCAGCGCGATATTTACCGGCTCATGCGGCGTCTTGAGCTGGGATACCATCTCCCGCCACTCTCTCAGCTCCGGCGGCGCTCCACCAAGCCCCAGCCTGTCCACGACGAGCTGACCCAAACCCGCCTCCTCCAGCACCAGCGGCACTTCATAGATGGTGGATACCGTGAGCAGCGGTATTACCGCCTCTCGCTCCACGTCACAGAACAGCGCTATCTTGTCCCGCGCCTCTTCAGACATGGGATAATCGCTCCGGCAGATGATTATATCCGGCTGGATACCAATGCGCCGGAGCTCGTTGACACTGTGCTGCGTCGGCTTGGTCTTCAGCTCATGAGTAGAGTTGAGATACGGCAGCAGCGTGACATGAATATACAACACATTCTCCCGCCCCACATCGTTCCGCATCTGCCGTATCGCCTCCAGAAAAGGCTGCCCCTCGATGTCTCCTACCGTGCCGCCAATCTCACAGATTACAGCATCGGCCTGCGATTTTTCGGCGAGGCGCCTGAACCACCCCTTTATTTCGTTGGTCACATGGGGTACCACCTGTATCGTGCCTCCCAGGAAATCACCCCGTCTCTCCCGGAGGGTAACGGTGCGGTATATCTGCCCCGAGGTAACGTTGGACTCGGCGGTCAGGTTTACATCTATAAAACGCTCGTAATGCCCCAGGTCAAGGTCTGTCTCGGCACCGTCCTGGGTAATAAAGACCTCGCCGTGCTGATAGGGTGACATGGTTCCCGGATCAACGTTAAAATAGGGGTCGAGCTTCTGCACCGATACGTTTAGCTTACGGCTCTTCAGCAAGTTACCAATCGAGGCAACAGCAATACCCTTGCCAACCGAACTGACCACGCCACCAGTTACAAATATATACTTAGACATAAAGAAATCATACGGGGAACATTTTGGGGGGTTTTTCTGATTATAATTTGAGGCATTATTGTTGTCAAGGTAGCAGAACCATTATCTTATCCTTGATAGGCATCAATAAATATTTTTCAGTAATTATACCCGTGTATTTCCCATATCCGGCTACGCATCTTACATGATGATATAAAACATACCTCCTGGTGAAACTTGAAAGGACGTGGATACATGCGTTATACTTAATGGTACAGGGCTGAAGTCAGCATGCCTATTAAGATAACAGCGCCTGGTGAAATAGTATAGTGGCTATTTTTACTTTATTCCCCCGGATAGTACTAATGATTGTATGAAAGTAACGGTGCTTGTCCCGGTAAGTAAAGGCTATGGTGCAGGTCATGCCCACCGCGAAGCTGCATCATTAAATCATTGTATAAATTATATCTACCCTGTCACCAAAAAAACGGCTAACGCCGTTTTTCTCTTTTCTCTTGTATGCAGGGGTATAATACCTCTGCATAACCCGGTAAATACCCCCGGTACGTCAAACTACATTCATAATGCGTATTATTAAAAATAATAGTATAAAGCAGCACTATCACCGTTTTCAGTGAACCGAATTATAGTAAAGTAAATATCTACTGCTTGTATGGAGATAGTATGTATATATTAAAATCCGTTCCGCGTTACAGTGACCTCCCGTGGCCAGGACTGGTTAAACATTGTAGCCGCACTCCTATTCAACTGCCGATTATAAACTTGAAGTTTTAAATATGAAGCAGGAGGCAAGCCCTGATGCATGAAAGCTGTGCCGTAGTCGGGATATATGCGCAGGACATGGATATAAGCCGTATCATATTCTTCGCTCTATATACCCTGCAGCACCGTGGACAGGAGAGCAGCGGTATAGCAGTAAGTGACGGAAGATTAATAAAAAAGCACAGCAATTCAGGGCTCGTTTCCCAGGTTTATACCGAATATGACCTATCCAATCTCCAAGGACATATCGGCATCGGGCATAACAGGTACTCAACCACAGGCTCAAGCAAGCCGGATAATGCTCAGCCACTCATCATTCAACAGGGAGACTCCATGCTGGCCCTGGCACATAACGGCAATATTATAAACGCCAAAGCGCTACGTGATGATTTATGCAGACTCGGCTATGATTTTTATACCACCACCGATTCCGAAATTATCGGCAAACTCATACTTTCTTTACCGGAGAACGATATTATAGACAAAATAAAACACGCCATGCGCCAGCTGCAAGGGGCTTACTCCATGGCACTTATGACCAGAGATAAACTCATCGCAGTTCGCGATCCGTTGGGAGTGCGTCCCTTATGTCTGGGCAAAATTAACGGCGGCTGGATAATAGCCTCAGAAAGCTGTGCTCTTGACCAAGTAGGAGCGACATTCATCAGGGATATTGAGCCGGGGGAGATAATCGCCATTGACAATAACGGCATGACAAGCTTCAAGCAGAAGAGTGACCGGCACGCTATGTGCATCTTTGAGTACATATATTTTGCTCGCCCCGATAGCATTATAGAGGGTAAACTGGTTTATGAAACCCGGAGAGCTATGGGGGCTATGCTGGCTCGCGAATACCCTGCTGACGCTGACATGGTAATGGGCGTGCCCGATTCAGCCCTGCCGGCGGCTATCGGCTATGCCGAGTATTCCGGTTTGCAGTACGTGGAAGGCTTCATTAAAAACCGCTATGTCGGACGTACTTTTATTCAACCCCAGCAGAGACTGAGAGACCTGGGTGTGCGTCTCAAGTTTAACCCTCTCTCCCATATAATCAACAATAAACGCCTGGTTGTCGTTGACGACAGTATTGTTCGCGGCTCTACCACGCCGCACATCGTAGAGCTACTGAGGAAAGCTGGTGCCAGGGAGGTACACCTCCGTATCTGCTCACCACCTATATGCCACCCCTGCTTTCTGGGCGTGGATATGGCGAGCCGACTGGAGCTAATCGCCGCCAGAAAGACGGTACCCGAGATAAGAGACTTTCTGGACGCAGACTCGCTGGGTTATCTGAGCCTTGACGGTTTAATCAAGGCTATAGACATGCCCAAAGACATGTTCTGCCTGTCCTGCTTTACCGGTAACTACCTGATGCCCACACAGATGGATATGGATAAGCTGATGCTCGAAGTATGATAGCTCCATCCTGATATGGTCAGGAACAGTGACTTCATTCAGCACGTACTTACCGCATATATGTCAGTATTATTTCACCGGCTATGTTCAGGCTATCCGTATAATCGTCTATTCAGCTTTAGTAACTCTATAAAAGGGTTATAGTTATATGAAGATTGGCGTCCTCTCCCTACAGGGGGCATTTATAGAGCATATCGCCATTTTGCAGAAGCTGGGGGCGGAAGCTTTGCCGATCCGGTTACCCCGTGAACTCCAGGGGCTGGACGGGCTCATTATCCCCGGCGGCGAAAGTACCACCATGCTGAATTTGATGCAAAGCTACCAGCTTTTCAAGCCCCTTCAAGAAATGGCCAGCTCCGGTATGCCGGTATTGGGTACCTGCGCCGGTATGATATGCCTCGCTAGCGTCATATTCGGCAACGATATGGAGACCATGGCTGTTATGAATATTACTGTCAAGCGTAACGCCTTTGGCAGGCAGATAGATAGTTTCGAGTCCGAGTTGTCCATCCCGGTCCTGGGAGATAGCCCATTTCACGCCGTTTTTATTCGCGCTCCGTTCATTGTTGATACAGATCCGCAGGTGGAAGTCCTGGCCAGGCTACCGACCGGTATTCCCGTTGCCGCCAGACAAGGGAAAATACTGGTCTCTGCGTTTCATCCCGAGCTAACCGATGATACCAGATTTCACCGCTACTTTTTAGAAATAGTGACGCCCGGCTAGCTCACCCGGGTTATAAAATATCCAGTATCCAGTTAAATTATCCGTCTCGTTCCGTTTAATATTTTAGAACACATCCAGGCTCAGATACCTCTCACCCCTATCGGCGAAAACAGTGACAATAGTCTTACCCGGGCCCCACTTACGGGCCGCTTTCATCGCTGCCAGGGCATTGGCACCCGAGGAAACGCCTACCATCAGCCCTTCTTCACGCGCTAGCCTTCTGGCCATTGCCACCGCATCGCTGCTATTTATCGTCATAACTTCATCCACCATATCCATGTTCATCAGGCTCGGTATAAATCCCGAGCCTATTCCCTGTATTACGTGCACTCCGGGCTCCCCACCACTCATAACCGCTGCTTCTTCAGGTTCAACAGCAACAATCTTTACCTCCGGATATACCTCCTTCAAGGCTTCGGCAACACCCATCAGCGTGCCGCCGGTGCCAACCCCGGCTACAAACACGTCAATTTTACCCGACACTCCTTCCAGGATACGCCGGCCGGTAATATTCCGGTGCGCCGCTATGTTATGTGGGTTATCAAACTGTCTCGGAAACCAGGCTTCTTTCTCCTGTTCGGCCAGTTCATCAAGCTTCTCCATAGCCCCGATAAAACCTTTACTCTCCGGTGTTAATATCATCTCGGCACCATAAGCCCGCATCATCTGCCGTCTCTCCTTACTCATGTACTCCGGCATGACGGCAACAAAGCTGCACCCTTTCAAGGCAGCGACCATGGCAAATGATATACCGGTATTACCACTGGTAGCCTCTATTATTTTCCCCCCGGGTTTTAGTAGCCCCTGCTTTTCCGCCATATTGGCCATGTATAGCGCCATTACATCCTTTATGCTGCCACTGGGATTTAATGCTTCAAACCTGGCCAATATGGTTGAACCGGTATCGTTAACTCTGGACAGCTCAATAATTGGAGTATTTCCCACCAGATCAAATACGCTCGTTACCATAAGCACTCCTTCAACCAAAATTTACCACATTAGAGGCATTTAGCACAATCGTGGATATATTTCTAAAAAAACTATTTGACAGTTTTCTTCTATTATCTTATACTATTCTTGAGTATAATTGTCAACAATAAAGGTATAAAAAGTGATAAGGTTTTCTACCCGGGGAAGGTACGGCACCAGACTGCTTATGGATTTAGCCCTTTGCGGGGCTAATAAACCGGTTATGTTAAAAGACATAGCCCGCAGGCAGGACATCTCTCTACCATACATAGCTCATCTCATCAGTCCACTAATCAAGGCTGGCATAGTAAAGAGCACGCGCGGTCCCAAGGGCGGCCTGTCACTGGCTAAACATCCGCAAAATATACGGCTCAGCGAGGTGATTTTACTCCTGGAAGGGCCAATAGCTCCCGCTGCATGCATCGATAATCCCAAAGCCTGCTCCCATACGCCGCTCTGCGCTGCCCGTGACATTTGGGACGAGGTGGGCAAGGCCACCTACAGGGTGCTTGATTCAATTACCCTGCAGGAACTGGTTGAGCGCCAGAGACAGAAATGGGACTCCTTGCATCAAGATAACCGCGATAAAATATACAGCGCTTGAAGTACCTTTATTTTACCGTAACTGTATAAGTCCCGGGTACGACATATAGAAAAATTATTTAATGAAACGAGGTAAAACATGAAAGAAGAAGTAGAAGCGGTACTGGCCAAGATAAGACCCAGCCTGCAGGCTGACGGCGGCGATGTAGAGTTGGTAGACGTGAACGAAGGTATTGTTACCGTAAAACTAGTGGGTGCCTGCAGCGTTTGCCCCATGTCAACGATGACATTGCGCCTTGGTATCGAAAGGATTTTAAAAGAGGAACTGCCTCAGATTAAAGAGGTAGTTGCCGCCTGAACAAAAGGCAAGGACGCTACAAATAACCCTTATTTGCCTCCGGTAACATTTTTTTAAGCGTTTAACACGATGTTGATACCGTAACCGGTCATGGCTATACACTATAAGCAAGCGAAATGAAGCTTTTTGCCGGTAAAAGGGTCTGCCCATATTGCTTAATATGGGCAGACCCTTTATTCCTTATTCTCCTGTTTTATACTTACTTGTTGTTACTCTAAACTTCATATATAGCTATCACTATCATGTTTCAACTTCAGCCAGCAATTTTTGTTTCCGCCAGCGCAGCCACAGGGCAACAGCGGTAATCACCAGCGCGATACCGGTTACATATACCTCGGTTTTCATCTCATTAAGCAGTGCTGATATCAGCAATACAGCGCCGTAGTTAATAACGGCATGCGAGAAAGAGGCAATCAGATAGAACTGCCAACCCCAGCCCTTCGCCAGTCCCCAACCGGCCAGGGCACTGACACCAATATGAAACGCAATTACAGCGAACCTCTCCCAGAAACCAAATATGGCTGTTATACCTTGAGTCTCTACCAGGCCCCAGTTCCACCCGGAGGCAAAGTAAATGTTATGTGCCCACTGGGCTTCCATGATACCCAGCCCGGCACCGGCTATAGCTCCAATCATGAGCCCCAGCTTTGGTTCAATATTACATCCCTTGCGCCACCAGTAAATTACCACCGGCAGCAGTTTTGAGCCTTCCTGTACCAACCCGCTTATGATTACCTGTGGTATCCCCATAAGCACAATCTTCCACATCAGAGTCTGCTCACTCACATAGTTGCTCATAAACTGCCCGGTCAAATTTTGTAGTGGGAACTGAACAAAGGCAACGGCAGCCCAGCTGAGGAAGGCGCTGCTCACCAGGATAGCCCACAGCACCGGCTTTTTAAAAATCGGCGGCCAGTAAGGCAGCAGCCAGACGGCTCCAAACACTATAGCCAGACCAATCCCTATGGCACTGGGGTTAGCATAAAAGGATAAGAAAAAATCAACCATCAGCCCGGTACCTCCATAAATTGATATTTGCTGGTCTTAAATTAACCGTTTTAATCTGGGGTTCCGTGTAATACCCGGAATTCTGCCTCTCTTGGCTACCGGCCTGCCTTCTATTTCATGCAGATCCGCAGTAAAATCAATTGGTCTGGCCCCGCTGATAAAGCTGCCTACACCGAAACCATCAACGGGGGCCCCACCCTCAATAAAATATCTGATGCGTTCCGGATTCAAGCCGCCGCTAACAAAAATATTCACGTGCTTATAACCGGCTAAATCGAGCCTCGCTCTGACTTCCTTGACCAGGTCAACCGTGACGCGCCCTCTCTCCACAGGCGTATCCAGACGTACGCTATTTAGCTGCTCCCCCAGCGCCTCAGCGACCCGCAGGCTCTCTTCGGCTTCATCTTTAAAAGTATCAACCAGTGCCACACGGGGTATGCCGGGTGACATATATTTATTAAAAGCCGTCATGGCCTTAACCGTATCACCCATGATAATAATAAGCGAGTGTGGCATGGTGCCCCTGGCCCCCACATCGGCCAGCCTAGCCCCGACTATACTTGAGCAGCTGGCACATCCGCCTACTATCGCCGCATAATCCATTACCCCGGCCACCGCGGGATGCACATGCCGGGCACCAAAGCTGATGATGGGAATGCCTCCGGATGCCTCTATACATTCTCTGGCCGCTGTTGCCCAGCCGCTGCCATGAGCCAGAATACCGCAAATAGCCGTTTCATAAAGACCATAGGCTTGATAAGGCGCCGTGATGCGCAGCACCACTTCCTTGCCATCTATGGTATCACCCTCGGCTAAAGCCCACACCTCACTGCTTTCCCCGGGCAGCACCCTGGCCAGCAGGGCTTTTACTTCCTCCAGGCCGCAGACAATACCGGCAGCACTGGCGAAGACCTCCATAGTGGCTACCGGATTCATCTTCTCCTTTTGCAATATCTCTATCGTCCGGGCAAAATATATATCCGCGGTCTCCCCGGAAAGCACTTCTTCGGCAGGTTCAAATTTTGAAGCTTCTACTTTAACCCCGAAGCTACTTATCCTGGCACCAAGAATAGTCTCCATGTGCTCCAGGGCAAAGCGGTGACTTTTTTCATTCATGGCAGCGACACAATCCACGGGAACCTCTACTTCACAGTTACGGTTCCTGGCATCGGCCACGGTATGTAATACGCAGATATCGGTACACACCCCGCAAATAATCAACTTATCCGGTTTAAGCTCTTCAAGCCTCTCAGCCAGATAAGTATTATAAAAAGCGCTGTAACGCTGCTTTAAGATTAACTCACCCGGGTAACTGCACAGTTCCGGGATGACCTCCGCCTCCGGGGTACCTTTTATACAGTGCGGGGGGAACATCTTGAACTCAAGGTCATCGGCATCATGGCTATCACATACATAGAATATTTTAGCGCCCAGGGCAAGCTCGCGCTCCAGAAGGCCCTGCACATTGGGTATGATGCGACGCGCCTCAGCCCCACAGTACAGCGGATAACCCTCCTCCAGGAAACCTCTCAGCATATCAATAACCAGGACGGCATTAGCCACGGTGTGCCTCCTCTGTATAGCCCAGGTAGCTCTTTAGCTCACCGGCTAACTGAACGGGATCACCGGATACCACGCTGGAAGCGTAAATCTCCATGGCTCCCACGTCTGAAGTCCGGCTGTCAGGGTCACCCCTATCCACCAGCCGGGCGATTACGGGGAAGCTATCCCAGCACTCCTCAGTTTCGGCCAGCGGCGGTGTCACGATGCTCAGATTAAACGATGTTATATTCTTCTTATCCCGGTAGAACTCAAGCACATCGTAAACACTTTCTTTGAATTGTAGACTGAGTTCTTTACCCATAATAATAATCTCATTGTCTTTAAACGGAGTTAAGCTGGTGAGTATGCGAACGCCGTCCCTTGTCAGAGCACAGCCGGTAGACTGGTGGGCTTCGTAAAGCCCGTCAAAGTAGCTGGAGCTATATTTTCCCTCATAACTCATGGCGGCACGCCTCAGACCCTCTAACTTGGCATAATGCTGGCCACCGGTTAACATCACATGCGCATGTCCGTGCAGTATGGAGGCACCGGCACGCCACAGGCAGTTCCAAATAAAAAAGGGGTATTTGTTTTCAGGCTGGAGAGCGTGCGCTTTTCTGGCCCACTGCCAGCCTGTGTCAATATAGTCTATTACCTGCTCCCTGGTAAAACCGAGCGGGTCTGCATCATTAAAAATCACAAGACCGTGCATGCCATCATACTTGGCAACATTGCTCGCCGTAACGCAGTACCTGCCTGTTACGCGACCAAAAACATCGGCCGGAGTGCTTCGCTCCGGTGAAGAGAACATATCATTCTCAGCCGTATACTTAAAATCCTTATGTATTGTATCTCTATCTTTCGCTTCTATAGGGCGGTAAGCCCGCAGCCGGTTAAACAGCGTACCCTCGCCGGTTACCAGATTGTTTACCTTGATAATCTTCTGGCTGGCAACAGACGCCACCGAACCAAAGCACTGGCTGACCCAGGGCTGCATACTTTGGGGAATATTTTGCTCACCCGTTGCTACCGTAACCTTGAATATCCGCTGGAAAAGTTCCTTTTCCTTAGCCGGTAGTGTATCTACGGTTTCTGCCAGACTATCAATACCTTTAACAACAAACATTACCAACCTGACCGGGCCTTTTGCCCTGCTTAAGTAATTAATGCCTGAAATGCCTGTCTCCGGTAAAAACCATGGCTATACCATGCTTGTCGGCCGTATCTATTGATTCTTGGTCCCTGATAGAACCGCCCGGCTGGATTATGGCAGTGACTCCAGCCTCGGCCGCCGCTTCCACCACATCGGGGAAGGGGAACATGGCATCAGAAGCAAGGACACTGCCCACACTTTTCTCCCCGGCCCTCTCCCTGGCTATCTCGGCACTCACGATGCGGCTGGGTTGTCCGGCGCCCATACCCAGCAGTATCTTACCCTTAACCAGTACAATTGCGTTGGACTTAACATGTTTCACCGCTCTCCAGGCAAAGAGGAGGTCGTCTATCTCATCTCTGGTGGCCTCCCTTTTGGTCACCGTCTTGAGACTTACGCTACTTTCGGGAAGAGAGTCCGAACCCTGCACCAGAAAGCCGCCCACTACTTTGCGGTAGTCAAAGTAACCTGCCGATTGCTTCCCGTAATCGGGGGGCAGTCCGGCAAGCAAGATGCGCAGGTTCTTTTTCCGCTTCAGGATTGCCAGCGCTTCCGGCTCATATTCGGGAGCAATCACTATCTCATAAAAAGTCGGCCTTATCTCCTCAGCAGCCGCCGCCGTAATTGCCCGGTTCGTGGCGACAATGCCACCGTAAGCCGCTACCGGATCGCCGGTTAGCGCCCGACGGTAAGCTTCGGCAATATCATCGTGACTCGCCAGACCGCAGGGATTGGTATGCTTAATAATGGCTACCGTCGGTGCGGAATAATCAGTAACCACACCCCAAGCCGCGTCGGCGTCCAGTATATTGTTAAAGGAAAGCTCTTTACCGCCCAGCTGTTCCGCCCAAGTAATACCGCTGTTCTGCTTATCTGCCACCCTCTGCTCGGCATAGAAAGCAGCCTCTTGATGCGGATTTTCCCCGTAGCGAAGCCCGTAGCGCTTTTTCAGAGCGACGGTCATCTCCTCTGGCAGCTTTTCCAAGCCCTGACCCAGATACTGCGCAATAGCCGTATCGTAGATAGCCACATGCTGAAAGGCTTTCTGTGCCAGCCTCTTACGTTCATCCATGTCCACGCTTCCTGACTTCAGCTTCTCCAGGACCGGCTTATAGTCAGCCGGGTCAACCAGCACTATCACGCTGGGAAAATTTTTGGCAGCCGCCCTTATCATCGTCGGCCCGCCTATATCAATATTCTCAAGAGCCTCTTCAAGACTGACCCCAGTTCGGGTAACCGTCTGGACGAAAGGATAGAGGTTAACCGCCACCAGATCTATAGCCGTAATATCGCTCCGCGCCAGTTCTTCCATATGACCGGCTAAATCACGCCTGGCCAGGATACCGCCGTGGACTGCCGGGTGAAGCGTCTTTACCCTGCCATCCAATATCTCAGGAAATCCAGTAATTTCAGATACACCCTTGACCGGCACGCTGGCATCGGCGAGCGCTTTCTTGGTACCACCCGTGCTGAATACCTCGAAACCCAGCTTACTCAACTCCATTGCGAAGTCAGCTACACCGGACTTATCAGAAACACTTACAATAGCACGCATCAGTATCCCTCCTATCTTTCCCTTATCTCATTTTAGCTGGTCTATCCTTAACCGGCCAGTTATCAAACCCGCGGAACCCGCTTCCCATTTTTCAGCTAGCCGGCACCTTTTTCTATGTCACTGATAATCACCCTCGCTTCACCCTCTTGCTCCTGTACCTCGCCGATTATCAGGGCACCGGGTAGCTTCTCAATGCACTGCCTCGCATTCTCCGGTGAGCATATTATAACGATGCCGATGCCCATATTAAATACATGATACATCTCGCTCAGAGTTATATTACCCCACTTCCGGATTAGCTGAAACAGCGGGGGAACTTCCCAGGCCTGGCTAAAAACGCTGGCAACCGTAGCTTCGGGTAAAACGCGGGGCACATTATCAATCAGCCCGCCGCCAGTAATGTGGGCAATACCCTTAACCAACGGCAACAGCGGTTTTAACTCATGGTAGTAGCACCGGTGTGGCTCAAGGAGTGCCTCACCCAGTGTCCGCCCCAGCTCAGCGTAATGAGTATTGAGCTGTTCCGCACTAATTATTTTGCGCACCAGGGAATAACCGTTGGTATGCAGTCCGGAGGAGGGTAAGCCGATTATGGCATCGCCTGCGGCGATATTCCTGCCATTTATAATCCTGTCTTTTTCCACCACGCCAACTATAAAGCCAGCAATATCGTAATCACCACCGGTGTATATACCCGGCATCTCCGCCGTTTCACCGCCAATAAGCGCACAGCCCACTCCCTTACAGGCGCTCGCCACCCCTTTAACGATAGACTCTACCCGTTCCGGCACCAGCTTGCCCATGGCTATGTAGTCCAGGAAAAATATGGGCTCGGCGCCACAGGTGAGAATATCATTGACACAGTGATTCACCAGGTCAATGCCGATGGTATCATGCCGGTCAAGAGCCATAGCTATTCTAAGCTTGGTACCGACACCGTCAACACTGGACGTGAGAACGGGTTTATTATAGCCGGCAAATTCAAAAAGTCCGCCAAAGAACCCTTCAGCACTCAGGACTTCGGGCCGGCGGGTATCCCGGACATGTTTATTAATTAACTCCTTGGCTTTGGCCGCGAGAGCGATGTTTACACCGGCATCAGCATAGGTTTCGTTAATCTATTTTACTCCTTGCCACAATATTACAAATATATAATGCTATTCTAACAGGTATTCTCCGATCCGCAACCTGCCCGTACGACTAAATAAAATATTATCTTCAAGCAGTATCTACTACCAGTCCGCCATTTCAAGCTGTACCGGTATCGGGTAATCACCGTTGAAACAGGACATGCAGAAATTTTTCCTAGGCAGACCCACAGCGTTTATCAGTCCATTTATACTCAGATATCCCAGCGAATCAGCCCCGATAAAATCTCTAATCTGCGAAATACTCTTATGAGCTGCAATCAACTCACTCCGGGTAGCCATATCCACACCAAAGAAACAGGGATAGCGCAGCGGCGGCGCGCAAATACGCATATGCACCTCTTTGGCTCCCGCCCGCCGGAGCAGCTTCACTACCTGGGGAGTAGTGGTTCCGCGAACTATGCTATCGTCAATTACCACGACACGCTTGCCATCCAGTAGCTGAGGTAAGGGATTAAACTTCAGTTTCACTCCCAGGTCACGTATGCGCTGGTCAGGCTCTATAAACGTTCTGCCCACGTAACGGTTTTTAAGTAGTCCCTCGCACAGCTGGATACCCGAGTAGTTGGCGTATCCGATACCGGCTGCCGTGGCCGAATCGGGCACTCCCATAACCAGGTCGGCTTCTACAGGATGCTCCATCGCCAGCCCCGCACCCATAGCCTGCCGTGCCGGATATATTAACCGGTCGTTAATGACACTGTCCGGACGCGCAAAATATATATACTCAAAAATGCACAGTGCCCTCTTCCCTGATTCCTCACAATAACTCTCAACACCACTCGCGGAGACTTCCACTATCTCACCCGGCTCAACCTCCCTGATAAAGCTGGCACCAATATGTCCCAGGGCACAGCTCTCCGAAGCAATAACCCAGCCACCATCAATAGCTCCCAGGCACAGCGGACGGACACCCAGTGCGTCACGTACGCCGTATAGATGGTCTCTGGTCATAATGACGAGAGAATAGGCCCCCTGCAGCCGCCGCATAGCATATCTAATCCTGTCTACCCAGTTTTTCCCCGGTGAAGACAGGATTAGTTTACCTATAACCTCGGTATCGGTAGCCGACCGGAAATTATAGCCATCTTCACGCAGTTCTTTATGCAGGTGTTCCGTGTTGATGATACTACCGTTATGAGCGATGGCAAAGGGATAGGGCCCATCGTCTATTTTTAGAGGCTGAATGTTACTGGTACCACCGGAGCCCCGTGTAGAGTATCTGTTATGTCCGATAGCAATGTTGCCACTAAGCTGTTCCAGTGAGTCTTCGCTAAAAACCTGTGACACGAGACCCATCCTGGCATATACCTGCAACCTTTTCTCATTGGCTGTAGCGATACCGGTGCTCTCCTGCCCGCGATGTTGCAGGGCAAACAGGGCAAAGAAGGTAAGCCGGGCTACATCTTCACCCGGAGCATAAACGCCAAATACGCCACAAGATTCCTGCAATGTAAGTGCCCTTTATTTAATATATGCTTGCTGTCTCGCAACCCGTTTAAAGGTCAACTGCCCTGAGTTTCAACCAGTCTACTATTACCGCCATGGCCTTGTCATTTACCCGTAGCCGATGCTCTGCCCCTTCTATTATGGCCAGCTCTTTGGGCTGCCTGGCTTTCTCATATAGACGGTAGGCATGTGCTGCGGCTACCGTTGCATCCTCGCTACCATGCACCAGCAACACCGGCCTGGGAGCAATTTCAGCCACGTAGTCTATGGGCTTTACCACCTCAAAACCATTAAACCATATTTCAGCGTCACGGGGAAAATTCTCATCTCGAATAGCACCGATGCTCCTGAAATGTTTTATAAGCTCGTCCGCTTGTACACCACCAAAAAAGTCAAACTCCGACGGACAAGCACAGGCAGCTACCGCCGACACCTTGCTGTTCCCGGCTGCTACATATACGGAAACGGCAGCCCCCCCGCTGAAACCGAGCAGATATATCTTTTCCCTGTTTACTTCGGGTAAGTCCCCTAAGTAGCCTACCATAGCCTCCAAGTCACCGGTCCATCCCTCTATATCAATGTTACCCCCACTCTCTCCGCAACCTCTAAAATTGAATATCAGCACCGCCAGTCCCTCACGGCAAATTTTCTCCGCCAGTAGGGCGTAACCCCTATCACTGGGGTCAGGAGCGTGCGCCGGAATACCATGACAGATACATACCGTGGGGTAGGTTTGACCCTCTGCCGCGTCGGGTAAATAAAACTGTCCGGCGAGATGGATACCTGCTGTCTCCAAGCTGATTTTTCGGCTAATCATATTTTATGTCTGCAATAGGTAACGCTATGCTAGTCCTTATAGCGACGCCTGACGTTAACCTCGTACCCCCTGTCCGTTAGCTCTTTTAGCAGTCCACTTACATCCTCACTGGCAAGATGAACCACCAGCTTTCTATGCGCCGTATGCACCGGCGCGTGCGTATATAGCGTGACTATTGCTATATTCAGCCTGTTTATCAACGATACTATCTCTTCCAGCGCCTTACCCTCACCACCGCCAAATACTTCAATGCGGGTACCCGGCTCACCCAGACCCAGTATCGGGTTCACTAGTTTATAGAAAAGGTCCGTGGTGGTAGATATGCCGATAATTTTGTCCTTATCAACTACTATCATACCTCCTATCTTGCGGTTCTGCGCCAAGGCTACCGCCTCTTCCACAGTAGTATCCGGTGTTACCGTTACCACGTCCTCCGCCATGATTTCCTTGACCGTGGTCTTGCTCAGTAAGTAGCTCAGCTCCCACATGGTAAGCGAAGTAGCTTTTGACGGGGACACCTGCTCCAGCCGTCTTTTAGACACAACACCCACCAATTTTCCCTTATCCACCACCGGTAAACGGCTCAGCCCGTGTTCATCCATTATTTTCCTGGCCTCGGCAACACTGGCACTGCTGGCAATAGTAACCACATCCGTTACCATTATGTCCCGAATATACATTTACCACTACCCCCTTTCCATTCATCTTTACTTACCGGCTATATATTCTCCACTCTTCCATTACCCGATACTAACGTTATACCGGTAGTAAATCATGTGCCAAGGCTGTTACAAGGAGTATCTACCTGGATATTCTCTATGATAGAAAAACAATAGCACAAACCGTCAACCTTGTGCAATTAGGTAATCTTACCCGCTAATAAAATACCGTTCGCCATTGCTCACACCGCACCGGTATTTATTATATGTGCCGGTAGGCTCTCTCCGGTGTGGCGGTATATTTCACCCTGACTTTGCCATCAGCAGATTATATAGCAGGTTGTGGTAGATTTACGAAGCCTTTTTTATTTCTTATTGGACTGTACTATAGTAAAAAGGGCAACAGTAATGCTGCCCCTTTTACTTTTCAACCTTATTTACTAATCTCCACTGGACAAACATGGGGATGTTTGCCATTCCATGCGTACGTTACAATATAACAAACTTCAAATGGACTTCATCACTATATCATATAGAGGTTTAATCTCTTGGTCTCTAACTGGAAAAACTTGTCCAGCACGAACCTTTATAACCATTAGGTTCTTTAAAGTTTGATTAT
>CAYYQY010000038.1:0-15642 GCA_964473905.1 uncultured Dehalococcoidales bacterium | reverse complement strand
GGAGTACTCCCTTAGCTCCCTCTTTGGCAGCACCGATAGCCGATGCTAATCCGGAGCCGCCACCACCGACAACCAGTACGTCTGTTTCCTTGTCCCAGCTCTCCGGAATCCATGGCTGTGATTCAGCGGTCTGACAGCCTGTCAGCAGACCGGCGCTACTTACCACTGCTGCGCCGGCCGCAGCCCCTTTAATGAAATCCCGTCTAGTTATCTCGTGCATTGCACCATTCTCCTTTACATTATGACTTAAATCCAGTTGTTAGCTTTTAATAGCCGGTATTGTTGAGAATATTGCTCGCGATAAAATGTGGTCCGTAACTTCGGGGGCTATAGCGAATCATGATTAACTAAATTATTTACTTCATCTTAAGGCATCACCACCCCTCTTTTTTGATTTGCTTATCAAATATCTGTTTTCTGAAAGTAACATCAAGCTGGCGGTGCTCTGGTATACTCTCTATCAGGTAAACAAATAGCCAAAGTGCATAAAGCAAAAGGGTCTGCCTGACCATAGCCCGATACCATAGTTAAACATACCCTTTTCCATTACCGATTCACCTGATATAACTGATTAGCTATTAAGGCTAATAGAAATGTGAATATGAAAGTCTATTACCTTTTTACACAGCTGTCAATCCCTTGAATGATAAAATTTCAAATTGTCGCATTAATATTGACAGGTCGCTCATAATCGTCTGAGGGTAAGTACTATGGTAAGGGATGGCCAAGTATTGACAAAATTGTGCCGCTGGAATTAAAGTATTACTTGTGATTAAAAGGGATGTTAATTACCGTGTGGTCGGCTGCCAGTAAGTTTGAGCAACCTGTCATAGTAGCTATCACCGGGGAAGCTGACCAATTGTGAGATTTATGAGGTTATTTAATCGCCTGCGGCCCAATAATGATGTTCTGTTCCTGATGCCGGTGAGGTGCACTGGGGAGAAGCTGCCCAAAAGCAAGGTAAGGATGCTCTGTTGTGATGCCGTGGGTAAGCTGTATACATCGCTTCTGGATAAATCTGTCTATAACCGTGCCCGGGATAGTGCCGGGAAGATGAGCCAGAGCTGTAAGTATTTTGCTACTATCGGCATGGAGGTCAGCCCGGGTGAATTCGCACCGGCACCGGTGGAAATAGGGGCCGAAGAAGTCTGGGCACTGGAACATGTACTGGAGCATGCCCTCAGGGATGGTAAACTACCGGATATACTGAAAAAATACCCCAAGAGAATAATAAAACTGGGTGAACCCCAGCGGGAGGTATTCCTGGAGGAGTACACCAAGCGCCAGCACCGGGCGCGAGCACAAACGTCACCTGGAGTACTGAACAGGCTGCAGTACTATTCCGAACAGGATATTGAGTTTTCCATGCCGATTTATAAAGCCGAGCATAGCTATCCACTCGTTGTCCTGAAAGTGCTGCCTCCGACCGGGCAGACTGCCGATGCAGCCCGGAGCTTGCTGATTCTGGACAGTGATGGCGACCTGGCGGTTATTAAAGTGCCGTTTGCCTTAACGGAGAAGGCGGAAAAGGGGCTGAAAGAGTGGCATAAGAAAAAGGGCAGCATCGCCTGCGTAATTATCTCGCACCATTCTGAGGGCTTGGCTATAGATTACATGGTTATTAATCAGCTGCAGAGAAAAGCACTGGATACTATCACTAGATATTTCGAAGCGAATGGCTATGGTAAAAGACCTATCTCGGCTACAGCCAGGACCGTACTGGCTAGAGCCAGGGATAAGGCGTCTTCTCTCGCCCGCTGAGATGCCCCGGACTTATATACCAACATCCGGTAACATACGGCAGGCGCAGAGATTTGACATAAAGCGAGCTACTTTTTATCCTCTCTGGTACGGCTTTTTCGGATATCGCCGGTGTCCCCGAATAGCTTGCTACCATCGGGAATGATATTGCCTGTTTCCTCCGCTATTTCCCTGGGGTGGGATGCCGTTTTCAGCTTAAAACTGGGTAGTCTCGGTGAAAAAAGCCAGCCGTAGGCGTCGGCCAGCTTTGTCTTGTCAATCAAGAGCACCAGTATGGACGTAATGACAATGCTGAAAAGGACGACGCCGTAGGAGATGTTCTTGATTATTTCGCCGCCGGGGATTCCCTGTTGCAGCGGCAGGGTGGCCAGTACCACGGCGGCCAAACCTTTCGGTATCATGATAGCTACTATGGAAGTGTCTTTATCTACAATGGTCTTTCTCAAGGCTAATTTAACCGCCGGAATACGAAGTACGAAGGCAATAGCCGTGATTATCAGCCCGATTATAATAAGCCGTCCGCTTATCAATTCCAGTGACAGGCCCAGATAAACAAAGAAGAAGGTCTTGAGTAAAAAGGCTACTTCACTGAAGAATATCTTTTCCGTCTCCGTCAGGCCGACTGCTTCCCTGGCGGCTATGCCTTTAAAGATGGGGAAGCGAATGGACTCTATATTACCCAGCGTAACGCCGAAGGCGAGGGCGGCAATAGCACCGCTAAAGCCCAGGGTCTCTACCAGACCGTAGATAACAAAGACAAAGGCCGGCGTAGTAAAGATGGCGTTTTTAATAGCGTGTATCTTGTGGAGCAGGATAGACCAGATAAAGGCGCCGATAATGCCGAATACCAGTGCTACGAGGAATGATGCAATCAGGTTACCGGAGACGGCGGCAATTTGAAACTGGCCCAGGGTGTAGGCTTCTACCAGGGCTACGGTAATCACGATACTCAGGACATCGTTCACCGAGGACTCTACCGACAGCAGAGTCTGCGTTTCCTCCTTGATTTTCAGCTGTCTGACCAGGGGGATAACCACTGTTTCCGAAGTGGAACCGACAATGGCCCCTAGAATAAAGGCCGGTATCAGTTCCAGGTCTGTGAGCCAGATAGCAAACCCGGCCACGATTCCCATCGTGGAAAAGAAGCTGAGCGGGGCGAGTGTCATAGCACCGCCAAGCGCTGAGCGCAATGTACTCAGTTTGAGGGCAAGACCGCTTTCAAACAGAATGATAATCAGGGTGATGGTGGTGAATATTGGGCCGACAGCCCCGAACTGCTCCGGTGATGCCAGGCCGAACAGAGGGCCAACGCAGATACCGATAATAATAAGCAGGATAACGTCTGGAATCCTGGTGCGGCTGAAGATACCGGTAAAAAGATGCGCCAGGAAAACTAAAATGCCAACGAACGCAATAACTTGAGCTATGTTCTGCAATGGTACCCAATATTCATTTAGAGTAGTTTTAGCGAGTCAAAATGTCGCTCGCTCCGAAGATTATGTCACTGTGTAGCCCGAACTTCAAGTAGCCCCGGCTTTTTTTACTGGCTTGTCGGTGGCGTGAGGATGAAGAATTCATCGGCAACATCAATGTTTACTTCGGTTGTTTTGTAATGGGCAATGGCTTGGCCGGATTGTTCATTGGTTGAAGTCTCCTGTAACGGGACGCGTACCCCGTGTATCTCCCGGTAGTCTTCATATCTTGTTGTCACCGGTATAGCAATTTCGCCTTCCTGAATCACGGTCGTTGTAGAACGGAGCACATCTCCCGTTACTGCATTTACGTAGACGGTTACCGGCGGCAACTCGCCGCGCGTTAAATTCAGCACATAGACCTTCTGCCCGTCAAGACTATCGGAGTGAAGTATCTGAATGGAGTCAAAGAAGTCACGCCAGTCTCCAATCATAGACTCAGGATGGCTACGCTTCATCTGCTCCAGAAATTTACCGTGTATCTCGTCAAACGGGCCGAAGCTGGACTCGGTCCAGGCCTGATTACCGTTAACCGCCGTCCGGCTGTAACCGAACCGGCCGTAGTCAACATCCACGCGGTACTTATCAATACCAGAGACATATATATTAAGGTCGGCCCACACCCCGGACTGGACGCTGTGGATGGTGCCGGTTACCTTATAGTTCCCCATCATTTCCAGTGCGGTCTTACGGCCATCCGTATCGCGCAGGGCCAGTACTTCTGCTACCGTTGGTAATATTTCCTCCTCTGTAAGCGGCATCAGAAACTCTTTATCGTCCTGATAGTAAGTTAGAGACTCAATTTTCCCGCCCGGCGTTTCGTTGAACCTCAGGACAAATCTCTCTGAGATGAGGAAAACCCAAAGGCCCGTTTGGTCGGGAAGGTAGAGCTCATAGACCATCTCTCCCGGCCAGTCAATGGCCAGGCGGTTATTCTGAATTAGAACCTTTGCCGTAACGTCTAATTCCTCCGAGCGGTAGCTGCCGAGATACCGGTGCAGTTCCTCAAGGGGTATCTCCGGCGCCATTTCTACCCCTTTCCTGGGTAGCTCAAAGGTGAGACCGGACTGGTACATTTTCATGCTGATAACGTTGCCCTCGTCGTCCCGCTCAAAGGATACGGCTATCTCGTTGCTAATAGAAAAGTACCATTTACCTTCTGTGTCGGGGTTTTTAAGTTCGTAGACTTGCTGACCCGGCACGTCTACCGCCAGACGCCCGTTCTGCACGAGTACGGTAAATTCGGTATCCTTAAATGAGCCAAAGTTTGCCGTATAGGCGCCGAGGTAAGGCCCGAAATCTTCTTCACCGTCCGTTGCGCCAGCTTCCCGCCACTCTCCGAGCAGGGCTTCCCAGACCATGTTGACGGAGGTTTGCTGCAAGCGGGAGACAGAGGCATTGGTGAGCAGCACGAAGCCAATACTGGACTCGGGTAACATGGCTACCTCCGCCGAGAAGCCGTCAATATTGCCGCCGTGCTCAATGACGGGCTGGCCTTCCCATTCCCGGAGCATCCAGCCCATGCCGTAGCCTATTCCCGGGGCAATCTCAATCTGGCTTGTCCATGTCTTGCCGAGGGCGGTCTCGCTAATCAAACGCTCCCCTTCGTACTCGCCGCGTCCTAGCTGCAGGCGCAACCACTGCGCCATGTCCAGCACGTTTGAGTTGATAGCGCCGGCCGGGGCGATGTTATCTATGTTGCGCATTGGCTTGTATTCATACTCCTGCATGTTTTCGTCCCACAGATAGCCGAGCGACAGGTGGGGGTTTTGCTGCGCTTCGTTTATAGAGGTGCTGGTAATGTTCATTCCCAGCGGTTCCAGTATACGCTTGGCAACCAGTGTATCCCAGTCGCTGCCGGCAACTTTCCCCGCAGCAACTCCGGCAGCCATGTACATGACATTGCTGTAGTAGAATTTCTCGCGGAAGCCGCTGAACGGCTCGGCGGCAGTGGCAGCTTGCAGGATTTCCTCCCGAGGGATTTCGCCGCTAGCAAAAAGAAGCCCCATCCGGGTATAGCCCGTGCGATGACTGAGTAAGTCGCGTACCGTAATCTGTGCGCTTTCGTAGTCGCTTTTTACCTCAAGCTCAAAGTAGGGGAGATAGTCGGTTATCGGGGCGTCCCACTCCATCTTGCCCTCGTCAACCATCATACCGACCAGGGCGGAGGTGAAAGCCTTGGTAGACGAGCCAATGGCAAATACGGTTTCGGGGGTTACGGGCGTTTGCGTTTCCATGTTCTCCACGCCAAATCCCCGGGCGAGAATAATTTCATCGTCCTTGACAATGGAGATAGCCATGCCGGGAATATGAAATGCCTCGCGCTGCTGCTCCAGCTGTTCAACCAGCCGGTCCAGCCGTTGCTCCAGAGTAACCTGCTGTGCAGGGGGAGAAACCGGCGTACTGCATGCTGGTAGCAGTAAGAGAAAAACGAGCAGAAATACTAATAGTCTTTTCATACCAGAACCCCCATTTCAGCTATAGTATAATGGACTAATTCTAGCCCAGAGATATAAATAAATCAACATATACCGGGCGCCTGGGTAAAATAAATAGTCTCAGCGGCGCGGTATCCAGTCAGTTTATCATCATGGTTGCTGCCAGCACGGTCATTGCTGCAATAAGCCTGTTTCTGGTAATAGGCCGGTTCCGGGAAGCCCGAAAATCTTTGGCGTCTGCAGCAAGCGAAGTATCCTGATTCGGCTCGGTCACAGCCGGTGTCTGGCTACGTGCTGAAGGCCGGTACACGCCGGGAGAAAAGCCAAAAAATCCTGTCTTCCTTGAGCGTAAGATTTGCACACACATTTAGCTGATAAACGGGGCACCGTAGGTGCTCGTTTCGGGTGGAGACAGGCAGCTTCCAACCGCTATTTCTTGAAAGCAACGCGGTAGAGTATATAGACCACCAGCAAATAGGCGATTGTTCTGATAGCAATCAGGAAACCCACCAGGCCTGCTGCCACTCCCAGGAGTGTGAGCAGGTGGGAGAGACCGAACAGTCCGAAGGCAATGGCGACATATAGAGGCCAGCCACCACTGGCTTTCCTGAAACCTATAGAGCCCAGGATGACTATTATAACGCAGAGTATCAGGTTTAATAAAATAATTGGGTCCATGTTAGCTCTCCTTTGCCTGTGCTTAAGCTGTTAGCTTATGTTTACTGACTGCAGTTTATTGCCATACTATACTCGCGGTTGCCTTTTGTCAATATATACGCAATTGGGGGTTGACAGGTCTGTACCAACTGGTTAAAGTTTATCTGAGAAAGTGGCAGGGCAGTAATATGAAAGAGTATGGTTATTCCGTAGACATTCCTCACCCGCGTGAGCGTGTCTGGAAACTGATGCAGGACTATGATAAATGGTCTGAGTTTGCCAAACCAATGGTTACCGGTATCAATGTAGCCCAGATGGGCGATGAACTGGGTAACGGCCTGGTAAGACACGTTAACTATAAACTGCCGTTAGGGTTTAAGGGCAAAAGTATTGAGACTATCAGTGATATTGAACCGGGAGTAGGTTATGTCTATACCAGCCGTAAGGGTACCGTGGGTAAAATCAGGCTTGAAGAGCTGGGGCGGGACGGGGTGAGATTACATTTTGAAGAAAAACTAAAGCTAAACTGGCCTTTCAGCTGGTTTGAAGGGACAATCCGGAAATTTATGGAAAAGTACAACAAGAAAGCCATGCTGAATATGTCCCGGTGGTTAATCGAGCACCCCGATTATCAATAATTTATCAGATGGCGGATATAAAGCTATTCCCGGCGACCATGCAGAACTGTAAGGTAATAAAGACGGGCAGGCACGGCAAAGTCCGTTTTCTTATAATTATCGCCGGCACTTTTATTTGTCATAATCAGTGGAGCTCGTTATAATGTAGGTGTTACATCACATCAAGCGGCATTCGCTTGATGGTTACAGTTATAAAAAGACGGTTGGATGCGGTGATTTTTTGGGCTGTATGTTGCGGCCATGTCACGCCGGGAATTAAAGCCGGTGTATTAAATCATCTTGCCGGCCTGGTAGCGGGCCCCGAACTACTAAAATTGGCTATTCCCCCGTACCGTAATCATCTTAAGTAATCACGGGTATAAGGATTTCGTTTTGAGAGCAGGATGAAAGGTTATATTGAGATTGATGCGGAGCTATGCAAAGGATGTCAACTTTGCATAGCCTTTTGCCCCAGGAATGTAATCGGTCTCTCGGATAAGCTGAATGCGAGCGGCTACCTGCCCGCTGTCTTTAATGATAACGGTGAGTGCACCGGGTGTGCCGTCTGTGCGGTGGTATGCCCGGATGTGGCTATAGAGGTTTATCGTGGCTAAGGTCTTGATGAATGGGAACAGTACTATTGGCGAGGCAGCTATAAGGGCTGGTTGCCAGTGCTATTTCGGGTATCCCATTACTCCCCAGAATGAACTGGCCGAGTATATGGCTACTCATCTAAGCCGAAAAGAGGGGTGTTCCTTCGTACAGGCAGAGAGCGAGATTTCAGCCATAAACATGGTTTTTGGCGCCAGTGCCGTCGGTGCCCGGGCCATGACGTCCTCTTCGGGGCCGGGGATAAGCCTCAAGCAGGAAGGGATTTCTTTTCTGGCTGGCTGCGAACTGCCGGCCGTCATTGTTAACATGTCGCGGGGCGGTCCGGGCTTGGGCAGCATATCCGCCTCTCAATCCGATTATTTTCAGGCGACGCGGGGTGGTGGCCATGGTGATTACCGCACCATAGTGCTGGCACCGTCGTCGGTACAGGAGCTGGCAGAACTGACGCACCGGGCTTTTGACCTTGCTGATAACTATAAGATTCCCGTGGTTATTCTGGGGGATGGTATGCTGGGACAGATGATGGAGCCGGTGGAATTTGCGCATAAAGCTCCTGACAAATTACCGGTAAGAAGTAATGCCTTGAGGGGAGCCAGAGGCCGCCCCAGTAAAGTTATCAAGACCTTTACCTCCAATGCGAGCGAGCTTGAGGAGATAAACTGGAGCCTTTTCCGCAGGTACCAGCTGATTCAGCGGGAAGAAACAACCTGCGAGACATTTCTTGTAGACGATGCTGAACTTCTGGTGGTTGCTTTTGGCATAGCCGCCCGGATTGCCCGGGGGGCGATAAAAACAGTGCGTTCCATGGGGCTAAAAGTGGGCATGTTGCAGCCGGTTACTCTCTGGCCGTTCCCGTCACCACAGTTAGCGGAGCTGACTGCCAGCGTAAAGAATATCCTGGTCTTTGAACTGAATATGGGCCAGATGATAGATGATGTGAAACTGGCTGTAAACGGTGCCGCCGAGGTCTTTTTCTACGGCAGGCCGGGGGGTGTGGTGCCGGCTCCCAGCGAGGTTGCCCGGGTAATCTCGCGCCACTATTACCAGAAGGGTCTTAAATAGGCAGATGAAGAAGGTATATACGAGGCCCAAATCACTGAAAAGGAACCCGTTTCATTACTGTCCGGGTTGCGGGCATTCGGTTATTCACCGCGTTATATGCGAAGTCATAGACGAAATGAATCTCCGGGATAAGACGATTGGTATTCCCCCGCCGGGATGCTCCGTCTTTGCTTATAACTATTTTGACGTGGATATGCTGGAATCGGCACATGGCCGGGGGACGGCTGTGGCTACCGGCATCAAGAGGGCTTTCCCTGAGGCTATAGTTTTTACCTATCAGGGGGACGGCGACCTGGCTGCCATCGGTACTGCCGAGACGGTGCATGCCGCTAACCGGGGTGAAAATATCACTGCCATTTTCATCAACAACGCTGTCTACGGCATGACGGGCGGACAGATGGCTCCAACCACTCTATTGGAACAGAAAACCACTACCACTCCCTACGGGCGGGATAGAAAGCTGGAAGGTTATCCCATTGATATGAGCCAGATGCTATCTCTGGTAAAGGGGTCGGTGTATATCGAGCGGACAGCGGCGAACTCTCCGGCTAATATAAGAAAAATGAAGAAGGCAATCGCAAAGGCATTTCAGACGCAAATAGACGGGCTTGGCTTCTCCCTGGTGGAGGTGCTCTCTCCCTGTCCCACAAATTGGGGGATGAGCCCGCTGGAATCATGGCAGTGGATAGAAGACAAAATGACCAAACAGTTCCCGCTGGGAGTAATAAAAGATATAACCGGGGACAAAGGTGCTGATTAAAGCAGTATTTGCCGGTTTTGGCGGTCAGGGTGTGCTCTCTATGGGGCTCAATCTGGCTACGGCGGTGATGGCGGAGGGTAAATATATCACCTATTTGCCTGCCTACGGCGCCGAGGTGCGCGGCGGTACCGCCAACTGCACTGTCGCCATATCCGATGAAGAGATAGCGTCTCCGGTAGCCTCGTCTCCCGAGTTTGTCGTGGCGATGAACGAACCTTCCATGATGAGATTCCAGAACCAGATTCAATCGGGCGGTATATTGTTTATTAACTCATCCCTGATAAAAACAGAGGTATCAAGGGGTGATATTGAGGTCATCAGCGTGGCGGCTAACAGTATTGCCGAAAGTATGGGCAGCCCGAAATCAGCCAACATGGTGATGCTGGGCGCCTTTATCCGGAAAACCAACTTGGCTGCTATGTCCAGTATAATAAAGGGGATGAAGGACACTCTAAAGAAAAAGCAGAAGCTGATAGCTATAAATGAAAAAGCGCTGACGGCCGGTTACGAGCTACTGTAATCCGGTTTGCCTTTTCTGTGTACAGCGGGTGCTGTACCTGATATACAGCGTACAAGTTATGAGCAGACGGGATAAATCGGGAGAATATCATGTGTATTAAGCAGATTTCACTAAGCCTGGAAAACATTCCGGGAAAGTTCCTTGATGTCAGCGAGTGGCTGGGTGCCGAGGGTATCAACATCAGGGCTATTTCGGTAGCTGATACGTCCGACATCAGCACGGTAAGGTTTGTGACAGATGATCCGGTGAAGACGGCCAATGTCTTGAGAAGCCACGGTTATGCTATAAAAGAGACAGATGTAATCGCAGTGGAGGTCCCCGACCATCCCGGAGGTCTTCGGGCTGTGCTTAAGCCGCTGAAGGCGGTAGATATTAACGTCACCTACTTCTATCCCTATCTCGGCCGGGGCGAGAGTGGGCAGCCCATAGTGATTTTGGGTGTGGACAAGACCGATAAGGCAATAGCAGTTTTGAAGGATAACTGGATGCGCACTTTTGGCCAGGAAATCTACGCTCTGTAGGGAATAAGTTACGGATAAGGAGCCGGACATATCCGGGGTATGATAGTAACTGACATACTGCTTACCTCCATATCTGAATTCCGGCGGATGCTGAATCTTCAGTAATCAAATATATTATTCACAGGGAGATTTGAAGGTAGCATGTTTTTAAGACGTAAGGCTTACCTGTATTGTACCGTCTTACTAATATGTCTGCTTCCGGCTGTCTTCACCGGGTGTTCTGCCGGTGTAAGCTCAGGGGAGTCTGAAAGCCCCGTAGCCCGCGGGGAGACCCTGGTGCAAATTTCCACCATAGACGCTCTCTTAAACGGTGTCTATGATGGCGTGGTTGATTACGATACTCTCGCCGGATACGGAGATTTCGGGATTGGTACCTTTGCCGGCCTTGATGGGGAAATGATAGGGTTTGACGGTGAATTTTACCAGGTAAAGGCGGATGGTGTTGCCTATCCGGTCTCTGGTGCCATGACTACACCCTTTTCCTGCGTGACCGTTTTTGATACTGACCGTGAAGAAAAGATCCCGGCAGGTTTGAGCTATACGGAGCTACAGGATTATATAGACGGGATACTGCCCACGGAGAATATCTTTTATGCCATCAGGATTGATGGCAGCTTCAGCTACGTAAAGACAAGAAGTGTGCCCGGACAGGAGCGGCCATATCCGCCGCTGGTGGAGGTAACCGCCAACCAGGCTATTTTCGAGTTTATCGATGTTGAGGGAACGATTGTCGGTTTCCGGTGCCCCCCTTATGTGGGCGGGGTTAACGTGGTCGGCTATCATCTTCATTTTCTGACCGCTGATAAGACCGCCGGCGGGCATCTCCTTGAGTGCAACGTCTCGGATGCTACGCTCTATGTGGATGACACGCCGGGCTTTTTCATGGTGCTGCCGGATGCCGACAGCGATTTTTATGATATTGACCTGAGCGGCGATAAACAGGCGGAGCTGGAAAAAGCCGAGAAGTAGCTGCCGGGTATACCTCTTAAGCACAATACCGTAGCCGTTTAGAAAGGCCGTTTATACCACTTTCACCTGCTCTTTATTTAATAATCCCCCTCTTTTTTACTATCTCCCGGTTCGGTTTTCTCGCCTGCTAAAGCTCCGAAATTCCGCATATTTCCCTCTTCCGGTATAGAACGCGAATATTCGCAACCTTGCTGATTACGCTGTATCGTTTACTTCCCGGCACGTATTGACAATTCGCTAATTGCGGTCTAAACTCGAATCTCATCCGTATGAGAAAAGGCAGGTAAACTGTGCGGGTAAGCCTGCGTAAAGAGAGGAAGTGCCGTTCGGTCTTCCTTTCAGCACATTTTTCAAGTAGCGGGAAGGAGCGATGATTGGTTGAGACTGAAATTGATAACCTGTGTATCAATACCATCCGGTTTCTTGCCGTAGATGCCGTTGAGAAAGCACGTTCCGGCCATCCGGGCACACCCCTGGGGGCGGCACCTATGGCCTATGTTTTGTGGAGCCGCTTTCTAAAGCATAATCCGGGTGACCCAGAGTGGCCCGATAGAGACCGCTTTATTCTCTCCGCCGGGCATGCTTCGGCGATGCTGTATGCCCTTCTCTATCTCTCCGGTTATGATTTGCCGCTCGCTGAGCTGAAACGGTTCCGGCAGTGGGGCAGCATGACACCGGGCCATCCTGAATATGGGGTGGTGCCGGGGGTGGAAACGACGACGGGACCGCTGGGGCAGGGGTTTGCCAACGGGGTCGGTATGGCTATAGCCGAGCGCTGGCTCGCTGAGCATTATAACCGGCCGGGGTACGAGATTATTAACCACCATGTTTATGCCATCGTCTCCGACGGTGACCTGCAGGAAGGCGTGGCCTCTGAGGCGGCTTCACTTGCCGGGACACTGCGTCTGGGCAAACTCATCTATCTTTATGATGATAATGATATTTCCATAGAGGGCAACACGGACATTGCCTTTGCTGAGAACGTGGCCCAGAGATTCCAGGCTTACGGCTGGCATGTTATCGGCCCTATAGACGGTATGGACACGGCGAGCGTGGATAGCGCGGTAAGAATGGCGCAAGCCGAAAAGAGCCGTCCCAGCCTCGTAATCTGCCGGACTATTATCGGTTACGGCAGCCCCCACAAGGCGGGCACGGCAGCGGCGCATGGTGAACCGCTCGGAGAAGAAGAGGCACGCTTGACTAAAGAGCGTCTGGGTTGGCCTTATAAAGAAGCTTTTACGGTACCGGAGAAAGCTATTAACCACATGCGTGAGGCACGGACTCGCGGCAGCCTCCGGCAGCAGGAGTGGGCAACCAAACTGGAAGCCTACCGTAAGGCATACCCCGCCGAGGCGGGGCAACTGGAGGCAGATTGGGCGGGCGATCTGCCGGTGGGATGGGATAGCGGACTCGCCCGGTTGTTTACGGCAACCCAGGGAAAGCTCGCCACCCGTGAGGCGTCAGGGCTGGTTATGAATGCCGTAGCCGGAAGAGTTCATTCTTTTACCGGCGGTTCGGCTGATTTGGCCCCTTCTACCAAAACGGCGTTAAAGGACCACGGGCACTACGGTTTTGAGGAGTACTGCGGTCATAATATGCACTTCGGCGTGCGTGAGCATGCCATGGGGGCTATCGCCAACGGCATGGCTCTGCACGGAGGTGTTATCCCCTACACCGGGACTTTCCTCATCTTCTATGATTATATGCGTCCGCCGGTACGGCTGGCGGCGCTGATGGGAACAGGGGTGATATTCATTTTTACCCATGATTCTGTCGGTTTGGGCGAGGATGGGCCCACTCATCAGCCGGTAGAGCAACTGATGGGTCTCCGGCTGGTGCCGAACCTGGTCACCATACGGCCCGCCGATGCTACCGAAACGGTAGAAGCGTGGCAAGTAGCCATGAGGCGGCGTCACGGCCCGACGGCTATAGTGCTGAGCCGTCAGGGATTACCGGTGCTGGACAGGTCAGTGCTGGCTCCGGCCGATGGCGTGCAGCGTGGCGGCTATATACTCTGGGAAGCAGCGGGTAAGCCGGATGTTATCCTTATCGGCACCGGCTCCGAAGTGCACATCGCTCTTGAGACAGGACAGCTACTGCAAAATAGCGGTATCGCGGCGCGTGTGGTCTCGTTACCCTCCTGGGAGCTTTTTGAGGCGCAGCCAGCGGCTTATCGTAATGAGGTCCTGCCACCGGATATACGGGCCAGGGTGTCCATTGAAGCGGCTACCACCGTGGGGTGGGAACGCTACGTGGGTCTGGACGGCGTGGCTATTGGCGTGTCACGGTTCGGAGTTTCGGCACCCGGTGAGGTTATCTATGATAAGCTGGGTCTCACCGCCCGGCAGGTAGCTGAAGCAGCCATGAGTCTGGCGGCGGTAAAAGGAAAATGAAGCTGAGAGTGGCCATAGGGGCAGACCACGGCGGTTTTGCCTTGAGGGGGGAACTGGTCGCCCGTTTGGGTAAGGCTTATCAGGTGCTTGACCTGGGGGCAAGCTCCCTTGACTTAGATGACGACTACCCGGACTTTGCCCGGGCGGTAGCCAGAACGCTAATTTCCGGCGAGGCAGAGCGTGGCATACTTATCTGCGGTAGCGGTGTCGGTGCGGCTATTGCGGCCAACAAGATACCCGGCGTCCGGGCTTGTCTTTGCCACGATACTTACTCTGCCCGCCAGGGAGTAGAACATGACGATATGAATCTGCTCTGTCTGGGGGCGCGTGTCATTGGGGTGGAGCTGGCTATGGAGCTTACGCTTGCCTTTCTCAAGGCTCGCTTTTCCGGTGAGACAAGGCACCGCCGCCGTCTGGATAAAGTCATCGCTATTGAGCGTGAGGCGCTGAGGGGAAATCAGGAGGGGAGTGCCGGGCCGTCAGGTTGGTGACCGGATGTCGGGACGGGTGGTCAGCGTCGTTGCTCAACAACGGTTAAGGAGGGGCTTGGCTATGGAATTGGGTATAATCGGGCTGGGCAGAATGGGGAGCGGCATGGCGCGCCGCCTGTCAAATAGTGGGCACCGGGTGGTGGTATATGACCCTCTTATCGAAACAGTCAGCCGTGCCGTGGAGCACGGTGCTGTCGGCAGCATGTCTATTGGAGACCTGGTGGGGAAACTGGCCCGGCCGTGCGCTGTCTGGATAATGGTCCCCTCGGGTGAGGTTACCGAAGCAACCATCATCCAGCTGGCAGCGGTATTATCGGCGGGGGATATCATCGTTGACGGTGGCAACTCTAATTATAAGGATAGTATCAGAAGAGCCGTGGTGCTCGCCGGCAGGGAAATAATCTTGCTGGACGTGGGTACCAGCGGCGGCATATGGGGTCTTGAGGACGGCTATTGCCTTACGGTAGGGGGCGATAGTGAAGGCTACCGCCGGCTGGAGCCGGTGTTTAGAGCTTTAGCCCTGTCCGGAGATAGGGGTTACGGCCACGTTGGGCCCAGCGGGGCGGGGCATTTCGTCAAGATGGTTCATAACGGTATTGAATATGGACTGATGCAGGCATACGCCGAAGGCTTTGAGCTGATGCAGGCTAAAAAGGAGTTCAAACTGGATTTAACCCGTATTGCCGGTATCTGGTGTGACGGCAGCGTGATACGCTCCTGGTTACTTGACCTGGCGGTGATGGCTTTACAGGAAGACCCCGACTTGAAAAATATAGAAGCCTATATAGATGACTCCGGGGAGGGGAGGTGGGCACTGGAAGAAGCCATAGAGCTTGCTGTTCCGGTGCCGGTTATTGCCCAGTCACTAATGGTGCGCTTTCATTCCCGGCAGGCACAACCTTTCGCTGCCAGGCTGGTTTCCGCCCTGCGCAATCAGTTTGGCGGTCATCCGGTTAAGAAGGTGGAATAATATCCGAGGTTTATATAATTGACTACGGCTCTTTGTCTTTTAAGCCGCTTTCGGCGAGTGTTTTTAAACGGCGGTAACCGGCGCCGGGATCCGGGTTCAGGAATATACCGCTACCCACGCAGATAACACTGACGCTGCTCCCGGCAACGCGGGCGATATTGCTTTCCTTGATGCCGCCGTCAACACCTATCTCCAGGTCGGGGGCTATTCCGTTAAGCTCCATCACCTTGTCCAGGACTTCCGGTATAAACGGGCTGCCGTAAAAGCCGGGGTTAACCGTGAGGAAAAGCACGCTGTCTATCTCGCCGGTGAGCGGTAGAAATTTGGAGACCGGGGTTTCCGGGTTAATGGCTAATCCCACGCCCAGACCGAGCTCCCTGGCCTGATAGATGATATCTC
>CAYYQY010000037.1:0-16899 GCA_964473905.1 uncultured Dehalococcoidales bacterium | reverse complement strand
CTCGCCCTGCTGTCACCGATAGTGCTCACCACCGGTTCCAGAGTGGAGGGGTCAATATGGAAGTCCTCAATGGCACCGGCAGTCGCCACCATACCGTGCTTTATACCGCCGCCCTCAAAGGCTGGGCCAGCCGAGCAGGAAGCCACGACCATCCACTCCGAATTACCGACAACTACTTCACCGTTGGTGCCGATATCTATATAAAGTGTCAGTTTTTGCCTCTGGTACATTCCCGAGCCGATAATTCCGGATATAATGTCCCCACCGACATAGCTGGCTACCATGGGTGCCGTATTGAGGTAAACATTATCGCTGACATTAATACCCAGATAGCTTGCCTTTAGCGGTGGTATCAGGTTGGCGACCGGCGTGTACGGCGCTAACCGGATATATTTCGGCGTAAGTCCGAGGAGTATGTGCGTCATGGTAGTGTTAGCAGCTATCATCATGTGTCCAATATCATTTATATCAATACCGGACTCATCTACCAGACGCTTGATAATAGTATTTATTGTATCCACCACAGCACGCTGAAGCTTTTTCAGCCCGCCCGGCTTCTCACAGTAGGCTATACGGCTGATAACGTCTCCGCCGTAGCTAATCTGTTGGTTGTACTCTATGTGCTGGGCTACGATTTTACCGCCGCTTAAGTCCAGCAACTGACCGCAAACCGTAGTGGTGCCCACGTCAAAAGCCAGTGAGTAATTACGCTTTACCGTATCTCCCGGTTCTATTTTTGTCACCCTGGTTTTTCGCCTGTGCTGAGCCCTTGACTTCAGTGCGGTAACAAGAGAAGTCACCGTAATCTCAAAATCGCCCTGCCTCAGGACGCCGGGCAGTGTCTCCATCATATTAAAATCTATGGACACATTGCTGACATTACATGATTTTTTTATTCCTTTTATCAGCCTGTTTAAGTCACTTATATTATCTCCGGAAGACGGTGCCGGTAGCTTGACGCGGCACTTACTTACTATAGGGCTGTAGTTCCAGCCGGTGGCCACCGCGTCTACTGCCTCCTGCCTCTCTCTGTCTATTACCGCCTGATCCAGCCGAGACGCTACCGGTATATGAACGGTCAAATCAGTAATTAAACGGCTCTGACACGCCTGCCTTACACCCTGCGCCCACTCCTCTTCCGAGAGCTTTTCCGTCCGGTTACTCTCTACCTCCCCCTTTTTTATGAGCACCTTGCAGGTACCGCAAACACCGTTACCGCCACAGGACGCGTTAATATGCACTCCGGCATCTATTGCTGTCTCTAAAAGGTTATCGCCCGGGTTTGCAATAATATCAATATTATTAGGCTCAAAGTGGACTTTTCTCTTTATGCTGGATTGCTTTTTTGTCATAAAATTACCTGCCGTAAGCAGCAACGAGGGGAAAATTGTTATAGTCCGGTTACTTTTCCGGTTTTGACATCAACGTCAATTCGTCTAAAGTCCGGGTCGGAACTGGTACCGGGCATCAGGTTAATGCTACCGGCGCAGGGGCAAAGAAACCTGGCCCCTGCGTAAACCAGCACGTCACGTACGGGTAATATCCACCCCTTGGGAGCGCCTTTTAGCGCCGGGTCATGAGTCAGGGAAAGCTGTGTCTTAACCATCATAGTAGAGTATACATCATATTTGGAGTCCGACTCAAACATCTTTGCTTTCGCCTCGGCCTCCGGAGACCAGGACACACCACCCGCCCCGTAGGCTACCCTGGCAATAGTTGCCACGCGTTCTCTTAGTTTCATCTCTACCGGATAGAGATATGTGAAATCGCTATTATCATTGCAGGCTTCTATTACCGCATCGGCCAGCTCCAGTGCCCCATCACCACCGTTTGCCCAGTGCGTGCCCACGGCACAGCGGGCACCGGCTGACACCGCAGCTTCCTTGACCAGTGCAATTTCAGCTTCCGTATCTGTAGTGAAGCGGTTAACACATACTACCGGCTTTACTCCCGAAGCCTTGATGATATTAATATGGTGCCACATATTCACCAGCCCCTGCTCCAGCAATCCCATGTCCTCCCTGGTGTAGCTATCAGGCAACGGCAGGCCGACTATTACCCTGGGCCCGCCGCCGTGCATTTTCAGAGCACGGATGGTAGTGGTCAGCACCGATACATCTGGCTTGAGACCGCTCAACCGGCACTTCACATTCCAGAACTTTTCAAAGCCGATATCCGCCCCAAAACCGCTTTCCGTAACATGATAATCAAACATCTTGAGCCCGATACGGTCGGCGATAATTGATGACTGGCCTATCGCTATATTGGCAAAAGGACCAGCATGTACCATGATAGGCTGGCACTCAACCGTAGAGCACAACGTAGGATTAATGGTATTACGCATCCAGGCAGTTATGGCACCGCCCACCTCCAGGTCTTTTACCGTTACCGTATTACCTTTCTTGTCATAGGCGATGATAATTTCATCCACTCTCTCCCTCAGGTCAGACAGATCCCTGGCGATAGATAGTATAGCCATCAGCTCGGAACTCACGGTTATGTCAAACTTTGACTGCATCATGAAACCGTCCTTACGACCGCCGATGCCGATAATAATATTGCGCAGGCTCTGTGCACAAAAATCTATAACCCAGTTCAGCTGTATCCGGGTCGGGTCTATGTCCAATCTCCGTATCCTGGTGAGTCTGGCAAGCTGCTCGTCATCATAGTTGCGCTCGTGCTGCATTCTGGCCGTCAGCGCCACCATAGCCAGGTTATGAGCATTGGCAATATCATTTATATCCCCGGTAAGCCCCATGGAGAACTCGGTTAGCGGTATAACCAACGCGTTACCGCCGCCGGCGGCAGTCCCCTTGATATTCATGGTCGGCCCGCCCGAAGGCTGGCGAACGCACCCGCCCACATTCATACCACGCTTACCGAGCCCTTCTATAAGTCCACAGGTCGTGGTAGTCTTACCCTCGCCAAACGGTGTCGGGGTAATACCGGTAACCTCTACGTATTTACCGTCCGGCCTGTTCGCCAGACGCTCCATGATTTTCATAAAGTCCAGTCTGCATACCCTGCCGAAAGGAATAATCTCGTCCTTATTAAGACCCAGCCTTGCCTGCCACTCTTCGCTATCAGGCATATTTTTCTCGGCAGCTTCCGCAATCTGCCAGTCTTTCATTATGGTCGGATCGTAAGCCAAGGTTACCTCCTCAATATATCGTTTATGCCCTGCCTCAGCCTTGAGTTAAAATAGCCAGATGTTTACCCTATGTAAAGAGGTCAACCAAAACGCAGTATACATAGCAAACGAGCTATGTATACTTAAATCCTTATCTCACGGGAGCTAATTACTGCCAATCTGAAATTCCGCTACCAGGTTCCTGTATATATTGCTTACCTCGCTATTAATCTTGTCACTGGAATCAAGAACACTACGGCCATTAATATCGGCATCAACCAGCGCCCCGTCATAAGGAATAAAACCGATAGTATTATAGTCCGCTAGACTGGCAAGCAGGAATTCTTTATCCTTATCGTCTCTAATCCTGTTCCCCACTACCTCAATATTGTCTATACCAATTTCTCGCGCCAGCCGGGTAATCCGGTGTGCTGTCTCAATACTGTGGCTGCTTGCCTCTACCACAATAATCAGCCGGTCAACATCCTTTGCCGTCCCCCGTGTAAGATGCTCTATACCCGCCTCCATGTCCAGAATGACAACTTCATCTCTTTGTATAAGCAGATAAGTCAGCAGCGCTTTCAGTAGCGCACCCTCGGCACAATAGCAACCGGTACCGCCCCGCTTTATCCTGCCCATTCGCAATATATTTATGCCGTTAAATATTACGGAATATTTTTCCGGTATATCGTCCACTTTGGGGTTCAGCTTGAAAAAGGCGGCGGGCTCACCCGGCCGTGCTCCCGTTCTTTCTTCAATGAGAGCATCTAGCTCGGAGATGGGGGCAATATCTTCCGGGTGCGGAAACCCGAGTGTCGCTGCCAGATTGGCATCGGGGTCAGCATCTATAGCAAATACGCTATAGCCGGACTTGGCAAACTCTCTGGAAAGCATAGCCGCTAACAGCGTCTTGCCTACTCCCCCTTTACCGCTTATTGCTATCTTCATCAGCCTGTATGCCTGGCTATTATTCTGGTCTTTATTATGCTGCTGCGAGGATGCCGATACAGTTTATCAGCTTTAACGCGTTATCCCGAATAACGTTATTTTTTACGTATTTGTAAAATATTTTATAACCCAATATAACTTAATAACAGATATATAGTCAAGCAGGCATAGCTTGCTGAACGATCAGTTAGACATTTCTGTGCAACTTAAAAAAATGACCTTTTAACCAATAACTGGCAGGATGCTCCAGCACCCCACCAGTTATTGGTAGTTGTGAAAAGGGTTGTTTTATGGACTAGTAAACGTCCTCGCCCCATTTCTGCGGCCAGTTATAGACCTTTTCGGTCTTCAGATGAGCCAGGCTATCCTCTTGAATTTCATATATGTAGGTTGACTGTACAGCCAGACGGTCATCCGGACCGAAGGTTACCGGCAGACATACTCCCGTATCAAAGTTCTCTATCTTCTGCAGTGCGTTGGAAATCGCCTCGCCATCGATATTGCCGATTCCTACGTCCTCTTTGGCAATTCTTAACGCCTCATATAGTAACTTGCACGAGGTGTAGTATGAGAGCGCGTTTACGTGGTACCTGGCATCCCAACCGTAGTCAGTCTTAGCCAGGAGCGCCTTTATATGCTCCTGCCCCGGAGTCTGAATGGTCCAGGGATAATCTGCCATCACCAGAGTAGCACCCCACGTCAGTTCCTCACCACCGGCAACAGCGGTTAGCTCCTCATACATACCGCCACCGGACATGACGATAAATACTGCTTTCGTGGTATCCATACCCATGACATCCATAATCTTAATCGCCGATCCCGTCGCCGGACCAATCATCGGGAAGAAGATATAATCGGGGTCCATATCTTTCAATGTAGTAACGTAGTTCGTGAAGTCCATGGTTCCCGGCGGTGCAATCAGAGCATATTCTTCCTGGAAATCTATACCCAGTACCGCTGCCGTCTCAATTCCCGAATTTATATGCTGACGGCCGTCATCATCATCCCAGGATAGAGAGGCTACCTTGCACGCTCTGTCCTCGGTCCAGGTATCGGCAACATAGTTCAAAAAGCAGTTAAAATTGATTTCGGGTACGAAAGTCTCCTGAAATACATAGCCTACCGGCTCCTGGGCTGTAGCCACGCTCCCGGTAAAGCTGAGAACCGGGATATTGTCACGATCAACAAACGCCTTTACGCCGGAACTGTCTACCGCCGTCATGGTGAATATTATATCGGGCTCTTTTACCTTCAAATCACGGTACGCTATCGGTACCTGGGCTGCGTCATAACGGTCATCAACTTCAGTCCACTCAATCGTTATACCCGGAACGAGCTGAGTCTCGTTGGCTTCCTTGAAAAACTCCTGAGCTAATGCCCATAGTCTACCGCTCGCCTGCGCCGTTGGGCCGCTAAAGTCCTGAATCGCACCAACCAATATGGTCTGCTCGGTTACTTCAGGCTCTGTAGGTTCAGTGGGCTCAGTGGGCCCAGTTGGCTCTTCAGGTCCACATGCTCCCAGCAGTGGAACCGCCAGTAAAACCAGTGCCATTAACCCAACCAGTAAATACTTTAACAGATTTTTCTTCAAGCTACTTTTCCTCCTCGATATTGACTTTACCCTTACCAAAAACCCTACGTTACTACATCGCCCTTACCTCCTGATTAACTGACAACCTGTGTTAAACTCAGTTTCAGTAATACTTTATGTAAACCTTCTATCTCCAGACGTCACTATTATTATACAAACACCCATCTTAAGCTACCATCACTCATCAGTTTACGACTAAAAGGTTAAATATTGGTTACCAGTTTATGCCCAAGCGGGGAAATAAGTTACAATACCGTTACAATACGGTTACAATGCAGTAAATTGTCACCATATTATTTACGCACTAAGCATGAATATTCTTTAAATAGCCATCACTTTAACGTCCGAAGCCACTTTTAGACTGGCTTCGGTTGCCGCTTGAACTTCGTCAACGGTAATGCCAGGGGCAAGCTCCTTAAGCAAAATCCCCTCACCGGTGACCTCCATAAAGGCATAGTTGGTAATGATGGTGCCAACCACCCCTACCCCCGTTAACGGCATGTTACATTTCCTGACTATTCTCGGCCTGCCATCCCTGGTGATATGCTCCATGAGAACCATTAGTCTACGGGCACCATAAGCCAGGTCTATAGCCCCTCCGGGATTACCGAGGTCGGCTTCCTCCAGTTTATAATTGGCCAGGTCGCCTGTTTCAGACACTTGGTAGCCACCAACAATGGTCATGTCAAGAGCTTTACCTCTTATCATGTTAAAAGCATCACAGCAATTAAGGAAGCTCGTACCGTGTACCAGCGCCACCGGCTGGGAGCCGGCATTTACAACCGTCCAGTCCGCCGCCTGCGACGAGTTTAAACCTCTATAGCCCAGGATACCGTTCTCGGCATGTAGGAATACCTCTAAATCCGGCGGTATGTGGTTAGCAACGCCGGTAGGTATACCCGCACCGAGGTTGACATACATGCCCTCTTTAATCTCCCTGGCTGCACGGGCACAGATAAGCTCGTCAGTCAGTCCTCTTCGCTTACTACCCGGCTGCGTTATTATTACCGCGTCGGGCTCTCCCTTGGCCGGTGCCACTATACCCGCATTTATCCATGTCTCCTCCGGCACCTCGGAGCTTGTCCGCATCACGAAGGTAGCCGGATTGTTATCATAAGGAGCCTTTACCACTCTTTTCACCCATATCCCCGGAGTTATGATATCCTCAGGTGAAATCTCACCGGGCTCCACTATCTCATCAACCTCGGCTATGGTAAAGCCGGCCGCCATGGCAAATAGCGAGTTAATGCCACGCCAAGTGCCGGAATAGGTAATATTACCGTACCTGTCCGCCTTATGGGCTTTTATCAGGGCGTAGTCCCATCTGGGACATTCAACCAACATGTATTTCTTCCCACCAAACTCACGTATCTCTTTACCCGCCGAGAATGACATACCTACACCCACCGGAGTGTAGAAAGCGGGTATCCCGGCACCGGCCAGCCTTACCCGCTCAAAGATATTGCCGTATGGTTCAGACTCAATCTCAACTTCCCCCAAACGGTGAGCCCGCGCCAGAGGATTTTCCACCCCTTTGACATCCACCCATGAGCCCTTATCACTGGGATAGCCGGAGATAAACTTCTTCAGAGCGCCGACTCTGGCGAGCTCCTGACCATAGAGCATACTCTGCCCGCAAACAGTAAGCCCCCTGGGTGTTGGCTTTCTGCCGGCGAGAGCCGTAAGCAAGTTATAGGCGCTGCCACTCACCCATCCCCCCACCAGAATAGACGCACCGTCCGGAATATCCACTACCGCTTCTTCAACCGACCCTATTACCTTGTTTATCATGCTGGCTGATTCCTCCCGAATCTGACATTAACAGTATTTTCTTTTCTCTCCCCTTTAGAGAAGGGCGAGGAGTTAACTCCTCGCCCTTTTAAAGAAACTTTCTTGTTACCGAAAGCCAACAGACTAGTAAACGTCCGCACCCCACTTCTGTGGCCAGTTGTACACTTTATCCGTCTTCAAAGTGGCCACGCCGTCTGTTCCTATCTCGTAAATATAACAGGATTGGGCAGCGAGGCGGTCATCAGAGCTGTATGTTACCGGCAGCGACACACCGGTGTCAAAGTTATCTATCTTCTGCAACGCGTTATATAGAGACTCGCGATCCAGGTTCTCAATACCCACGTCCTCAATGGCAATCCTCATGCCCTCGTAGAGAATCTTGCACGACAGGTAGAATGACAGGGCGTTCACGTGGTACCTGGCATCCCAGCCGAAGTCGGTACCTTCCATCAGCATCTTGATGCGTTTTTGATCCTCTGTCTGGATAGAGTAGGCATAGTCCGCCATGACCAGCGTAGCGCCATACGTATTTTCTTCACCGGCAACAGCCGTCAACTCTTCATACATCCCGCCGCCGGACATGACGCAATATACCGCTTTCGTAGTATCCATGTCCATGCTAATCATGGTCTTTACCGCCGAGCCACTGGCTGGACCTACTAAAGCCATATAGATATAATCGGGATCCATTTCCTTTATACGAATCATATAGGTAGCCAGATCCATTGTTCCCGGCGGTGCAATCTCGGCGTACTCTTCCTTGAAATCAATACCCAGCGCCGCTGCTGTCTCGGCACCCGATACTATGTGCTGGCGCCCATCATCGGTATCCCATGAGATTGAGGCAATCCGGCACGGTCTATCTTCCGTCCAGGTATCACTCACATAGTTTAAGAAGCTATTAAACCCTATCTCTGGAACAAAGCTGCCTACAAATACATAGCCCGGAGGGTCCTGTGCCGTCTCTACACTACCCGTAAAACCGATGACCGGTACCTGGTCACGTTCAGCAAGTGATTTCACCACGGCAGCAGTAGCAGCACGCATGGTAAATATTGCCAGAGGTTCTTCCGCCATAACCCCGCGATAAGCTATGGGTACCTGCCCGGGGTCATAACGGTCATCCTCCTCGGTCCACTCCACCTTAACTCCCGGCAGGTAGTCAGTCTCATTTGCCCACTTGAAAAACTCCGTGGCACATGTCCATAGCCGGCTGCTGGCCTGTGCCGTGGGACCGCTAAAGTCACCAATATAACCTATTAGTACCGTCTTTTCCTGTACAGGGGGTTCTTCCTGTTCTGGAGCACAGCCGCCAACGGCCGCTGCTATCAAAACAAAAGCCATAAGCCCTGCTAGTATTCTGATTGATTTTCTTTTCAATCTATCTTCCCTCCTTATTCCCATGCTTAATATTCTGGACACAAAATACCCTTTATACCTACTATGCTACACCGTAAAGGTTAAAGAGTGGTTAACAATATGCAACGAAGGGTGATAAAAGGTTTCATTACGGTTACAAAAAGGTAACGGAGTAATGGCATTTACCCATTGTTCGCCAAATACCATTACTGAATATACGGTACCACACAATTGTCTAATAATTATAAGGCCACAGGCGATACCAGGTCTTGAATACCTCCCACCGGTGCGCCAGCCCTCTAGGCTCTTTAACTATAAATATAATAATTACCAGCGCAAACAATATTGCCCCCGCCGCATAGGTAACGTTAGCACGCACCATAGGAAAGTTGGAAGCCAGCACCGGAGATATAAAATCGGCAAATACACTCAGTAACCGGATAAAAACGGTGCCCAGCACCGCTCCCAGTGTGCTGCCCGCTCCACCTACTACTATCATACCCAGGTACCATACCGAGTCTTTTAACGTAAACTGCAAAGGCTGCACGTAACTGAAATAATGTGCCCAGAGCGAACCGGCAATTCCGGCATAGAAACAGCCGATAAAAAAGGCGAGTAGCTTGTAGTAAAAGAGGTTAATGCCCATTACTTCCGCCGCCAGGTCATCATCTCTTATGGCAGTAAAGGCACGGCCGACTCGGGTGCGGGTAATATTCAGCGCTGCCAGCCCGGCAATTATCACCACTGCCAGTATCAGGTAGTACATTTTAGTATCGGTATCGAAAGCAAAGCCGCCGATACTGGCATAAGGTACGCGCAAGCCCACAGCCGTCCCCAGGATATCGGTATGCAGTATTATCCAGATGATGATACCCTGCGCCGCCAGGGTAGACATCGCCAGGTAAAAACCCTTTATCTTCAGCGAAGGTGCACCGAAGATAAGCCCGACCAGGCCGGCTATGATTCCGGCACTGGGTAAAGCTAGGAGAAACGGCAACCCCATCTTTGAGGTTATTACCGCCGATGTATAAGCACCCACCGCTATAAATGCAGTTTGCCCCAGATTTATCTGCCCGCATAGTCCCGTGGTAATGTGTAGACCAAAAACAGCAATAAGTATAATGCCCATCAGGCTGAAGACGCCCGTCCAGTAAAGCCCGCTGAAGTGAGGAAAAGCTAAAAGAAAAGCAAGAAACAGCGCCAGCAGCACCCACTGCATCCTGGTACGGACAATAGCCATGTCTTCAGCGTAATTTACATCATATACACCAGCAGCTCGCATCGCTATATCCTCTCTATCCGTTTCCAGCCGAATATACCGTAAGGTCTCACCAGCAGGATGATGAGCATTAATATCAGCGGGACTATGTCGCTGAAGCCGCCGCCCACCAGAGGGTCTATATAGCCGCCGCCGATGCTCTCAAAGATGCCGACTATCAGCCCGCCCACCAGAGCGCCGGGCAGTGACTCCAGTCCACCGAGAATCATGACCGGTAAGGCCTTATTGATACCGACCAGCAGATTAAAGTTACTTACCGCATGAAGCGCAGCATAAAGTATACCCGAAATAGCGGCTATGGCCAGGGCAAAAGCCCAGCTCTGCGCAAAGACTGACTTAACACTTATGCCCAAGCTTCGGGCTACCTGCTGGTCTTCAGATACAATCTGCATCCCCAGTCCCATTTTGGTATAGCGGAAGGAGTACATCAGGATACCGAATAAAACCAGAGCTATACCAAAAGACCAGATATAGTGCTGGGGTATAGCCACGGGACCCAACCAGATGGCACTGTGGGGAATAAACTCCGGTAAGCCCTTGGTATTAGCCCCCCACGCCATAATGGCTATGCCCTCCAGAAGATAGCCCAGCGCCAGAGTAGCTATGATTACCGCCAGAATAGGTTGACCGATAAGCGGCCGCAGCATGACACGCTCCACCCCCAGACCAGCCAGGATGGACACGACGATTACCAGCACAATGCTCAGCCATATATTCATACCGATCTGCTCGGTAAAAGACCAGCATAACCAGCCGAATATCATCAGGAAACCGCCATGGGCCAGATTTAGAACACGTGAGGATTTGTAAATCAGCACCAGGCCCAGGGCAACCAGACCATAGATGCCACCTATCATTATACCGTTGGCCAAAAACTGCAGTAGTTTATCCATTACGCTATTTTAATTACCTCTGAGTACTTTATGATAGCCACCTTTTACGCCGGCGGTAGTGCTTAACTTCCCGATAATTTTTTTTACCCTCCAGTTCGCTGAGACCCAGGTAGAACTCCTTCACATCGGGATTACTGGCAAGCTTTGCCGCCGGTGCCTCCAGCACTACCCTGCCATTTTCCATTACGTAGCCGTATTCAGCTATAGACAGTGCTGCCCGGGCATTCTGCTCGACTATAAGCATAGCCGCCTTTTGCTCCCCGTTATACCTTTTTAGCATTTCAAATATCTCTTTGGTCAGTAACGGCGCGAGCCCCATTGCCGGCTCATCAAGAAGCATGAGCTTCGGCCGGGCCATCATGGCACGGCCCACCACCAGCATCTGCTGCTCACCACCGGAAAGGTAACCCGCAGTAGCATGGCGCAGCTGCTTCAGCCTGGGAAAATAATCATAAACCATATTTATATCACTTCTCAACTCGCCTTTGCGCAAGATAGCCCCACCCCTCAAATTCTGCTCAACACTGAGGTGCTCCAGTACCTTTCTTTCCTCAATTACCTGAACGATACCCCGGCGTACTATGTCCTCCGGCATCATCCGGTCTATCCGGACGCTGTTAAACACTATGCTACCGTCAGTGACTTTCCCCTGCTCCGTCGCCAGCAGCCCTGAGGTGGCTTTGAGAACGGAGCTTTTACCGGCACCGTTAGCTCCCAGAAGGGCTACTATTTTCCCATCGGCAACCTCCAGGGTGACGCCCCTTAAAACCAGTATCACATCGAGGTACTTTACCTCTACGGCATTCATTACCAGCATCTGATATCGCTCCGTAAACTCAGATGGCACATCACTTTTTAAACCTCATTTACCCTGATGACAGTTTCTACTTCCCCTTTGGTACCATCCTGATATTCTATTACTACCTTCTCTTTGAACTCCTCTTTGCCGCGGTATATATCATCTACAAGCTCTTTATATCTTTTTTCCAGATATATTCTGCGTAACTTTCGTGACCTGGTTAGTTCCCCCTCATCGGGGTCAAATTCCTTGCGGACATTTACAAATTTACCTATCTTCAAGTTTTCCGGCAGCTTATCACAAATCCGGACCACTTCCCCGCGTATCAACTCACAGACCTCCGGTTTTTGTGATAAATCGGTATCGGAAAAATCGTTAACCTTGTTGTTCGCTACCCATTTTAATACGGCACCGAGGTCCAGATTTATAATGCCGATAACGGTATCACTCTCTTCTGAACCAACCACCAGCGCATCCGTTATAAAGGGGCTGGCTTTCAGCTGGCTTTCGATATACTGGGGCAGCAGTGTTTTACCGTTAGCCAGTATTTTCATATCAGCTAAGCGATCGAGGAAAACAAGATGCCCTCCCTCCGTGAAGTAACCGGCATCACCGGTATGATACCAGCTGTCAAAGGTAGCCTGGCGGTAAGCTGCACCATCTTTATAATACCCTTCAAAGCAGTGCCTGATATCAATAAGTATCTCACCGTCCATAGCAATGCGGACGCTTTTAGCGTCACCTACAGGCAGACCTACTGTTCCCGCGCTAAATTCTTCAGCCCGCTGTCCGCTCACCACACCGGCTTCGGTAATGGCATAAAGAGGCACCATGTTAACCCCTATCGCCCGGAAGAACTCAACAATATCCTGACCAAGGGTAGTACCGCTAGTAATACCATAGCGCACGCTAATAAGCCCGTGCTTATCTTTGAGCGGGCGGAACAGCAAGAGATTAGCGAACAGATAGACTATTCTATAAAACAGGTTTGGTTTCCGCTTTTGCCTGGCCAGTTCAACAAACTTGTAACCAACCGGTATCAGCAGATTATAGGCCATTTTCTTTACTATGCTGGAATCGGTAATCCGGCCACTTATTTCGGCGTACAGCCGTTCCCAGAGCCGGGTAGGATAAACCACTATATCGGGAGCAATCTCACGCAGGTCAGACTGGACGGTCTCGGGCTCTTCCGGGAAATTCATGGTTACCCCGATAAACAACATGCTGCCGATACTAAATACCTGTTCCAACACCCAGCCCGGCAATGTAAAGGAAATACTGTTGTCATCCGGGGAAAGCGCCACCAGCTGTAATGCTTCTCTGGTCCACTGCATAATAGTGCCGTTTTTTATGACCACGCCCTTGGGTAAACCCGTCGTCCCCGATGTGTACAGGATAAGGGCATCATCATCGGGGCTGGTCTCGGCAATCATTCGCTCAAAGAGACCGAGATGAGACCGTTCATACAACTCACCCTGCTTCAGAAAGTCAGCATAATTTACCAGCAATGGGTTAGTGTATTTTTTAAGCCCCTTCGGGTCCCAGTAGATGATTTTCCAGAGTAGAGGCAACTCACTCTCTATCTTAACTACCTTGTCAACCTGCTCCTGGTCCTCGGCTATAATGAATTTGGCATCAGAATGCCTGGCCTGGTATTTCACTTCGTCGGAAAGGCAATCTGCGGATATTATGGTCATAATCCCCCTGCCCGAAAGAGCCGCCAGTTCTACCCAGAAGAGATCCGGTGTATTATCACCCAGCGCCGCAACCTTATCCCCCGGTTCAAAGCCATTCGCCAATAGCGCCAGGGTAAAGTATTTCACCCGCTCGTAGATATCCTGCCAGCTATACTCAAGCCAGATACCGTTGCTTTTCTTACGCATGGCAACACGTTTATGCCCCCATTTCCGGCAATTGCTATACAGCAATTTTGGGAACGTGTCCGCGGCAGATAGTGATATGTTTATATCTATATCCGGTCTGTCTACCAGCATATTTACGGTATCTTCCAAGCTACTCTCGCTTTACCAACCTTCGTCTTAATAGCAATCCAACGGGATACATTCAACCCACGAAGCGCCGTTGACGCACTAAACCAATACTAGTTTAGGTGCCTCAGGTTAAAGTCTGGTTAAGAATGCCTGAAAAAGACAGGGGGTAGGTTACAAAAAGGTTACAATCATAAAAAGTGTATTTTCTCCCCACCGGTTCAACTGGAAAGGTATCCAATCCTGCTAACAACCAGCCCTACTGACCAACTTTCGTTGAACATTACTTCTTGACAAATAATTTGTTGCGTCCTATAGTAAATCGCATTCATTCATATATATACATACCAAATGAATAAACAGGGGAGGTGAGTTCCAATGAAAGGTTCTAAAGTATTTAGAATTGATATGACGGGGCTTAATGCAGCCGCAGAGGATTCGCCATCCGAGTATGAATTTCTGGGAGGCCGGGGACTTACGGCAAGAATTCTAAATTCAGAGGTGTTACCTACCTGCCATCCCCTGGGTCAATATAACAAGTTCATTATTGCTCCGGGACTTCTGGCCGGCAGCCACCTGCCCTCATCGGGACGTCTGTCGGTAGGATTTAAGAGCCCATTAACCGGTGGTATCAAAGAGTCAAACATCGGCGGTACCGCCGGACAAAAGCTGGGCAGACTTGGTATCAAGGCTATAATCATAGAAGGTCAGCCGGCGGATATAGGCCTATATGTAATAAAGGTAACCAGTGACGGTGCGAGTATTCTGCCCGCCGCTAACCTGACCGGTCTTACTAACTATGCCGTTGTTAAAGCACTGAAAGCAGCTCATGGCGAAAATATCAGCGTCCTTACCATAGGCCCCCCCGGAGAAAGAAAGGCCTCTATGGCCAGTATCTCCGGTACCGATATAGACGGTATGCCCAGCCGGGCGCTGGCCCGCGGCGGCTCCGGAGCCGTTATGGGCTCAAAGAGAATCAAGGCGATTATCATTGATGATACCGGCACCAAACCGGTCGCTGCTCAAAGAGAGACGGCTTTCACTGCACTAATCAAGGAATACGCCGCCTTTATGGACGAAAATAAGGGAGCGGGCCTGGTACGCGCCTACGGGCAAATGGGAGGCCTGGTATGGATTAGCGATCGCAATCACAGCCTGCCAGTGATGAACTTCACCTTAGGTACCTTTGAAGGCGCCAGCAAAATAGGCGGTAAGGAAATCATCGGCTATATGACCAGCCAGGGCAGCCAGTGGAGCCTGCCCTGTATGCCGGGCTGTTTGCAGCGCTGCAGTAACATCGTCCGGGATAAAGAAGGTAACTACATAACTTCCGGGCTGGAATACGAGACGGCGGCTATGCTGGGTGCTAATCTTGGCATTGATGATATATACGCTATTGCCGCTATGAACCGGCTTGACGATGACTACGGGCTTGACGACATAGAAATGGGCGCTACTCTGGGGGTAGCCGCCGATGCCGGGCTTCTGAACTTCGGCGATAGCGAGAGAGTTATCTCTCTTATAAATGAAGTAGGTCAGGGAACAACGCTGGGCAGAATTCTCGGCGAAGGCACCGCATATACCGCCAGGGCTTTCGGTATCAGCAGAGTGCCCACGGTAAAAGGACAGGCGGTACCGGCCCATGACCCGAGAGTGGAAAACGGTACGGGCGTTACCTACTGCACCTCGGCCATGAGCGACCATACGGCCGGTGCCGTTCTTTTTCACCAGCCGACTCCGGAAGACGCTATAAAGGCATCGAAGCAGGTGCAGACTAATGTATCCGTAATAGACAGCCTGGGCTGCTGTTACATTTCTTTTACCGAGAGAGGGTACCCCATGGAGAAAGTAACCGAGATGATTAATGCCTACTGTGGTCTGGAGCTAACGAACGAAGATGTGCAGCAAATGGGCAAATCGGTAATGAAAGAGGAAAGGGAATTTAATTTGAATGCCGGTTTCTCTAAAGGAGCGGACCGGCTCCCTTCATTCTTTAAAGAGGAGCCCCTGATACCGACCGACTTTGTCTTTGATGTTCCGGATGAGGCTATTGATGCTTTCTGGGACTTCTAGTTAGATATTAACGTGACGATAAATATTGCAAGGCTGTATACGGCTTAACGTTCAATCTGCCTGATTTTATAACTCAGTTTACCGGCGGGTATATTTACCTCTACCGTGTCTCCCTGCCGACCGCCGAGCACAGCCTTGCCTACAGGCGATACGTCCGATATTTTACCCCGGCTTGGGTCTACTTCACGACGGCTGACTATCTTGTAGGTAAGCTCTTCCCCGGACTCCAAGTCTTCCAGCTTAACATTGTCCCCGATGCTTACCTTAAAATTCATATTTCGCTGTTCATCAATTACATTTGCCAATTTAACCGCCTCTTCCAGTTCCCTGATTCTACCCTCAATATGACCGTGGCGTTCCCGGGCGGCATCCAGAGGCGCATTCTCACGGAAGTCTTTGTCCGCTGCGGCCTGCCGTACTTCGTCAATCACGACAATGCGTTTGCTCCTCAGGTTCTCAAGCTCAGCCTCTAGCTCCGCATACCCTTCTCCTGTCATTGCTATTTTTTGCTGTACATTCTTTCTGCTTACCGGTGCCTTTTTATTCTTGGCTTTCTTGGCCTTTAGATGAGTTGCCAGATTAATCTTTATCCAGCCCTCTTTTTTAGCATAAACCAGGAATGCTTTTATTTGTTCCAGCTTTCTATCATAGTCAATGTCGGACAGCGATAACCGCTCGGCATAATTGGCCACCTCCGGTGCGGCAAGCCCGGCCATGGACTTGACACGGCTATACCACTGTACAAACCGATGGACTTCGGCCTGACAGTTTTTACTTTCCTCTGGCTCCAAGCTGGCCAGGAACCGGCTAGCGGCTTCACCCAGATTTATTACCGGACTGCTGTCATTCATAAACTACAATAACTCCTCTCTTTGAATAGCTAACGATTAATATCGGACGGGATTTTTACTATATGCATGGCACCGGCTATAACTCTATCTTTCACCAGCCTTAGGATAATGTCTCCATGCCAGTCAAAAGACAAATCTTCTGTCTCAAGTAAAGTCCTGTCCATACCGCTGGATTTCATTATATCAAATATCCCGTC
>CAYYQY010000036.1:0-17010 GCA_964473905.1 uncultured Dehalococcoidales bacterium | reverse complement strand
GAACTCGCGACCTCCTCCTTGGCAAGGAGGCGTTCTACCGCTGAACTACTTCCGCACCGTATAATGGTGCCGAGGCCCAGAATTGAACTGGGGACACGCGGATTTTCAGTCCGCTGCTCTACCGACTGAGCTACCTCGGCGCAAAAGTTATTGTATCTGTTACGGCCGTAACTGTCAAGGAAGGGTATAGTTCACGCTTCAATAGTATGACCCGTGAAGTTACTATCTACGGGGGAAATATATCAAGCGGGAACTTTATAAGGGATTATTTATGAGTTTTTTGCTGGCTGTGCCTTAAGTATAATTATGTATCTTGACAGAGGGAAATCCGGGCTTTAACATAGCAGTGGTATTTATAGTACGAAAGAATTCGTTAAAATAGAAAATAGGTATTTAGAAAAGTATTTTTTAAAGGAGTATGAGACATGACAACGGGAAGTGAACCCAAAAAATCACTGGAAGCGATGCCCAGGGAGCAGTTCGAACAGTACGTAAGCGAGTTTATAGAGTCGAATAACGTTTGTGTGCTGGGAACAGCCCAGGATAATATACCCCGGGCCACTCCACTGGAATATGAGGCCGAAGGAACCACACTTTACATAATGGTTGACCGGGGGCGCAAGATTGACAATATGAAAGCCAATCCCAACATAAGTGTTGTCATTAATAACCCGCTGCATGGCTGGTTGACGGTCAAGGGGCTGCAGATTACCAGCCGAGCGATATTGATAACAGATAGTGATAGCGAGTATGTAAGCGCCTGGAAGATATTCAACAGAGCTAACTCCAGCAAGGAAGGCTGGGATATACCGCCCAAGGGTGGCACTTTACTCAAGGTTGTACCACAAAAGATGGAGCTTACGGAGACGGCTCTGAAGGATAAAGGTTACAAAATGAAGCAGGTATGGGAAGCGTAAGACCGGTTGGTTAAGGTAGATAACGAGTGGCGATAAAGGATAATTACACTGTGTGCATTATCTTAAAGATGCGGACGGTGTAATTATTATTAGTGCCGGGTAATGGTATAGATAGAGAATACAGAGTTATCAAGAAAATGATGACAGGAGGAAGTAATGTCCCAGTTTGATTCCGAAGAGATAGAAAAAGATGCGGTAAGATTGGTTGCCGGGCTTATGGCCGGTAGCGCCAGGACGGCACCTAAGGGGAGGGGTATTGATGCGGTAAAGACTGCGATAATTGACGGGAAAGACCTGGAAAATCTGGCGGAGACCATGGACAGCAGGGCGGCGGCGCAACCACCCTATCTGGAAGCAGCTTTTAAGAGAGATGCCGAAACGCTGAGGAAGTCAGGTTGCGTTTTGCTGGTAGGTGTTACCGGTATGCCCAAGGCAATAGAAAAAGCGCTTAATTGCGGTGCCTGCGGTTACCCGACCTGCGGAGAGCTAATGAAGGCAAGAGGCAGGGAGGGTAAAGACTTCTACGGGCCCAACTGTATCTTTCAGGTGCTGGATTTGGGCATTGCTCTGGGTTCGGCGGTGAGCACTGCCAGAACTCTGAATATAGACAACAGAATGATGTTCACTGTGGGCGCAGCGGCAAGAAAGCTGAAACTACTTGATGCCGATATAATAATAGGCATCCCGCTGTCAGCAACAGGTAAGAGCCCGTATTTTGACAGGTAGTTACCTTGTCACGTGATAATTCCGGAGTTATAACGAGTCCGCCATAATAAAATGCCGCATGACCGGGGAAGGCATGTGTAATATATTCCTGAAAAGGGGATTACCGGACTTGTAGGCGAGATAATCAGGGAGAGCTGGATGTCAGTGATAGCAGGTAAAGAGAGAGCGCGGCAGCGTATATTCAAGCTGAACCCCAACGTATTTTTCCTCGGCATCGTCAGCTTCTTTACCGATGTCAGCAGCGAGATGATTTTTACTCTCGTTCCCCTGTTTTTGAGTAATGTGCTGGGAGCCGGGGGCACCATCGTTGGTGTTGTTGGCGGACTGTCGGAGAGCATAGACTCCATTCTGAGGATATTCAGCGGCTGGTTCAGCGATAAGATTGGCAGGCGTAAATCACTGGCGCTCGCAGGCTACAGCATCTCAACGCTGGTCAAGCCGTTCATGTATCTGGCTTCCGTGTGGGGCATAGTGCTGGCTGTCAGGTTCGGCGACAGGCTGGGGAAAGGGATACGTACGGCACCGAGGGATGCGCTGATTGCAGATTCGGTAACGCCCGGCGAGAGGGGCAGGGGTTTCGGACTGCACCGGGCTATGGATACCATGGGTGCCGCTGTCGGTCTTATACTGGCCGCCGTCATCGTGTACACGGTACAGGGCGGCGGCTTGCAGCTTCAACTGAAGACATACCAGTGGCTGGTAATAGCGGGCACGGTACCGGCGGTGATGGCGGTTTTACTGCTAATAATATTTGTTCGCGAGCAGCCGAAAGACAGGTCAACAACCGGTACCAATTTAAAGCCAACATCCATGCGTTATTATCTTACCGGCTACGATAACAGGTTCAAGGTGTTTCTCACGTTAATGGCCGTGTTCACTCTGGGTAACTCAAGCGACTTTTTCGTCATACTGCGGGCACAGAATCTTGATGTATCCCTGATTAACGTGGTACTCATGCTCGTCGTCTTCAATATTACCTATGCGGCTGTTTCTATACCGGCCGGAATATTATCCGACAGGCTGGGCCGTCGGCGAGTGATTACCTTTGGCTGGTTTATTTACGCTATGGTATATCTGGGGTTTGCCATGGTTTCAAGTACGTGGCTGATATGGCTGCTTTTTGCCTGCTACGGTATTTATTACGGCGTGGTGGAGGGAGTAGCCAAAGCTTTTGTTGCCGACCTGGTTGCCCCGGATAAAAGGGGTACCGCCTACGGACTGTACCATGCCGTATTAAGCCTGCTGCCGGCCAGTCTAATCGCTGGCTGGTTGTGGGATGCGGTAAACCCGGCAGCCCCGTTCTTACTGGGTTCGGGGTTTGCTTTTCTAGCCATGCTGGGCCTTTTGGTATTCATCAGGGAATAGTTGTAGGGGCAGTATTCACTTTTCTAAAAGAGGGGAAACAGCCGTTATCCTGCCAGTACGCTACTCTAAAATAATATTATCTATGAGCCGGGTACCGCCTATTTTGACGGCCATAGACACCAGCGAAAGCGGTTTTACTCTCTCAAGCTCTTCCAGTGTCACGCTATCGGCGACACTAAGGTAATCAATGCTGGCGAGCGGCTCTTGACGGATAAGTTTGGACATACTACTGCGAACCTTGCTGGCATCTTTTTCGCCGGAGGCATATAGCTCCCGGGCCAGGGTGAGCGCTTTATAGAGCACCGTGGCTGCCTGTCTCTGCTTCGGGTCCAGGTAAGTATTGCGGCTGCTCATAGCGAGACCGTCGGGCTCACGCACGGTGGGCAGGGTAATGACTTCCAGATTCATGTTGAGGTCAGCCACCATTTTCCTGATAACCATGGCCTGCTGGGCATCTTTCTGCCCGAAATAGGCTTTCTGTGGCTCTACAATATTAAAAAGCTTGGCGACAACGGTGGTAACACCTCGAAAATGACCGGGACGGAAGGTGCCTTCCAGCGGCTCGGTCACACCGCTGACCTCTACCCAACTGCTGCCTCGCGGTGGGTACATTTCCTCGGCAGATGGCATGAAAACAATATCAACCTTTTCTTTTTCCAGCAGTGACAGATCGCTCTCGGTGTCACGGGGATAACGGGTGAAATCATCCTGGGGGCCAAACTGAGTGGGATTAACAAAGATACTAACCACTACTGAGACGTTTTCTCTCCTGGCCTGGCTCACCAGGGACAGGTGCCCCGCGTGGAGATAACCCATAGTAGGCACAAACCCGACCGGTTCGGGGAGGTGCCGCCTCTCCTGTTTCATATCGGCTATAGTATCAGCTACTTTCACTAAAATACCTGTACCTTTATATTTTACTTGTATTTATACTGCCCTGTGCTGTCCCACTTAAAGACGGTTATTGCTAATATGAGCGTAAATACCTATAATCTGTGTTAAGCCGCAAAACATAGCCTGACGTGGAATACAAGACTGGACTTATAAAGGACGGTTCATTTATTTATCTCGGCCATTACGCTTTCATCCATAGAGAAGCTGTACTGGGAAGTAGGGAAACTGCCTGCTTTTACTTCTTTATCGTATTCGGAGACCGCGTGCCGAATAATATCGGCGAGTTTGGCATATTGCTTGGCATGTTTGGGGACGAAATCGGTAAATGAGCCTAGAATATCGTTTATGACCTGTACCTGCCCATCACAGCCGGCGCCGGCCCCGATACCAATGGTAGGTACGCTTAACCGCTGCGTTATCAGTGTGGCCAGTGGTGCCGGTACGGTTTCAAGCACTATGGCAAATACTCCGGCGTCTTCCAGTGCCTGGGCATCCGCAAGCAGCTTGAGGGCTGCCTGGGTAGTCTTCCCCTGTATCTTGAAGCCGCCTAGCTGGTGAATTGACTGTGGGGTAAGCCCGATGTGCCCCATAACCGGGATACCGCATTGAATAATATGCCTTGCCTTATCCGCTACGTTAATACCACCCTCAAGCTTAACTGCCTGGGCGCCGCCTTCCTGGATGAAACGCGCCGCGTTGCGCAGCGCATCTTCGTCAGATATATGATAGCTCATAAAGGGCATATCACCGATTACCATTGATTTTTTGGAGCCTCTGACCACGGCTTTGGTGTGGTGCAACATATCTTCCATGGTTACCGGTATAGTGGATTCATAACCAAGGACTACCATGCCGAGGCTATCACCGACTAAAATAATGGGTATGCCGACTTCGTCTATTATTCTGGCTGTAGAGTAATCATAAGCGGTGAGCACACTAACCTTCTCACCGGTTTTTTTCATCTCTTTTATCTGGTTGATGGTAATACGCATGTACTTCTCCGTTAGACGGATATTGCGGCAAGCGTATGCGACGTGTGAGTCATGGCATTATTGGCATCTACATAAACAAGTTTGGGAGTCAGATTGCGTGCTTCCTCATCATCTACGTGACAGTAGGAAAGGATAATAACCCTGTCTCCCAAAGTGACCATCCTGGCTGCCGCCCCGTTCAGGCATATCTCTCCTTTTCCACCCTCAATGGCATAGGTGGCAAAACGAGCCCCATTGTTAATGTTGAGCACCTGAACCTGCTCAAAAGGAATAATATCAGCGGCTTCCATCAACTTGCGGTCGATAGTTATGCTGCCCTCGTAGTTGATTTCAGTTTGGGTAACCGTTGCTCGATGGATTTTACTCTTGAGCATAATCCTCATTTGGCTTCCTCCCATAAGCGTAATATAGCTTTATTTCATAATGGCTTCCAGCTCCATAGCCTGTTCTGCGCTGATACCACCCTTAGCCAGAGCAATAGGTATGGTCTGAAGGCCTAGATACCGGTAAACGGCGAGTATATCGGGAGAAACTGATTGTAAAGCTTTTATATGCTTTTTAACTGTACCCACGTCGCCGCGGGCAACTGGTCCGGTGAGACCTTGAGGTATGCCCAGAGCCTCAATATTATGAACAGTACCTCGTACCAGAGGTAATAGCGCCTGTGTTGCTTGATTTGTGTCATAACCGAAACTCTGCCACAGGTCGCTGGCCAGCTTCATGATTGTTACCATGTAGTTACAAGCCATCACGGCGGCAACATGATAGATTACTTTATCGCTTGCCTTTAGCTCTATCCAGTGCCCGCCGATAGCGGTGGCCATTTCTTTGAGTGTGCTCAGTAATGGTTCTTCAGCTTCAAGGGCAAAGGTTGAGCCCGGAATATTCTCTACGGCTCGCTCGGTGCTGGCAAAGGTCTGTAACGGGTGGAAAACGCCGACACGGGCACCATGTGCCCGCGCTGGTTCGAGAATATCTGCTGAATCGGAACCGCTGCAATGGACGGCATACTGCCCGTGGTGCCAGTTTATCTCTGAGGCTATGGCAGGAATTATATCGTCCGGGGTGGTTATGAATACAAGCTCGGCATTATCGGCCACTTCCTGATTGGAACCGTATACACGGAGCTCGCTGACGGCGCTGGTCAGTCTGGGTATGGATTTATGGTCAAGGCTGGATATAGCTAAAACGTGGTAGCCCTGGCTACTCATCTTGAGAGCTAAGGCGGTACCGACTGTACCAGCTCCGATAAAACCTAATTTAAGCATCTCAGCATGTCACCTGATACGGACTAAAAATAATAATGCCCTCTCTGATACATCAGAGAGGGCATTATGACAAAATCCCAATGCCGCCGTCTCGGTCTGCATCAGATCCAAGCGACCATAACTATTAATTCTAGTTAAGAAGAACTCACCGCCACAAGGGTCGGTGGCAATCACACTACCTATATTTTCATACTAGCAAAGGAATATATATTTGTCAATACTTTTTGGCTATGTGTTAGATAACTAACCACTTACGATTTCTCTAAAAATGTCCTGAATTATACTATCGTGGATATTTAGGGGGTGGTCACTGTCAAGGCTGGCATGAAGCGGGGTGATGGAGGCATTTCCCTTCTCTATGGCCGATATATCCGTGTTATTGTTCATATTCATACCGACTCTGTGGTAGGTTATCTTGTAGCAGGTGTGCTCGCTTGCTGGCTCTCTATTAACGGAGAAGCGGTTGCTTTTACTGGCCAGGTGAGTCAGGCTTATGCCTTTTAGCCGTGTAACCGGAATATTGGGCACATTGACATTAAGGAAGATATCCCGGGGCAAAATGCCCGCATCAATCCTGCCGGCTATCAGTGCAGACAGACTGGCTGCGAATTCTAGGACAGTAACTGCTGAGTCAGGCGCTGCGGAAACAGCGACAGCTGGCAGCCCGTGCAGGTGACCTTGCAGGGCGGCACTTACCGTGCCCGATATGAGCACATCATCGCCCAAGTTTAACCCCCGGTTTATGCCGGAAAATACCACATCTATATTTCCCCCGGCCAGTTCACCCAGGGCTAATATGACACTATCACCCGGCGTTCCCTCCACCTGGTAGCTCGCTACGCCCGGTGCTATCGGCTCTACTCGCTCTACTTTCAGCGGGTGGCGCAGGGTTAACGCCGTGCCTATGACGCTGCGTTCCACGTGGGGAGCGACAGCAATTACCTCAGCTACTTTGCTTAGCCCGTAAGCCAGTATCCGCAGGCCGTCAGCTTGGATACCGTCATCATTCGTTACCAGTATTTTCATTTGCCAATTTCTTTTATAGCTGATGGAAGTTTATCATTTAGGAGAAGCCGTTAGCAAATCGAGGATAAGCCGCAACTACCACGCAGATACGGTGACTCACCTGGGTATTTGATAATCAGGTTTTAAATCTGATATTATTCTAGTATTGTTTAGTACCGTAATCTTTAAGTAAAAAAGTATATGCTGGGACTTGTTGATGGCTAGGATAGCTATGATGTGAGAGTGGAGATGCGGTGTTATAAATAAGGGTGACGGTTCTAATGGACCGTTATACCCGTGGGGTGAAGAGAATCATGACAGTTAAGGTTAGTCCAATAGACAGTATTTTAGACAGGTACAGTTCAGAAAAGGGAGAGCTGATTCAAATATTACTGGAGGTGCAGCAGGAGTACGGCTGGATACCACCGGAGGCAATACAGCAAATCAATCAGCAGCAAAACATTCCCCTGAGCCTGATATACAGGGTGGCAACATTCTACAAGGGTTTGAGTTTGTTACCGAAGGGGAGACATACCGTTTCGATATGTGTGGGTACGGCCTGCCATGTGCGCGGTGCCTCACCCCTTCTGCATAAAGTAATGGACGTATTAAACATCAGCCCCGGAGCGACTTCACGTGATATGCGTTTCAGCCTAGACACGGTAAACTGTCTCGGCTGCTGCGCTTTAGGGCCGGTGATGGTGGTAGACGGCGTTTATTACAGTAACCCGGGGACAACAGAGATAGAAGAGATAGCCAGCAACTGTGAGTGAAAATAGAGGTAAGAGATATGCGTAGATTGGCGACAATCGCTGAGCTAGAGATGTTCCGCCAGGAGTTGGCCGGCAAAGCGAAAGGTAAAAAGATTATTTCCATAACCGACGGCACGGACGGGCGCACGCGCGGCAGCCAGGAAGTAGTAAAGGCGTTTGTGGAGGCGATAAAAAAGGCGGGTCTGGAAAGTGTAGCGCAGGTAAAGAGTACGGGGTGTCACGGTTTTTGTGAGATGGAGCCCGAGGTACTTATTCTACCCGAAGCAATTTGCTATGTCGGCGTGAAGGCCGGTGACGCGGCTGAGATAGTAGAGGAGACTATAGCTCACGGTAATATCGTGGAACGGCTGGTCTATAGAGACCCGGAGACCGGCGTGCCGTGCCCCTACGAGGGCGACATACCCTTTTACCGTTACCAGGAGCGGGTGATACTGGGTAATGGCAGATATATAGATATGAGGAGCCTGGAGGATTACATAACTATAGGCGGCTACCGGGCGCTGAGCAAAGTTCTGGGTGACATGACACCCGAGACAGTGCTGGCGGAGGTAAAAAGGGCGAACTTAAGGGGTCGGGGAGGTGGTGGTTTTCCAACGGCTCTTAAATGGGAGAGTACCCGTAATGCGGCGGGTGATGAGAAATACGTGATAGTAAATGCCGACGAGGGTGACCCCGGGGCGTATATGGACCGCAGTCTGCTGGAAGGCAACCCGCACAGTATACTGGAAGGGTTAATAATCGGGGCTTACGCCATAGGTTCGCACCAGGGCTATGTCTATGTCAGGCAGGAGTACCCGTTGGCTGTAGAGAACCTTAATATTGCCATAGAGCAAGCGAGGGAGTACGGGCTAATCGGGGCTAATATACTTGGTTCCGGGTTCAGCTTTGAGGTAAAGGTGCACCGGGGGGCCGGCGCCTTTGTGTCCGGTGAATCTACCGCTCTAATAGCGGCCATAGAAGGTACGGTGGGTGAGCCACGGCCGTCTTACACATATCCGTCTGAGAAAGGGCTGTGGGACAAGCCAACCGCGCTGAATAATGTTGAGACGTGGGCAAACGTGGTAGCGATAATAGATAAGGGCGCTGACTGGTACGCAGGTATAGGTACGGCAGAGAACAGGGGTACCAAGATATTTACCCTGGTAGGCAAGGTAAATAACACGGGTCTCGTTGAAGTGCCGATGGGTACCACACTGCGGGATATTGTCTATAAGATTGGCGGTGGCATACCTCAGGATAAGAAATTCAAGGCGGTGCAGACAGGCGGGCCATCGGGAGGCTGTATACCGGAGCAGTACCTGGATTTACCGGTAGACTTTGACGAGCTGAGTAAGGTAGGTTCAATGATGGGCTCCGGCGGCCTAATTGTAATGGACGAAGATACGTGCATGGTGGATATAGCGCGGTATTTCACCCGTTTTCTGTCTGAAGAGTCATGTGGTAAGTGTGTACCGTGCCGCGAGGGGTTACGGCAAATGCAGTATATCCTGAACAGAATCACAAAGGGTCGGGGACATATGGGTGACCTGGAGACGCTTGAGGATCTGGGCGCCTTCATGAAAAACGCCTCGCTCTGCGCTCTCGGCACTACGGCGGCTAACCCGGTGCTGACTACACTCCGCCACTTTCCGGATGAGTATGAAGCGCACATTGTAGGTAATAGTTGCCCGGCCTTTGTTTGTAAAGAGCTCATATCCTACTATATAGACGCCGATAAGTGCCAGGCCTGCATGATATGTCTCAAGGTCTGTCCGGTGGAGGCCATTTCGGGTGGTAAAAATGAAGTACATGTCATAGACCAGGAAATATGCAACCGGTGCGGCACGTGCTATGAGGTATGCCCCGAAAAGTTCAGTGCCGTAAAGCGCGTATCCGGCGTGTTGCCGGGTTCTGCCAGGAATGATGACGGCGTTCTGCAAAGAGGCAAGTAAAAGGGGTAAGGACTCAGGGATAGCCGGCTAATAAAACCGGAGGTAGCTGCTATTCTGGGTGCACATTTATGAAGACCAGCGATTTTGACTATTTCCTTCCCCCCGGGCTTATTGCTCAATCACCTCTGGAGCCAAGAGACCACTCACGGCTTATGGTTTTAAACCGGGGTAATGGTTCTATGGAGCACAGGCACTTCTATGATTTACCGGCATTCCTGAAGCCCGGCGACGTACTGGTGTTTAATGACAGCCGTGTTATTCCGGCACGGCTTATGGGGCACAAGAATGAGACCGGAGGTAAAGTAGAGATACTGCTGCTCAGGCGTATTGAGAACGGGATTTGGGAGGCACTGGTAAAACCGGGGAAGAGGGTTAGAGCGGGCACGCGCCTGGAGATAGAGAGTAACGGGGCTAAGGTCATGGCTGAAGTAACGGGCGCGGTTCGTGAAGGCGTAAAACTCATACGGTTCCCCGAAACTGCACGGATAGCAGATATTGGGGTGATTCCCTTGCCGCCCTATATTCACCTGCCTCTTGAGCATCCTGAGCGCTATCAGACGGTCTACTCCAGGGAAGCGGGTAGCGTAGCCGCACCCACCGCCGGACTTCACTTTACCGAAGATTTATTAGAGCAGATAAGTAGTATGAGGTGCCGTTGCCTGTTCGTCACACTGCACGTTGGTCTGGACACATTCCGGCCTGTACGGGAGGATGACCCGCTTACGCATCCTATTCACCAGGAATACGGGGTACTGGGTAAAGAGGTAGCCGATGAGCTGGCTCAGGCTAAGGCTGATGGACGACGGGTAATAGCGGTGGGTACTACCACCGTTAGAATACTTGAAGAAGCGGCCCGGCAGGGAGAATCACTAAATCCGTTCGCGGGATGGGTGAGCCTCTATATTTTGCCCGGCTACTGCTTTCGCATGGTTGATGCTGTCATCACCAATTTTCACCTGCCCCGGTCAACACTGCTCATGCTGGTAAGTGCCTTTGCCGGTAAGGAGCTCATTACCCGGGCGTATAACGAAGCCATATCTGAAAACTACCGTTTTTACAGCTTCGGCGACGCGATGTTTATATCCTGAACGGTGATAGCCTGGCTAACCTCCCTGGCCAGTATATTAAAAGCGGCGCTCTCAATCTGGTGACACCTGATAATCCTCTGCTCAGCATCGGATAAAAACGTAAGGGGACTTCTTAGCTCACCAAGAGATTTATAGGCCAGCTCCTGTATATCGTTTTGCATGACGGTCATGGTAGAAACGGCGTCCGGCCCCTGCTCTTCAAAAAGCCTGTTTTTCTCGGTCATAAGCTTTCTCATCTGGCCCAGCGCCGGTAGCGAGTCCGGCATAAAACAAGAGGCAATATCGCTCCATATAGCGGCTGACTGCCACATCAGAGCGGCAGCTTCTAAAATTGCGGGTCTATTAAGGATTTGGCCTGACTCTTCAAGAAAACGGGCATACATGGAGCGAAAAGCACTGCCGCCGGTGCCGGCTATCTCTATATAGGTAAAGCCGTTAATAAGCGCATTTAACAGGCCGACATCATGAAACTTCTCCGGCCATTTCAGTACCAACGTGGACCATTTTTCTATGCCGGGAAGCCCGATATTTCTTATAGACGGCTCAATCATGTCGCGGCAACATTCCCGGATGCTTTCTTTAATGGCGTCTTCCAAACTATTGATATTCTCCGTACGGCTTATGCTGATAAGCTTGTGTTTCGGTGCAAACGGCGGATACTTGGAACTTCTTGCCTTAGCCAACTCATCAATGCTTATTACGAATGTATTCTGACTGCGGTCATAGATGTATACCTCGCCCTTTGCTTCATCAATCCCAAATACAACGAAGGCATGCCCGCCGAAATGGGCAATATCGGGCATTACCAGGTAGGGTAGAGAAACCATGTCACCGTAAACGATGGCCGGTTCGCCGGCGTGTAGCAGGGACTTAAGCTCATCATAGCCCCGTTTGGGGCTGGAAGTCTCGCTGATAGTGGCATTGACTCCGATGCGACGGCAAATATTTTTAAGAAAGTCGGCCACCTTACCGTGGCGGCTGCCGATAAAGGGAGCGGGCAGCGTCTTAATGTACCAGTAGATAAAGCCGATACCGCCGCCCAGCCCGAATAGCATCTCCTCGGAAATATCAAGCCCTTTATAATCAAGCACGCGCTTGAGGGCAGTAGTCTCGCAGTGCCTGCCGATAAAAGTCTTGAACCCATCAAGTTTTACTTTTTCTGGCATGTTATTATCTCCAGGTTGTTTTTAAAGGGTATTTAGAAATGTTAGAGTACGCCATCTCATAATGTCAACCTGAATTGAAACGAAAGTTGCTGCTTACCAGCATACTATTTTTAGTGTGGTAGCTGAGATATGGTAGAATGAGACGACCCTTTCGCCTACATATATGTATCATTAAAGGAGTTGACATATGAGCTGTACTGTGGCTATTCTGGTAACCCTTGATACCAAGGGTGAGGAAGCATACTATGTAAAAGAATATATAGAGGAGCACGGGCACAAAGCGCTGGTAATTGATTGCGGTACTCTGTTGCCACCCGCATTCGAGCCTGATATCAACCGTGAGGAGATTAAACTCGCGGCCGGTGCCGGTGATGTCAGTAGTTTTGAAGACGAGGGACAGGCAGTGGAGACTATGACCAGGGGTGCCTCTATAGTTACAAGACGGCTATGCCATGAGGGAAAGATAGACGGTATTATAGCCATTGGCGGTTCCATGGGTACTTCGCTGGCTCTCCCGGTACTGAAAGGCCTGCCGTTTGGTATACCACGGTTGGTAGTATCTACCATAGCCTTTTCCGGGTATGTAACGTCTGAAGCACTCAGTGTGGAAACAGTCATGATGCAGTCTCCAGCCGATATGTGGGGACTTAATTCCATCATCAGGATGACGCTGGCGAACGCCGCCGCGGCTATTACCGGTATGGCGGAGGTGTATAACGAGCGGTTTAAAAACGGCTGGCAGTCGGCAAAGACCCTGATCGGCATGACGACTCTGGGTACTGCCCTCTGCACTTTTGTACCCTACCTGAAATCGTCTCTTGAGGCGAGAGGCTATGAGCTAGCCGTCTTCCATGCACCGGGCATGGGTACCATGGGTGTAAGGGCTGTGGCTGAGCTAATTCAAGAAGGACATATCAAGGGTCTACTGGACATGGTACAGCTGGACTTGCTTGATGGTCTCTGTAAAGGATATGGACAGGGAGAAGAGGGAAGGATAGATGTAGCGGCAAAAAAGGGTATCCCGTTAGTAATTGCTCCGGGTTCTTTGCATTCTATCTCCTGGGACGGGCCGGCATCTACCGTGCCGGAGAAGTGGCGGGACAGGATTATACATCAACATAACTCACTGATAACGGCGGTTGGGGCCACTCACGATGAGTTGGCAATGGCGGCGAGGGTAATTGCCGAAAAAGCGAGTAAAGCGCAGGGGCCGGTAGCCATAGTACTGCCCAGGCAGGGGTTTTCCGAATGGGATAAACCCGGTGGCTATTTTCATGACCCGAAGGCTAAACTGCTGGTCACTCAGGAGATAAAGAAGACAGCAAAACCCAATGTCAGTGTTATCGAGGTTGATGCCAATATAAATGACACCGCTTTTACCGATGCGGTGCTTGATATTTTTAACACCATGATGAAATAACCCTGGTGCGAGGCAAATTCCTGCGTCTTTCAGGAAGCTATTCTGCTATCTCTTCAGATATAAAATCCGCAATTTCAGCAAAATACCGGCTCATACCTGCCAGCATAATGTCGTTGTGCTCGGCGCCGTCTATTATCACCAGCCGTTTCTTTGTAGCCGAAGATTTACTGTATAATTCTTTCGCTTCCGAGTTCGGTATCAGGCTATCATATTCACCGTGAAGGATGAGGGTGGGTATATTTACCGAACGTATCCAGGCTGCATTCGGAAAGTCGGTATCCTGTAAGCCGATTAGCTCGGAGGGGAAACCGAGGTGAGTAAGCAGCCTCATTATGCTGGCGAACCCGCTCTCTATGATAAGCCCCTTTATCTGCTGCTGGTAGTGGTGTGCCAGCTCAAGCGCCGGCAGGCTACCCAGTGAGCGTCCCATGATAAATATATTATCCGCGTAGTGGTTAGCAGCTATAATATCCATGAAAGCATGGAATATTGTTACCGCATCGTTAGCCATGTGCGTGAAGCTGGGCGTGCCGCCACTTGCGCCGTAACCCCTGTAATCGGCAACAAAGAGATTAATGCCCTGCTCGTTATATAGCGGCGCTATAGCGTCATAGTCACTCGCAATCTCACCGTTACCGTGAAAATAGAGGATGGATGGCGAAACATTACTGTGAATATAGAAACGGCAGCCTATGGAGACTCCTGCGTCTACCCCAATAGAGTAGTCGGTAGCTTCAGGCGGGGTCTGGCTACTCTCCTGCCGCGGGTAAAAGGCAAACTGTAGGACTTGCGGGTTATCCAGACTGGAAAAGTCGGTATCAAAAATCATAATCTACTCCCGGGCAGGATTCTAACATAAAGCGGGATAGAGCGAAAGCGGAAGCTAATAATCTAATATGCTATACTTGCCTGAGGATAAGAACCCATTCGAGCGTTTCATTGACATAATATATTACGGTACGGGAAAAGACAGATGAGAATCCTGGGTATCATGGGCAGCCCCAGAATAGAGGGCAATACCGATATACTGCTTGACGAAGCACTGAAAGGGGCTCATAGCCGGGGAGCGGACGTTGAGAAAATTATAGTGGACAGGCTCAATATAGCTCCATGCCGGGAGTATTATGGCTGTTACGAAGACGGTAGCTGCGTGATAAGAGATGCCATGGATGATATATATGTAAGTCTTTCGAGTGCCGATGCGGTAATAGTTGCCTCGCCGATGTTTTTTTACGGGCTCACCAGCCAACTGAAGGCGCTGATAGACCGCTGCCAGGCGATATGGGCCAGAAGATATGTTCTGCATAAGGAAACGGCGATAGCTACACGTAATGGAGCTTTTATAGCTGTCGGTGCTACCCGGGGTGAAAAGCTGTTTGACGGTTCAATACTAACGGTGAAATACTTCTTTAAAACCATTGATATCAACTATACTCATGAACTGCTCATCAGGGGTGTGGATAAAAAAGGTGAGATAAGGGAACAACCGCAGGCACTGGCTGACGCTTATGAACTGGGCAGGCGGCTGGCAAATAGATAGTATACGGGTGAGCCGGAATCTGCACACTGGCGCTGGCACCTTTCTATAGATATATTGACAATGAGTATATTATATGATAATCTGTGTATAGAACGATTGTATCATGTGAGTTAAGATGGTTCGTGTATCCAGAAATAGAGAGCGGATTTTGGATTATGTCCGTGCTTTCCTTCAAGAAAGGGGCTATGCGCCTACGGTAAGGGATATTGTCAAAGGATGCAAGATTAGCACGTCCTCGGTGGTACAGTACCATCTCAATATCCTGGAAAATGAGGGCTACATACAGCGAGACCCGCAGGTATTTAGAAGCATACGTCTGGTTAATCAGGAAAACTCTCCATTTACCAGGGTGCCGTTGCTGGGTACTATTGCGGCGGGAGAACCCCTGCCGGTACCGGCCCCGGATACCTGGTCGATGGCGGCTGACGAAATGGTGGCCCTGACAGAAGAGATAAAGCAGGGCAAGAAAGATATATACGCGCTACGGGTCAAGGGTACCTCTATGATTGACGCTCTCATAGACGATGGCGACATCGTGCTGATGCAATACGTAAATACCGTTGACGACGGCGATATGGCTGCGGTGTGGCTCAAGAGACAGCAGGAAGTTACGCTAAAGAAAGTGTACAAAGAACAGGGGCGCGTCCGGCTTCAGCCCGCTAACAGACAGATGAAGCCAATATACCAGGAAGCGGACAATGTGGAGATACAGGGACGCGTTATCGGTGTTATCAGGAGCATTTAGCCGGTAACCCGCGCCACGGTCTCCAGGCCTCGGCGGGCAAAATGGTTAGCCACGTTTAACAAATTGCGACGTAATTGCTGTGTACAGGTATAATATGCTATCTGCGTAGCCTGTTTGCCTGCCGGATTTATTGACAATGACACATAGAAGATGATAAATTATACTTATAGCTTCATGAAGCACCCGGGGGAGGTTAGCTTCTTGATGAAACATTCAAAGAAGACATAAGGAGGAGTGAATGCCAGGACCGGAAGATAAGATCAGCTATCCAGCAAAACAGAATATATCTCAAGACGCATTAAATGCAACTGCGCCTAAAGTTCGCACAGATGTTTACAAGGGTGTCCAGGTACCGGCTCTACCGCCGCTGGAGAAATCTCAGATACTGAGGTCAATCGAGTCTGGGTTCAAGGAAACGGAAGATCCTACCAGGTACATAATGAACCCACCCGGAGATCTGCCCTACAGATTGCTACCGCTCAGCACCAAATTCGTAAGCTGCAACACCCGGCACCTGAAAGAGATCGGTGCCTTTAGAACTCTTTGCCCTGAGTTATTTGGCGATGCCGGCTACAAACTGGTAGACGATGCCTATGCCAGTTTTGCTTTTGGCGAGTTCAAAACAGCACAGTCCAGGGGCCAACTGAAGAATGCGCCCAACTGCACGGCCAAGGAAATAGGCGCATTTATTGCTACTGTTTATGACATTCAGAACTTCCCCGTCGTAATTGCTGAAGCAACCGATGAGAGGGTTAGAATCCAGCTGTATAAGGGTCTGCCCGTTTATTGTCCGTACGACACGCGTCGGGGTGATTACAGGCTCTGCGCCGCCACGGCAGGATACGAAAGAGAACTGACCAAGCTTTGCAATCCTAAACTGCATGCTTTCCTGTCCCGAACCAAAGCTATCGGCGACGACTGCTGTGAGCTCACTATCGAGCCAGATCCCAACGCATAGTTGCGATTTTGTAGAACTAAATTATTGCAATTTCCCCCGGGAAAAAACAGACAACCCCTAGATTTACTACTAGGGGTTGTCTGTTTTATATCTATAAAAACGGTATCACCGTCTTCGGTGAAGCTAGCCCCGGTCTATCTGGCATCAGGATCACGGTCTATAGTCAGTTCGCAGCAGTAGTCACCGTAGATTTTGCCTTTGGTGCGTCGAGCCCTGAGTTTG
>CAYYQY010000035.1:0-18040 GCA_964473905.1 uncultured Dehalococcoidales bacterium | reverse complement strand
ACACGATGGCCATCCTTTTCAACCCCTTTTTACACCACTACCTGGGACTATACCCTATGTTGCCTGCCTGTTTATGTGCTATATTACATTTAATATAGCTACTTACCTTTGATTGTTTATGTGATATTTACACTGCGCGTAGTAACATTTATACGTCATTTATCACCCCGATGCTAAACTTATAACGAGTTGAATCAATGGTTAGTATGAAAGGAGAAGCTAGAACATGACTGAAAAGAAGATTCTCGTAGTAAGTGGTGATAAGATATTATTGAATCTACTAAAGGATAATCTCCCTCTCCAGGGTTATCAAGTTGCCAGCACCGGTGATACTGGCGAAGTAATGAGAACGGCAATAGACGAAGCACTGCCCAACCTCATAGTCCTGGACATCATGATGCCCAGCCTGGACGGTATTGAGCTGTGCCTGCGTATTCGCCAGTGGTCCCAGATTCCTATAATAATGCTCAGCACCTGGGGAGCCACGGAAAACACCGTACGCGGCCTGGACCTCCATGCTGACGGCTATCTCTCCGAGCCTTTTAGCCTGAGCGAGCTACTGTTAATGATAAAGGAGTCACTTAACCGGGATGTATCCACTGGTAATACGTCCCGGTTTGATGCCTCTCCAGCAAAAGAATATAACAAACAGCAGATAAGTTTCTGCTGTTACTGATTCATGCCCGGGAAGTGCCAGCTTCAGTGGTTACAATAAGGTGAACCAGCAATTTCTACACGCCGGTTCGCTACTTTTTTGTCTGTCCCCCGGGCTGGCTTACATGGTTGTCTACCAGCCGATTTGAGAGTCAACACCCCAAAAGCGTGGATAGAGCTGCCTCTTTTCCCTCCTCGGGGGTACCGTGGCTTTCATTATCCTGCTTATTCCCGCCCTTATCTGGCAGAGCCGTTTGGGCTGGGATGATGTAAAACTGGCCGGGCTAATCGGGCTTGTTACCGGCTTCCCGGGAACTCTGGTGGCACTGGCTATGGCTGGCAGCGGCCTGGCGGCCATTATTTTCGTTGTCTCCAGACTCAAAGAGCGCGGGGACGCCATTCCCTTCGGCCCTTTTCTCGGCGCCGGGGCTCTGGCAACCCTGCTCTGGAGTCAGCCTATTATTGATTGGTACCTGAGCCTGCCTGTGTAGCCGGTAGAAACTGCCGTAAAAGCGGGCTTCGCCCACCCTAAATTGACAGCGGCTGTTGCCTTCTCTATACTTGAGCATAGGGTGGATGCTATCTTCGAACACCCCTCCGGTTGCTACTGGACGCCTTTTATAACAGGATATGCTACAAGACAGCACAAATGCCCCGCTTACGAGACTCTAGACGCATGAGGTAACATGACATTTCACAACCCAGCCAGAATACTTGAGAAATTAGAGGAACTGGGACAGCAAGAAGGCGGCATCCCCGATTTTATGGTGCTCTACCGGCAAATACTGGAACTCCAAATTGAAGCCGTGTCTCAATTTACACCGTCACTATCCCAACTGGATGAAAATATTATCAGCCAGAGGTTAACGCAGGGTATCCCTCTGTTATCCTTTAATGAGCTGGCACCGGACTGGACACAGGTAAAAAGTCTCCTGGAGAAAATTACACACCTCGGTGCCAGCAGTTCTCCGGAGATAGTCCGAGCGGCGGCAAACTTAAACAGTGCCCTGGCCGATACGGCCACACTGAAGGATATAGCCGAAGCCTGGTACCAGGGTAATTCACTGGCACCTCTTACCGCAAAGCATAATATAGAAGTTGAGTTGCTCGTAAACGTAATGTCAGCCGTGTTCAAGCCTTTCCTGGCTGCTTATGCCGGGTTGCTGATGCCCGGAGTCAACCAGGAGCTGTGGCGCCGCCGGTTCTGCCCGGTATGCGGCGGCAGACCCGATTTTGCCTATCTGGACAAAGATATAGGCGCCCGCTACCTTATCTGCTCCCGGTGCGACGCCGAGTGGCTTTTTCAACGGCTGGAGTGTCCCTACTGCGGCTCGCAGGATCAGAATAACCTCGCCTATTTTACCGATGATAAGGGGCTGTACCGCTTGTATATCTGCGAGAAGTGCCGGCACTACCTGAAAGTGATTGACCTGCGGCAAACCGGGGCCGAGATACTGCCCCAACTGGAGCGCCTGCTCACCTTTCAGCTTGATGCGCAGGCACAGAACGAGGGCTACAAGCCATGCGCCGGTATAGATAGCGATAGCCAGACTGATGAAGGTGAATAGCCAAACCAAGCCCGGTGAAAAATACTATATGCCCCGGGCCCACTTTACGGCATTGGTAAAGATTTTAAACCCGTCACCGCGCTCCCGGGCGGGTTGCCGTGTCCACTTCGGATGCTGAGTGCCCCGGATATAACGCTCCGGATGCGGCATCAACCCGAAGATACGGCCTGAATCATCGCAAAGCCCGGCAACATTACCCACCGAGCCGTTAGGGTTATGGGGATAACCGGCGCTATCGTTCCCGGACTCGTCGGCGTAGCGGAGCGCCATATTCAGGCCGGGTAAGTCCCCCGAGTTAAACACGACCTTACCCTCGGCGTGCGCCACGGGAAGGTCCAGGTGCCCTATGTCCCTCGTGAATATGCACGGGCTCGCCTGGTTTACCGCCAGGTGCACCCAGCGGCATTCAAATTTACCGGAATCGTTACCGGCTACGGTGAGCAGCGGCGAACCGTCATCAGACGAACCGGACAGAACGCCAGCTTTTACCAGTACCTGAAAGCCGTTACAGATACCGAGAACCAGCTTACCGGCCTCAACAAACGCCCTGATATCTGCCCCCAGCTTGAGCTTCAGCTCATTAGCCAGCACCTTGCCCGCGGAGATATCATCACCGTAGGTAAAACCGCCGGGGATAACCATGATGTGATAGTTGGCAAGGCGGTCTACACCCGTGATTAGCTCGTTAACATGTACCAGGGTAGCCATAGACCCGGCCTGCTCAAAAGCATAAGCCGTCTCGGCATCACAATTCGTGCCCGGGGCACGGACTATCAGTGTCTTAATCTTTAACATTACCCGAACCTACCATTTAATTGGCTGCTGCCACGCTTTCTTCAAATCAGCAAGCGACCGGGCTATAATCTCTTCCCCGCTCAAGCCGTACACCTTAAGTATTTCCGAAGCGGTAACCACACCTATTTTGGAGAGACTGTCTATATCGCCCATAATCCGCTTAAACTCCGCCTCGCTCCCTGGCTCCACCTCTATTAGAAACCGGCTATTAGACTCAGCGAAAAGTATATGGTCATCCCGGTCCATGTCTTCACCCAGCGGTACGGAATCAATACGGACCTCCGCCCCCAGGCCACCGCCGAAAGCCATCTCGGCGATAGCCACGCCGATACCGCCGTCACTACAGTCATGACAGGCCTTCACCAGACCCCTCTCCGTAGCCATACTCAGGGTATCCATTATCTTTTTGGACTCGTGTGGATATACTTTGGGCACACTATTACCGGTATAGCCACGTGTCCGGAAATACTCGGAGCCACCTAACTCGTTACGTGTAGCGCCGACAATATAAATGACGTCGCCTGCCCGTTTAAAATCCATGGATACAGCCCGGTTTACATCCGCCATTAGACCGACGGCGGAAATAAGGAGTGTATGCGGGATGGAAATACTCTCGCCGCCCATTTCAAACTCGTTATTGAGACTATCCTTGCCGGAAATAAACGGCGTCTCGTATACTTTCGCCATATCGTAGCAGGCCTGAGCCGCCCGCACCAGAGCGCCCATGACATCGGGACGGGCGGTATTACCCCAGCAGAAATTATCAAGGAGGGCAACCCTCTCCAAATTACCGCCGACAGCCACAATCTGACGCAACGCCTCGTCAATAACGGAGGCTGCCATCCAGTAGGCGTCTATATCCGCGTATTTGGGATTAATGCCGCAGGCAACTATTACCCCCATTTCCGAATCCAGTACCGGCCTGATAATAGCCGCATCACCAGGAGCGTCAGAATCTTTACCTACCAGCGGCTTGAGTACACTACCACCCTGGACTTCATGGTCGTACTGGCGTATGACCCACTCCTTGCTACACACGTTCCATGAACCCAGAACTTCCAGCAGGGCCTGACTTAAATCCACCGGCTGGTCAAATTCAGGCTCGGGGTACTCTGGTTTAACCCACACCGCCCCGCTATCAAGCTGGGGAAGACCCTCGTGAAGGAACTCCATGCTTAAATCGCAGACCATATCTCCGGCATAAAAGAGCTTCAGGCATCTATCATTGGTGAACTCACCGATGACAGTGGCTTCCACATCCTCACCCGAAAGGAGGCTGATTAGCTCGTCAACCCTGTCCGGGGGAACAGCGAGCACCATTCTCTCCTGAGATTCGGAAATCCATATCTCACTATAGGATAACCCGGCATATTTAAGCGGTATCCTGTCCAGATAAACACGCACCCCGGTCTCGGCAGCCATCTCGCCTACCGCGGATGACAGCCCTCCCCCACCGCAGTCAGTTATCCGAACGTACAGACCACGGTCTCTCGCCTGAAGCAGTACGTCTATCAGCTTCTTCTCCACGATGGGATTACCAATCTGCACCGAGGTATAGGAAACGTCGCTTGACTCTTCGGTAAGCTGTTCCGAAGCGAAGGTAACGCCATGTATGCCGTCGCGACCGGTCCTGCCGCCGATAACCACCACTAGGTCACCGGCCCGCTGCTTACCGCTCTCTGCCATAGACCCCGGCATAATACCCAGCGTCCCGCAGAAGACCAGGGGATTGGCAACGAACCTATCATCAAAGAGTATCGCCCCGTTAAGAGTAGGTATACCCAGGCGGTTGCCATAGTCAGCCACTCCAGCCCGCACCCCCTTAAAAACGCGCCGCGGATGCAAAACGCCCCGGGGCAGCTTCTCATAAGAATAGTCGGGCGGCGCAAAGCAGAATACGTCCGTATTCAGTATCGGCCTGGCACCGAGCCCGGTACCGAGAGGATCACGGACAACACCACCCAGCCCCGTTGCCGCCCCACCGTAGGGCTCCACTGCCGAGGGATGGTTATGTGTCTCCACCTTGAAGCAGAGTGCCCAGCGACCATCAAAATCAATCACGCCGGCGTTATCCACAAAAACAGAGAGACACCAAGGCTTATCCAGCTCCCGGGTCACCTTTATAATTGTGCTTTTCAGCAGGTTATCATATATCTCACTGTCCAGTTTGATTTTACCTTTGAACGTCTTGTGAACGCAGTGCTCGGACCAGGTTTGCGCCAGCGTTTCCATCTCGGCATCAGTAGGATTACGTCCTATCTCTCCGAAGTAGCCAGCTATTGCCTGAAATTCCTCGCTGCTGAAGCCGAACTGCCGTTTTACATTCTCGGCATTTCTTGAATCCATGATATCAACGTGTTGGAGCTTAAAATCATACCGGGGGTTTTCGTGGAAAATGGGGCTTCCGGGCTTTACCACGTGCTGGATAATGGGGTTCACCAGCAACCGGCTGTATATTATGTCCAGCTCTTCAGCGTCCAGTTGCCCGGTAAACAGGTAGCGTTTGGCCGTTTTCACCCCGCTTACACCGCCTACACTCATATCGGTAAGCGCCTTCATCACCGTCTCTTCAACCGGGTCGGTAACGCCCGGGTTATAGGTAACCTCCACGGCGTGGTAATCTGTACCGGCTTCATTTCTGTCTCGCGGCAGTTCTCCATACCAGTACTCCTGGGTTATGTTATCGGCGAGAAGGTTCTTACATATGCTATCCAGCTCGTCTGCCGTCAAATCGGCATTCAGCCAGTACACATCCACTACGTGAACGTCCGCTACCGTCTTTATGCCCAGGTCCTGAATGTCCTTCGCCAGGCCAAGCCCACGGGAATCCGGCAGGTCACCTCGCAGGCTGATTTCTATTCTATGCATGAAGAGCCTTCCTCTGGGTTACTATTTTACTGTCTGGGAATATGCAGCTTAACCGGCAACGGCTTACCGTACCATAAAAAGATTAGTGCAAATACAGGTAAATTGTCAAGGTAAACACCTGCCCAGCATCCATAGGGAAATTACCCGTGTAATGATTGACAAATGCTTTCTACATTTAATATAATAGGAAAACGGTTTCCGCTTACCCCATAAAACCCACAGGATAATAATGATAGGTTTTGAGCACCAGGACGTAGAGAGAAAAGTATTTACCATTCTAAAAATCCTGAGTGAGTCTCCGGAGGCACTTGGCGCCAGGCTTATTGCCCGGCGTCTTAAGGATTACGGCATTGAGCTGGGCGAAAGGGCGGTAAGGTACCACCTCAAGCTGATGGACGAGCGAGGGCTGACCCGATTGGTAGGCCGGGACGGCCGGTTAATCACCAAATCCGGGATTGACGAGCTGGGCAGTGCCCTGGTCAGGGACAAGGTCGGCCTGGTTATCTCACGGATTGAACTGCTCGCCTTCCGCACCGACTTTGATGCGGATAACCGCACCGGTTCGGTTCCGGTTAACGTCTCCTTTTTTCCGAAAGCAAAATTTAAGAGAGCGCTGCATATAATGAAACCTACTTTCGCCAGCGGTCTTTGTGTGAGTGACCTGGTAGCGGTAGCACGGGAAGGCGAAGAGGTAGGCGACCTGACCGTTCCCCAGGGTCAGGTCGCCCTGGCCACGGTCTGCAGCGTTATTGTCAACGGTTGTTTACTAAAGGCTGGTGTACCCATTGACTCCCGGTTTGGCGGTATACTGGAAATACGGGAATACAAGCCACTACGCTTTGTGGAGCTTATCCAGTATAACGGTTCGTCGGTAGACCCTTCGGAAGTATTTATCCGGGCCAGGATGACTTCGGTCAGGGAAGCAACGAAGAAAGGAAACGGCCATATACTGGCCAATTTCCGTGAAATACCGGCCGCCTGCCGGCCGCTAACCGTTAAGGTGGTAGCCAAACTAAAGGAAGCCGGGCTGGGAGGCTTGCTGCTGCTGGGAACTAGCAGCGAGCCGTTATGTGAAATCCCCGTTGAATTTAACCGCATCGGGATGCTGCTAATAGGCGGCTTGAACCCGGTAGCCGCTGTTGAAGAAGCCGGAATAGAGGCCGATAATCATGCCCTGAGCACTGTTATCCCCTATAAAAATATGGTCAAGTTTTCGGAGGTCCTGGATGAGAGAGGTTAGAATCATACCCTGTCTGGATATTAAAGAGGGACGAGTGGTCAAGGGAGTCAAGTTTGTCAATTTAACAGATGCCCGCGACCCGGTGGAAGCCGCCACGGCCTACTGCGAGCAGGGAGCCGACGAACTGGTATTCCTTGATATATTTGCCACGGTGGAGAACCGTAAAACAAGGCTGGAATGGGTTAAAAAGGTCGCCGATGTGGTCACTATTCCCTTCGCCGTAGGCGGCGGGATAGGCAGCATTGGTGATATCAAAGCACTGCTTGACATGGGTGTCAGCAAGGTCTCCATGAACACAGCCGCAGTTAGAAACCCTGACCTCATCCGGCAGGCTGTCAAGGAATTCGGTAAGGAGAAAATTGTGGTGGCTATTGATGGGCGCAAGAACCCGCCTGACAGCGGTCTGCCCCGTCTTGAAGTAGTAGTAAAAAGCGGCAAAGAGTCAACCGGTATGGAAATTGCCACCTGGGCACAGCAGGTGGAAGCCCTCGGTGCGGGCGAGATTTTGCTCACCAGCCAGGACGCTGATGGAACCAGGGCAGGCTACGATTTAGAGATGACCAGGGCTGCCGCCACGGCGGTAAGCATACCGGTCATAGCGTCGGGAGGAGCGGGCAAGCTGGAGCATCTCTACCAGGCGGTAACAACCGGCCAGGCAGCAGCCGTACTGGCCGCTTCCATTTTCCACTTCGGTGAGATATCTATTCCAGAAGCGAAAGCATACCTAGGGGAGAGGGGAATAGCTGTAAAAACATAACTAAAGTCCCGACCGCGTCTCCGATATGACGAACGGTCAGCGAACACTAAAAATCATTATTTAAGGAGTGAGAATTGTCAAACATCAATCCTTTCGAAATAGTAAAAAGACAGATAGATAAATGCGCTGAGATTCTAAATCTGGAACCTGACGTAGCAGCCATGCTAAAAATTCCCATGCGTGAGCTTCACGTTGCGTTACCGGTACGCATGGATGACGGTTCCGTTAAAGTATTTCAGGGTTTCCGGGTGCATTACAACGATGCCCGGGGTATCACCAAGGGCGGTATCCGTTTTCACCCGGACGAGACTATTGACACGGTAAGAGCCTTGTCCGCGTGGATGACATGGAAGTGTGCCCTGGTTGATTTGCCTCTGGGTGGAGCCAAGGGTGGCGTTATCTGTAATCCGAAAGAGATGTCCAGAGGTGAGCTGGAACGTTTAAGCCGTACCTATATCCGCAACGTATTTTCCTTCATCGGGCCGGAGAAAGACGTGCCCGCGCCCGACGTCTATACCAATCCGCAAACCATGGCCTGGATGATGGACGAGTACTCCAGTATTGCCGGCAAACCCCAGTTCGGCGTCATTACCGGTAAGCCAATACCGCTTGGCGGTTCCAAGGGGCGAGGCGACGCTACGGCACGCGGTGGCATGTTCACTATCCGCGAAGCGGCCAAATCACTGGGGATTGACCTGAGCAAAACTACAGTCGCTGTGCAGGGCTACGGCAATGCCGGATACTACGCCGCCAAGTTGTGCAGCGAACTGTTCGGAGCCAAGATAGTAGCTATATGCGACAGCAAAGGTGCCGTATGCTGCCAGACCGGCATTGACCCGGATGCAGCTAACGAGTGCAAGGCCCAGACTGCGTCGGTATGCAATCTGCCGGACATGGAATATATCTCGGCTGATGAACTCCTGGAGATGGATGTGGACATACTCATTCCGGCCGCTATAGAAAATGTCATCACCGAAAGTAACGCACCGAACATCAAAGCAAAAATTATCGCCGAACTGGCTAACGGCCCGACCACTCCGGAAGCCGATGATATCCTCTACAAAAAGGGCGTTCACGTAATACCCGATTTTCTGTGTAACGCCGGCGGTGTCACCGTTTCCTACTTCGAGATGGTGCAAAACTTCTACATGTACGCCTGGGACGAAGACGTTGTCCGTGAGAGACTGGATAAGAGGATGACCGAGGCGTACCACGCCGTGCTGAATACCAGCCGGGAATACAAGATTAACATGCGCCAGGCAGCCTACGTACGGGCTGTGGAACGGGTAGTAGAGGCGATGAAACTGAGAGGCTGGGTATAGTATAGAAAGATACGTCCAGCCATTACGACAACTGGGGGAAAAAGAGTATTATGAGAGCGGTTCGTTGGGTGCGTACCGGGCTATAGCCAATATTATGTTGGCGTGTTAGAATACGGAAAATACTTCTTAATAAAGGCCGGTATGAAATGAAAAGTAAACTAACGGTAAAACTGCTTATCACCTTCCTGGCTCTGATAATGGCCACTTCCGTATTCATCCCCGGCTGCGATGAAGGGCCAGCAGAGCCACCGGACGCGTCATCAGCGGGCGATCTCTCAGCTACTCTGGTGCCCAACGTCCCGCTAGACATTTACGCTTACGCTGAGCAGGACAGCCCGACGGTAATGCCGGCAGAGATGATAGGCACACCGGAAAACATAGCCATCGAGTCTCTGGCTATCTGGGGCATGCCGGCAGGGAATGATTTTGTCCTGGGAATGGGCATTAGCCTGGAAAGCGCTATCGACGCCGCTGAAATATTCAGCCAGATAACACTTGATGAAGACGGCTGGAAGAAGCTTTCCGACCGGACTATCTATGTGGTACAGGGAAACGAAACGGCCGCCGCCCCCATGAAGACCGCTATTGAAAATAACGACTTTAAACAGTACGACGATGCCGAAGCAATATCGGCCATAGCCGCCCTGCCCGACAGCGGCACGCTGAAGCGTGCCGCAACCGGCATGGCCAAACCGAGCGCAGAGCTCATCGGCTTTCTCACCGAAGACAACGATACCGAAGCGACAGGTATGGCCAACACCATACTAAAGCTGGTAAGGTTGAAAATAGTAGCCGCCGGCCTCTACTCACCGAAGCCGATTGATATCGCGCACACAATAGAGGTAGTAGATAACGGAGGTGATATTACCGAGCTTGATATAGGCGTGCTGGTTCTAGTGAAATCCGGTTTGCCCGGTCTTCTGGTGAAGCCCGCGGTAGAAAAATTACTGGAGAAGGCCGAGTTTACCGAAACCGTCATCGGCGGCATTACCGTCTACAAAGGCTATATGGAAAATAACGGTAGCGGAGCAACGTCTGTTCTCGTCCGGATTGAAGGCAATTCCATATTCGCGGCTATCGCCGGGCAGGAGTCTTACGCCGAAACGCTGATAATGAATATAAGCAGCTAGATTACCGGGTATGCGGTTAGTATATCGTTACTATCAGGTGAGGGTAATCCGCCCCGGTGTCCCGCTCACTACTTCGCCTATTATTGCCGCCTCCGGCATACCTGACCGGTGCAGCTTTTCCAGAAGCTGCTGAGCCTGCGCCTGGCCAATGGCTATCAGCAGACCACCGGAGGTCTGCGGGTCAAAAAGGATATCCTTTTTATAATCCTCCACCCCTTCGGCGAAATCTACCCGGACTGAGTAATAATCCCGGTTACGGTAGAGCCCACCCGGGCAGAAACCCATCCTGGCCAGTGCCACCACTTCGGGAAACAGGGGCACCGTGCCAATATCAATCTTCAGGGTGATGCCGCTGCTTAAAGCCATCTGGCAGGCGTGCCCGATAAGCCCAAAGCCGGTTATATCCGTGCAGGCGTGAACTCCCACCCCTGCCATCAGCGCCGAGGCCTTTTCGTTAAGGGTAGCCATATACCGGCTAACCCTGGCCATCGTCGCCGCGTCCGTCTCCCCTGCTTTTAAAGCCGTGCTGATAATCCCGGTACCGAGCGGCTTAGTCAATATCAGCCTGTCCCCAATTTGGGCCCCGGCATTGGTGACGAGCTTATCCGGATGCACAGTGCCGGTAACGGAAAGGCCGTACTTCAGCTCTTTATCATCTATACTGTGCCCGCCCACCAGTACCACCCCGGCCTCATTCATTTTGTCCAGCCCGCCCCGCAGTATATCCTTCAACACCCCGATATCCAGGGTACCCACCGGGAAGCAGACTATATTCATAGCCGTAAGCGGTTTACCACCCATAGCATACACATCGCTGAGGGCATTGGCAGCGGCAATCTGGCCGAACACATACGGGTCATCCACGATAGGAGTAAAGAAATCTATAGTCTGGATAATCGCCAGATCATCGGCAATTTTGTACACGCCGGCATCATCCAGAGTCGCCATACCGCGAATCACGTTTGGGTTATCTGTAACTGGCAGGTCACATAAAGCTCGGTTAAGGTCTCCCGGACCCAGCTTGGAGGCTCAACCGGCACCTGACACCATTTCGGTTAGACGAAGAGGCATCCTTTCGCTCATATCTGAACTCCGTTAGTTAATCCCGGTTACTTCCGTAACTGGAATTTTAACAGACTATAAAAAGAAAGAGCAAATGATGCTTTGCACTTGACTGCTGCAAGCAGTGGTTACTACCGGCCAGCCAGATTATGTTATAATTTTGAGGCAAGATGGAAAGCAGATTTCGACACTTGCCTAGTGTAGACAGGTTAATCTCTGAAGAACGTATTAAACAGCTTCAAGATGACTACCCGCGTACACTGATTGTGGAGCTTATCCGCGAGCAACTGGAGCGGGAACGCGTTTTACTCGCCTCCGGTCAGGGAGGCGCCACCACCGATGAGATAATAGAGGCAGTTCGCGGTAATTTAATAAACCTGGTAGAATCCAGACTGCGTCCCGTTATTAACGCTACCGGAGTGCTGCTCCACACCAACCTGGGACGGGCCCTGCTGAGTGAGACAGCCATCACCGCCATGAACCGGGTAAGCGGGAACTACTGTAATCTGGAGCTTGACCTGGTAAGCAACACAAGAAGCTCCCGTCATATTCACTGTGAAGAGTTGCTGTGCCATTTATGCGGCGCCGAGGCCGCGGTGGTGGTGAACAACAATGCTGCGGCGGTGCTGCTGGCGCTCACCGCCCTCGCTAGAAGAAAAGAGGTGATTGTCTCCCGCGGGCAGTCTGTAGAAATAGGGGGCGGCTTTCGCATACCCGAAGTAATGCGTCAGAGCGGAGCCAAGCTCGTTGAGGTGGGTACAACCAACTGCACCTATATAGAAGATTTTAAGGAGGCAGTAAGTGAGCGCACGGCAGCACTGATGCGCATCCATTCCAGCAACTTCCGGGTAACGGGTTTCACCCAAGCCGTTACCCTTGAGGAGCTTATAGAACTCGCGAACCGTTGTGAGCTGCCTGTTTTTGATGACCTGGGCAGTGGCTGTCTACCGGATACTACCGCATTCGGGCTGGCCTCCGAACCTCTTGTTTCGCAGAGCATAACCCTCGGTGCCGGACTTGCCTTCTTCTCCGGTGACAAGCTTCTCGGCGGGCCTCAGGCCGGGATTATCGTTGGCCGGAAGTTACTGATGGACAGGATAAAACGCCACCCGCTATACCGGGCGGTACGCATTGATAAAGTACGGCTGGCCGGCCTTATCGCCACACTTACTCACTACGTTAAAGATGAGGCTATAACCCGGATTCCCATCTGGCGAATGATAGCCACACCCGTAACCGAGCTTGAAAAACGGGCGACAACCTGGGCAGAGGCAGCGGGTAGTCTGGCTCAGGTGATAGACGGAGAGTCTACCGTTGGCGGCGGCAGTCTGCCCGGCAGCACCCTGCCTACCCGTCTGTTGGCTATTGGTGAACGGGGCAGGAAAAAAGATAAGGATTTAGCCGGGAATCTGGCCGGGAGACTGAGGAGCGAAGACCCACCCATCGTCGGCCGTATCAGCGGCAACTTCCTGCTCCTGGACCCGCGCTCCGTACTCCCCGAAGAGGATAAGATTATAGTCAAATCTCTGCGTGATTTAACAGCCAATATGAAGCTTACCTGACGGGACTTTATATTACCGGCCACGTTCTCGTAAACGATAAAATATTAGATTTTCCGGGTGTTAAAGGGAAAGTGATGTTCGTACTCGGCACCGCGGGTCACGTTGACCACGGCAAGTCCGCTCTGATTCGCGCGCTTACCGGTATAGACCCCGATAGACTGCGTGAAGAAAAAGAGCGGGCTATGACTATTGACCTCGGCTTCGCCTGGCTCAAGCTGCCCGGCGGACGGGAAATAGGCATTGTTGATGTACCGGGTCACGAGCATTTTATTAAAAACATGCTGGCCGGTGTGGGCAGCATAGACCTGGCTCTGCTCGTCGTCGCCGCCAACGATGGGGTTATGCCGCAAACCAGGGAGCACCTGGCCATACTTGATTTGCTCGGCATTAAAAACGGACTGGTAGCCGTTACCAAAAAAGACCTGGTTGACGCGGAATGGCTTGACCTGGCTATCATGGAGATAGAGGATCTCATCAAACCAACATCGCTCGCTAGCTCCCCCATCGTCGCTGTTTCCGCCCTGACCGGAGAAGGCTTGCCGGAGCTGGTCTCTACCATAGACAGGCTCCTGGAATCCATTGAGCCCAGAAAAGACACCGGCAGACCCAGACTGCCCATAGACCGTATTTTTGCTATAGCCGGTGCGGGGACAGTGGTTACCGGCACCCTGATTGACGGCTCGCTCTCGCGCGGTCAGGCGGTAGAGCTTGTCCCCGACCGGATTAAGACCCGCCTGCGAGAGCTTCAAACGCACAAGGCACATATAGATATAGCGGCACCGGGCAGCAGAGTTGCCGCCAACATAGTCGGCGTGGCCACCTCTCAGCTGAAACGAGGCGATGTACTCACCAGTCCCGGCTGGCTAAAACCGACCACCCTGCTGGACGGTAAAATCCATCTGCTGCCTTCAGTCAGCCGTCCCCTGCGCCACAACGCTACCGTCAGCTTCCATACCGGGACGGCCGAGGTAACAGCCAAGGTCCGCCTGCTTGAAACGGATGAGCTTAAACCCGGCGAAACCGGCTGGGCACAATTCGCCCTTAAGTCACCTGTCGCTACCGTTAAAGGCGACCACTTTATTATCCGCTCGCCCATGGCAACGCTGGGCGGGGGTACCGTTATTGACCCCCATGTGAGCCGTCACCGCCGGTTGCGCCCGGCTGTTATTGAGAGCCTGGAGGCCAAAGAAAAAGATACCCCGCAGGATATCATTATGACAACTCTGGAAAAAGGGCAGCCCCTCACCGAAGTAGACCTGAAAAAGCTATCCGAACTGGCTTCGGAGGAATTCGGGACGGTCATAGGTGAACTCGTACAACTAAATAATGTGGTGGAGATAGGACAGGGAGAGGACCACCTGTTCTTTACCAGCGGGGGATGGGAACGCCTGGTAGATAAAATAAGCGGGCTGGTCAAAGATTACCACCGGAAGTACCCTACCCGACCCGGTATGCCCCGGGCGGAGCTCTCAAGCCGGATAAAGCTTACCGTCCAGCAGTTTAACAGTGTCCGCGAGCACCTTTTACGAACGGACATTCTGGCGGAGGCAGGGGCCAATCTACGCCTGCCGTCTTTTAAGATCCAGCTTACCCGCGAGCAGCAGGCGAAAATTGATAACTTTCTTAAATCCCTGTCCCAAAACCCCCACACCCCACCGGGAGACCTTATTCCCGAGCCCGACTTACTAAATATGCTCGTTGAGCAGGGGCGGGTGGTGAAAGTAAGTGGTACCGTGGTCTTTGATACCGCTACCTACACCGAAATGGAGCATAAGATAGTCGCCTATACCAGAGAGCGGGGTAAAATAACGCTCGCCGAGGTAAGAGACATGTTTCATACGAGCCGTAAATATGCCCAGGCCCTGCTGGAATACCTGGACGAAAAGCAGGTCACACGCCGCATCGGCGATGAACGTGTATTAAAGTAGATACTTACAAAATAAAACCGCCAGAGCCTGTGAGAAAGCTCTGGCGGTCAATACCAAGTGAACCGCTAGCCTAGACGGCCAGGTCCGCTTTCAAGACCACGATAATGCGGTCACCCTGTGCCGATACATCTTTAACAAACGGCATATCCTTGAGAAGCTTCAGCAGAGGTAATGACTCACCGGCTTCCACCCGGACCCAGGTTTTTCCGTCCAGTGAGCCGCCGTTACCGATTAAACGCAGCTCAGGCAGCTGGAACAGATGTTTTTCAAAGTTTGCCCTCTGTGCGGAGTCTATCGGTGGGGCCAGGTAGATCTGCAGCTTGCCCTTGAACATCTCCGCATCGCCATTATCCGCAGGTGCCATGCCCGTCTTAACCCCGGCATCATCAGTCACTGTTCTTTTAGCTTCTCCACTCAGACTGTAGACCGTGGCTCCAGAATCGTTCCGCACTTGCTGGTTATCGTATTCATGCCTGGTCACCTCCAGGATTTTACCGAGCCTCTGGTTTACCTCGCTAAATAACCGCCCTGCCTCTTCATACTCGGTGCGGGTCTTGTTCCTAGCTTCTTTGACCAGGCTTTCCGCTTTCTGTTTGGCACTGGTAATTATCTCGTTTGCTTCCGCCTCCGACTTACGTCTCGCCTCGGTGAGGATACTGGTCATCAGGCGGTCATACTCGGCTCTGGCTCTGGCTCCCGCCTCATCAATCATCTGCTCCGACTTCTGCCTGGCCTCGGCAACGACTTTTTCCGATTCTTTCCCGGCAGCCTCTTTTGATTCCTCGCCAAGTTTCCTGGCTATCTGCTCGGCCTCTTTCCGGGAAGCGGCCAGTATTGACTCCGCTTCCTCATTGGACGCCGCACGTGCCTTGGACACAACCTTCTCCGCTTCTTCCCTGGCCTCTTTGACGATACGGTCTATCTCACGCTTCTTCTTCTCCGCTGCCTCCTTCTTTACCTCCACGGCAGTTTCAGCCAGCATCTGCTGTGCTTTTTGCTCCGCCTCTGCGACAGTATTGTTTGCCTGAGCGGCCGCCTGCTCTCTGGCCTGCGCCACAATCTGCTCGGCCTCCTGGCGCGCATTCGCCGTCAGGCCGGCGGCTTCCTCGTAAGCCTGGGCGATAATATTTCTTGATTCCCGCTCGGCACCCTCCTTCAACCGGCTCTTCTCCTGCGCGATAGCCTCGCCAATCCGCTGTCTATACTCGTCAAGGAGTTTTTCCGTTTCCAAAGCCTCCGAATTCACTGTCTCCGGTATATTCATTGTTCCGTTACCTCCACTTACTTTAATCGCAGCCCGGACTACTACCACGCCTGAAAACCCGCCTGGCTCCAGTGAAAAGACACCGCTACGGCAGCGGTGTATAAACAGGCCGGGCAATAATATACAACCAGACAAGAACTATTCTAATAGATACAGACTGGTAGTAAATAGTGAGATAGTACCCCCGACCATGGTACTTATTGGGAAAGGAGGGATATAAGGTTGGGAGGGACGAGATTGGTTTGTTGAATAGGATTATAGTGATAATTAATAAGAGACATAAACCTGGTCTCTTATTAATTATCACTATACTTCATGAACTGGTTCAAATTCTGTAGTTTCCTTTAATAAATAGGCCAAACGAAAAGTATCTAATACTAACTTTTGAGCTTCGCTGTGTGTAACCTCTTTTTTACCTTTTGAACCACGATATGTATATTGAATTTTTTCTTAACACACCTAAAAATTACATTAAGTCTGCTTATTTCTTGATTATCTCGTAAATCCTGTAAGTAAAAGAAAGGTATAACAAGTATTAAAGGTATAATAATTATTATATATGGCATGGCTTGAATGGGACTAGACCAAAAATCATTAAACTCTATCCCAACTATTATCCAGAAAAAGAGGAAAAAAAGGGGAATCAACCAGGTATGTAGTACTTGTCCAGTGTTAGGTCGTTTTTTATCGATTTTTAATTTCAAAGCTAACCAATCAGGTCTTACTAGCCAGAAGTTCATTAAGAAATAAATATATGCGATAATACTTCCTAATACTGCTGTAGCGTCAATAAGGAAAGTGTTAGGTTTGCAGGCAGTAACTAATTGCATAAAAGCCGCTATAAGAAAAGAACTCGCTAATAGAAAAGAACCTAGCCTGACATTTTGTTGATTCCATAGAGGTTCATTACCATCATTATCATTATCTTTATCTACCATATCTATATAACCCCAATGTCAGCACTTATTAAAATAAGGCTATTACCTTTGTGACAGCAATTCTACTATGCAATTACCCATAAATCAATAATAAGTATTAACTCAATTAATACAGAGTTGATAAGCCACAAATATTACCAAAATAAATGGAAATATGACGTCCATCGGTTCTAGGTCAGCGTGGTGCATGCTTCTTCCCTTGCTCTATTTTCTATACCCTTTCTCCAAAAAGGCAGCAGTATATACAGAGAACAACGGCTCACCCACCTGTTCTGTTCAAAATCCCAGAAAGAGCAGTCCTCTATACTTGCTTATAGACGGCTATAGATATAATATATTCAGCGTATAAAACTAAGAGAAACGTCTCTTAACACAGGAGCAAAATATTGGCCGAAGAAGAAAAGGACAGGGAAAAGAACCGGGCGGGTTTGAGCAGTTTTATATTTGTCGGCTGTATTATCATTGGCCTGGGCGTTGGTATCGGGTTTAACTTCATGCCGGCAGCGTTGTTGATTGGTCTCGGCGTGGGTTTTATCGCCATGGGAATAATACGCTATAGAACCGGCAACTGGTAAGCATTTACTGGCGGGAGCGGATGGGAGTCGAACCCACCCGGGACACTATTAATGCCCCGCAACGGATTTGAAGTCCGCGAAGCCCACCGGGACCTAACCGCCCCCCTGATAATAAAGGTAAAATAAGTATATATCCTGTGCCCGGCCAGCGCAACAGCCAGTACAGCCTGCCTAATAAATTGCCCCCTTTTTACAGGGGGCACTGTTAATTCCGCCATATGACAGCCCTGATTTATACTCCGGACTAGCCCTTCTCTACATTGCACAGGAAGGCCTTGAACTCGGGAATCATGGTGTTGGCATCGCCCACATGCGGGGTAAGCACGTTGGCGCTGTCGCCCGTGGACAGGCCGGTATAACCCCAGTGCCAGGGCATG
>CAYYQY010000034.1:0-19576 GCA_964473905.1 uncultured Dehalococcoidales bacterium | reverse complement strand
GTGGTCCCCATTTGGACTGCCGAAGGTGGGCCCCTTTTCACTTGCCAAAAACATTTTGACTGGCGGTTGGAGTGCCAATCTGTAACCCACCAATTAACAATTCAGTCATTTGGGGGTCTTTATTTTGTGCGTAAACCATAGCTACGAATTTGTTAACAAAAACATTAACAAAATTGGTCGGGGTGAGAGGATTTGAACCTCCGACCACCTGAACCCCATTCAGGTGCGCTACCAGGCTGCGCTACACCCCGCCCTTAACTCTATGTAATTCTAACATAATATATTTTCAAGCACAATGATAGACGGCTTAATATGGCGCCGTAGCTTACAGCATTGAAAAGATTTAACTTTTGAGTTATAAATATATAGTGCTAAAATTTTGCGAGCTGTGCTTCGTAATGGAGGTTTCTATTGTCTAAAAAAGTACCGGCAAAACCTAAACGTGAGCTTACCAAGAAACAGATTTCCCGGTGGGAAAAGCAGAAGAGGCGACAGCGTCTTTTATTCCGGCTGGGGGTTTTTATTATCGTGGCTGCGTTAGGTGTTGTCGGAGCGGGCTGGTATAGAGCCGAGTATAAACCGTATCATGAAACAATAGTTAAGGTGAACGGCAGCAGTTTTAATATGCAGTACTTTATAGATACGCTTGGCTATTACGGTAGCGGTCAATCCATGCAGTATCTTTATTCTTTAGCCAGCGGGGTGAGCAAGGTCATCGAGCAGAATGAGCTGGTAGTACAGGGGGCGGCGGAGTTGGGCATCGTAGTTGATGCTGATGAGGTTGAGACCGCGATAAAAGAGCGCGAGCTCCCTGAGAACGATGCTTATCGAGGTATGGTTGGAGCTGAGCTGACAGCCACCAGGGTACAGGAAGAGTATCTGGCCCCCCAGATACCGGCCTATGACGTGCACTGCCAGATATTCGCTATGTTCCTGGAGAGTGAGCGTCAGGTCAACGAGGTCCGGGACAGGATAGAAAGCGGCGATGACTTCCAGTTAATAGCTGAAGAGCTTTCACTGGATATGATAACTCAGGCACAGAAAGGTGACCTTGGCTTACGGCCTAAGGGCGTGCTGGATGCGGTACTGCAGACTCCGGTGCCCGGTGACTATGCTTTTAGTGCCGTGGTGGGAGAGTTAAGCGCGCCTCTATATGATGATGGACTGAGCAAAGGTGTTGGCTATTGGCTGGTGAACGTAATGGAGACCAACTTGGAAACGGAAGAGGCCAATGTACAGCTAATGCTATTAAGCAATGAAGACGAAGCTCTATCCGTGAAAGCGCAGCTTGAAGCGGGCGATAACTTCACGGCTCTGGCTATGGAATTGTCGCAGCATGAAGCGTCAAAAGAGAACGGGGGAAATCTGGGATGGTTAACACGGGGTTCTCTCCCTGAGGTCATTGATAAGTATGTTTATGATCTGGAAACAAGATTGGATGCCATCAGCGAGCCGATACGTGACGAGACGGTAGAAACCTTGGGCGGCTATTGGCTGGTAAAGGTGGTAGATATACAAGAAAATATGGAAGTAGACGGAGAGAACCGTGACGTATTAAAAGCCATAGCTCTGGAAGAATGGGTAGATTCATTATGGGATAACCCGGATAATGAAATTGAGGTTTTCCTGGATGGCGAAAAAACGCAATTTGCCATAGACCAGTTGCTAGAGAGCAGCAGTAATTGAGGCTGGCGTTGGAGAGATAGGGACATGGCAGGAAAAAGTATAGGTGTGGGACTGATAGGGTTGGGCGTGGTCGGTGGACAGGTAGCCCGGGTATTACTCGGCAAAAATGAAATGCTGGCGGAGCAGGCAGGTTGCCCGGTAGTTTTACGGAAGGTGAAAATAATAGCCGAAGATCTGGGTAGACCTCTCGCGAGGGAGATGGATGCCGGACTGTTCACCACCGATGCCGACGAATTTTTTAGCAGTCCCGATATAGATATAGTTGTTGAAGCCATGGGCGGAGAGAACCCGGCGTTTGAATATATTAGCCGGGCACTTGCCAGTGGCAAGCATGTCGTTACCTCCAACAAGGAAGTTATAGCCAAGCACGGGTCTGCGCTTCTGGAGGTAGCCGGGGAGCACGGGGTGGGGCTCCGCTATGAGGCCAGTGTCGGCGGCGGGATTCCCCTTATTTCCCGGTTTCAGTATGACCTGGTAGCCAATAAAATAGATGGTATCTACGCCATAATAAACGGCACCACAAACTATATTCTGACCAGGATGGCAAGCGAGGGAGTAGACTTCTCGGCTGCTCTCAGGAAAGCGCAGGAGCTCGGTTATGCCGAGGCCAATCCCGAAAATGACGTGGAGGGAATAGATGCCGTTTACAAGCTGGCTATTTTAGCATCTCTCGCTTTTCATACCCGCGTCCGTCCGGAGGACATATACTGCGAGGGTATCTCCCGTCTAACCAACCGAGATTTCCAGTACGCCCGGGAGCTTGGCTTTGCCATAAAACTCCTCGCTATTACCAAAGAGAAAGATAACCTGATAGAGGTGCGTGTCCACCCTGTATTTATTCCCGGAGATTCCCTGCTGGCTAAGGTGGACGGTGTCTATAATGCTGTCCTGGTTGAGGGTGACTTGATTGGCGAGGTGCTTTTCTTCGGTAAGGGCGCCGGTGCGCTACCGACCAGCAGTGCGGTAGTAGCTGACATAATCTCAACCGCACGTGATATTTGTCATGGTGTTGATAGCCAGGTCAGGTGGCAGCTCAAGCCCGGTAAAACCATTAAACCGGTCAGCGATATAGATACGCGGTACTATTTCCGCATGAATGTTGCCGACCAGCCTGGCGTACTGGCTCAAATATCCAGAGTGCTGGGGAATAACCAGATAAGTATTTCCTCAGTGATACAGAAAATGACGGATGATATAAACCAGACCGCTGAAATAGTTATCATGACCCATACGGCACGTGAAGCGGCGGTGCAGCAGGCACTCAGTGAAGTGACTAATCTGCCTGAGGTGGTTGAAGTAAGTAACTTTATAAGGGTTGAAGAATGAAAAAAGGGGTGCTCACGCAATATAGAGATTACCTGCCCGTAACATCAAAAACGCCGATATTTTCGCTGGGTGAGGGCGATACGCCTCTCATCAGGTGTAATGAGCTTGAGAAAGAGACCGGTTGCGGTGAGCTATATTTGAAGCTTGAAGGCTGTAACCCTACGGGTTCTTTCAAAGACAGGGGCATGGTAGTAACCGTAGCCAAGGCCGTAGAGGCAGGCAGCAGAATGGTTATGTGTGCCTCCACCGGTAATACCAGTGCCTCGGCAGCGGCTTATGCCGCCTATCTGGGTATTACCGCAGTAATTATCGTCCCCAAGGGTAACATCGCCCTGGGTAAGCTGGCGCAGGCTATAATCTACGGTGCCAGGATAATTGCCATTGACGGCAACTTTGACCAGGCACTGACTATAGTCCGTACTTTAACCGAAAAGCATCCGGTCACTCTGGTAAACTCGCTTAACCCGTATCGGCTGGAGGGACAGAAGACAGCTGCTTTTGAGATTATAGATGTGCTGGGGGATGCGCCGGATTATCATTTCATTCCAGTGGGTAATGCCGGCAATATAACCGCTTACTGGAAAGGCTATACCGAGTATTTTGAGGCCGGAAAGGCGAAGCTAAAACCCAGGATGATGGGATTTCAGGCAGAGGGGGCAGCACCTATAGTCAGGGGACACGTTATAGAGAGTCCGGAGACAGTGGCTACGGCCATTAGAATCGGTAATCCGGCCAGCTGGCAGAAGGCGGTAAAAGCGCGTGACGAGTCCGGTGGTATAATCAATATGGTGAGCGATGCCGAGATACTGGCTGCTCAGAAGCTGATGGCGGCCAAAGCCGGTATCTTTGGTGAGCCCGCCTCGGCAGCATCTTTAGCCGGTCTTATCAAGCTGGCTAAAGATGGTATGGACTTTTCCCAAAATAGAGTAGTCTGCATCGTAACCGGTACCGGCTTGAAAGATTCCGAAACGGCTCTGAAAGGAATTACCGAACCGATGCTGGAGCTTCCCGCCGAGCTTGAGGCAGTGGAACAGGCCCTGGGTTGGGTTGATTAACGGACGGAAAAGATACTGATGATAAAAGCGGTTAGCGAAGATACCGGCAAATACAGCCAGCACTACCCCAGGCTGGCGGTAATAGTTACCGCCCGGGCTGGCGGTGAAGAAAACGGCATGGCGGTAGCGTGGCATAGCTCAATATCTTACCGGCCACCTCTATTCGGCATATCTGTTTCTCCGCTGCGTTTTACCTATGAGCTGATAGCCAAAAGTAGGGAGTTCGCTGTGAATTTCATGCCTTTTGAAGAGGCCGAACTGGTAGCCGCGGCGGGTGGCGTAAGCGGCCGGGAAGTAAATAAGTTTAAACAGTTTAAAATAGAGAGGGAGATAGCGGCTAAGATTACGGCGCCTATTATCAAGTTAGCCTACGCTGCCTACGAGTGTAAGCTGGTTGACGATAGAGAATACGGTGACCACCGGTGGCTGGTGGGTGAGATTGTGGCAGTACATATGGCGGCAGCAGCCTTTAACACTAACGAGATACTGGACGTGAATAGTATCAGTCCAGCCCTTTTTCTGGGAAACGAAACATATACTACCATATCTAAAGATATTTTAAGACGTCTTGACCGCAAGGTATACGGTAAAAAAGCTTGACATAACTATGAATGCGCCAGTCTCAATATTAGCAGTAGGGTGAGGTTTGGCTTGGAGGAAAGGGGAAATATGTTTGACCAAGAAGCAATTAGCAGGGCAATAGATACAATGATAAAGGCGGTGGGGGAAGATTCGGCAAGAGAAGGTCTGACGGGTACGCCGAAGCGTGTGGCTGAAATGTATGCCGAGCTCTTTTCGGGAATCGGTAAGGACCCCAAAGAGGAGCTAAATGTAGGCTACGAAATCGGACACCAGGAAATGGTGATTGTAAAAGATATTCCTTTCTATTCCATGTGCGAGCATCATATTTTGCCGTTTTATGGTACAGTCCACATCGGCTATATCCCTGATATCAGCGGCCGGGTAGTCGGCATCAGCAAACTGGCCAGGGTTGTGGAGATAGTAGCCAGGCGTTTACAGGTGCAGGAAAGGATGACCACCGAGATAGCGGATGCCATATACGAAGGCATACAGCCGGAAGGTGTGGCGGTAGTGGTACAGGCGGAACACCTGTGCATGATAATGCGCGGCATCAAAAAACCGGGAAGCAATGTAATTACCTCGGCTATCAGAGGTTCATTCCGGCGCCGGCCAGAAACCAGGGCAGAGTTCTTCTCTCTTATACAGGGTAATAAGTCAGGTTAGCTATTGGTCTATTCACCCATAAACTGTAATACCAGCTGCCTTGAACGCGGTCTATTATCAAAATCTATAAGCACTATCTGTTGCCAGGTGCCTAAAGTTAATCTTTTATTGCTGAAGGGTATCACCAGTGAGGCACCCAGAAGAGAGGCGCGAACGTGTGAGTGGCCATTACCGTCACCCCAGCGGCGGTCATGCTGGTAGGCAATGTCAGAGGGCACGATTCGCTCCCACATGGCCGAGAGGTCGGTAAGCACCCCCGATTCATACTCTATAGTGGATACCCCCGCGGTTGAACCCGGCACGAAGACAGTAACTGTCCCGCTGATTATATCAACCCTGGCCAGCTCGTGTTCTACCTGAGGGGTGATGTCAATGATGTCGCAGTTGCCGTAAGTCTCTAGTTTAATAGTCCTGGTAGCTATCATGACAGATACCCTCGTTAACAGTCTTTAATCTCGCCGGGCAGAATATCATCAAGCTCAAAAACTGGCCCGTCTCTACAGACCTGTTTTAGCCCGTGTTTTGTTTTTATCGTACACGAGTTGCACACACCGAAACCGCAGCCCATTCTTAGCTCCAGGGAGACCTGAACCGGCTTGCCTTCAAGACCAAGCTCGCGTTTTCTGAGTGACATATTGCGGTACATTGCCATCGGCCCGCAGGCAAATATCTGGTCTGAGAGATCAACATACTCTGGCAGGAGGTCAAGAACCAAGCCGGTTTTACCGTCCGGTGACGATATAACGGTCTCCATATCTATGCCGCGCGGCAAGAGAGACACGGGATAAGATTGAGGAGGATTTGGCTGGTCTTCTACATTAAATTCACCCGATACCCCATGCAGTAGCTTCACTCTGTAACCGCGGTTTTGGGCATGCTCATACAAAAAGAGAAGGGGGGCAATGCCGATGCCACCAGCCACCAGCAATAAGTTCTTGGCCGAAGGATGAATAGAAAAGCCATTACCCAGGGGGCCAATGAGCTCTATAGCATCACCGGCAACGCGTTGTGATAGCCAGTTGGTGCCTTTACCGTCATCCCAGGCGGCAAAGAACAGGGCGATATCGTCTCCGTTCACACGGTGGATACTGAACGGGCGGGACAGCATGCAGTCAGCTCCGCAACGCACCATGACAAATTGCCCCGGTCGGGCTTCTCGGGCTATATCCGTACATCTCAGCCAGATAAGCGAGCTGCCCGATATATCCCGTGGTCGTGATACATTGCGACGGCGCTTGAGCCCGGAAAGAACCTGCTCGCTACTGATGACAATGGCGGTTACTTGTTTCAAGACGGTTCCTTGGTGCGATAGTCCGGCAGAGGCTGAGCGGGATATAACTGACTACCGGTAAGCAAAGTCTCTACGGCGACGCGGGCTGTATCCAGAGAGGTGAAACAGGGGATACGTTTCTCGGTAGCGGAACGCCGTATTCGAAAGCCATCTCTAAGCGGAGTGCCGCCTCCGGTAATGGTATTGACCACGGCGTTGACGGTATCTTCAGTGATAATGTCAAGAACATTGGGATATCCCTCGTCCAGTTTCTTGCTTATCATTTTAACCGGCAGTCCGGCAGCCTCTATCATGGCTGCGGTGCCTTCGGTGGCATATAGCTTGTAGTTTGCCTGTAGTAGCTGCCTGATGATAGGTAGTGACTCCGGTTTATCGCGGTCGGCAATACTTAGCAGTATACCGCCTTTGGGTTGCAGCATAAGACCGGCCGCCTCCAGCGCTTTACCCAGGGCGGTGCCGAAAGTATAGCCGATGCCCATTACCTCGCCGGTAGACTTCATCTCAGGACCTAGGTAGGTATCAACTCCGAGCAGCTTTGACATGGAAAAGACCGGTGCCTTAATGCCTACCAGATTCTGTTTGGGCCACAGGCCGGTAGTATAGCCCTGCTCCTTGAGAGTTTTGCCCAGCATAACCTTGGTAGCCACGTTTACCACCGATAAACCGGTAACCTTTGATATGAACGGGATAGTCCGGCTGGCACGTGGATTTACCTCCAGCACGTAAACCGAAGGAGTATCCCTGTTGGGCATGACAACAAACTGTATATTCATCAGGCCTTTAATTTTTAGTGCCAAGCCAATCCTGATAGTATAATCCACCATGGTGTCTATCTCGGCTTCGGTCAGGTTCAATCCTGGGTAAATGGCTATGGAATCGCCGCTGTGGACACCGGCTCTCTCTATATGCTCCATGATACCGGGGATTAGGACGTCTTCACCGTCGCCTATAGCATCAACCTCGGCTTCCTTGCCCTCCAGGTACTTGTCAATAAGAATAGGGTGCTTGGTATCAAGAGCCATTGCCTGGCCCATGTAGCGGACAAGCTCTGTGGCATTATATACTATTTCCATAGCCCGGCCACCGAGTACATAGCTCGGACGGACTAGAACGGGATACTCAATCAGCTTGGCTACATTAAGCGCCTCGTCAACACTGGTTACGCCGGCGCCCGGCGGTTGCGGAATACCCAGCTCACTGAGCAATTTCTCAAAGCGGCGCCTGTCCTCAGCCAGGTCTATGGCTTCTGCCGTAGAACCGAGAAGAGGCATCCCGCTGTGTGTAAGCGGCTCGGCTAGATTGATGGCGGTTTGGCCACCGAACTGGACTATTGATGGCGGGGGTGCGCCTTCCGACTCGTTGACTGTCTCGTTTTCCAGTATGTCCCGGATGCTTTCCTCGTCCAGCGGTTCAAAATAAAGACGGTCACTGGTGTCAAAGTCGGTGGATACCGTCTCCGGGTTGGAGTTTATCATTATACTCTGGAAACCGGACTCCTGAAGCGCCCAGGCGGAGTGGACGCTGCAATAATCAAACTCTATGCCCTGCCCGATACGGATAGGGCCGCTGCCGATAACTATTGCCTTTTTGCAATCTTGAGCATTAGCCTCGTTTTCCTTCTCATAGGTGCTGTAGAAATAGGGGGTAGCGGCATCAAACTCGGCGGCACAGGTATCCACCATCTTATAGGCGGGGCGCAACTGCCAGTAATGACGCAGCTGCCTTACCTGTTCGGTGAGCCTGTCGGCCAGGGTGCCTATTCCCTCGTCGGAAAAGCCGAGTCGCTTGGCCTGCCACAGTAGCTCCGGTGTCAACGTGGCTGCCAGCAGCTTCTTTTCCATGTCAACTATATTGCGAAACTTATTTAAAAACCAGATGTCTATTTTGGTACGCTGGTGGATTTCTTCGGGAGTAATGCCCCGCCTCAGTGCGGCCATAATAACCCACAGCCTGAGGTCGCTGGGCTCCAGCGGATAGGCATTAACATCTGTCCCCATATCCCAGTTCGGGTCTTCCCACAGGAGCGTACGTCTGCTGAATTCAAGGGAGCGTACCGCTTTTTGAAACGCCGCCTCAAAAGAACGGTCAATGGCCATTACCTCGCCGGTGGCTTTCATCTGTGTCCCGATAACACGGTCGCCCGAGGCGAATTTATCAAACGGCCAGCGCGGAATTTTAACCACCAGGTAGTCCAGCGCGGGTTCAAAAGCGGCCATTGTTTTGCCGGTGACGGCGTTCGGTATCTCGTCCAGCCTCTTACCCACGGCTATCTTGGCGGCCACGCGGGCGATAGGGTATCCGGTAGCCTTGCTGGCTAGGGCCGAGCTGCGGCTGACGCGGGGATTAACCTCAATGACATAGTATTCATCGCTACAGGGATTAAGGGCAAATTGTATATTGCAGCCGCCCTCAACACCGAGGGCGCGGATAATCTTCAAACTGGCTGTCCGGAGCATCTGGTGCTCCTTATTGGTAAGCGTCTGGGTGGGTGCTACCACGATGCTGTCGCCGGTGTGAACGCCCATGGGGTCAACATTCTCCATGTTGCAGATGGTGATGCAGTTATCGGCGCCGTCGCGCATGACCTCGTACTCAATCTCCTTCCAGCCGAGAAGCGAGGTTTCCAGCAGAACCTGGTGAATGGGGCTCGCCGCGATACCGGTGGAGACAACACTGTCAAACTCTTTCCAGGTATTGGCGACGCCGCCGCCGGTGCCGCCCAGCGTATAAGCGGGACGTATGATAAGCGGCAGACCCAGCTCTCTGCCGACACTCCGGGCCTCCTTCAGGGTGGTTACCGTGGCGCTCTGCGGTACCGGTTCGCCGATATCGGTTAGGAGTTTCTTGAACAGCTCGCGGTCTTCGGCATTTCTTATCGTTTGTATAGGCGTGCCCAGGCTTCTGACGTTATATTTATCCAGGATACCGGCATCGGCCAGGTCAACCGCCAGGTTGAGACCCGTCTGACCGCCCAGCGTGGGCAGCAGACCGTCCGGGCGCTCGCGCTCGATGATGCGCCCTATCATCTCCACTGTTAGCGGCTCGATATAGACGATATCGGCGATTCCTTCATCCGTCATGATGGTGGCCGGGTTGGAGTTGACCAGCACCGAGGTAACCCCTTCCTCCCGCATCGCCTTGCAGGCCTGCGTGCCGGCGTAGTCAAACTCCGCCGCCTGCCCGATAACTATGGGCCCCGAACCGATAATCAATACTTTAGCTGGTTTTTTGATCAAGATTAGTGCTCCTTATTCTCTAATGCGACTGTTAGTCTGTTTAATTGATTATGAATATCACCATAGGACTGATTAATTTGTTCTAAGGTTTTTACGACATCATTAAAGTCCTTATCTTCCAAGAACATGAGCTTTTTATGCCAAGTAAGGTCAAGCGACAACGTGTCGCCGTAGTCTTTCATGGCAGAGTCCCTGTATTTAATATCTGCATAGAAATATTTCTGAGTTTTTATTTCAGATTCTGCTCTCATATCTGTAAGAAAGAATTTAATTTCTTTACCGGCTGGGAAAAATTTTAATTGTTGAAAGAGTTGTAGATCCGATAATTTTATATCGGGTTCACGATATATTACATCTGGTCTAATATCAATTTGAACATCAAATGCTGCACCATTGCCTATATTCTTTATTATCATGTGACAGAGGTTGGTTCTATAAAACTCTAAATCAATAATGATATATGGTCGTAGCTGTGTTTCTCTTGTGGTCTTCATTTCTCTTACTATTTCTCTAGTTAACAAGACATACGCGAGAGTAAATGAAGCTAATATTATGGTGCCCGCGGCTGTGACTATTTGTACTATTTCAGTAATTGTCATTTTATCTACCTCACCCCCTTAATCCCCATCTCCTTTGAAGGAGATGGGGAGGTGTTTATGTAAGAGGGGCTTAAACTTCCCTCATTCTATTTACCAATTAACCCTTTTTCTTGCCTATATCTGTGAGCAGCAGTAGTAGCCTGTCTATATGTGTAGCCTAGTCTTCTTAGGTAATCAACACATTCTTTGTTTTTTTTCCTAAAGGCATCAAAACCGTCCAAGAGTTGATTGCGATTCTCGTGTGATAGTCTATGAATTGCTCTAGTGGCTCCTCCCTTGTGGTACACGTGTACCGCATTATTAGCTTGACTAATGGAAAACCCTTGGCCAACCAAGTAGTTTACGCATTCAATAAATTTTTTACTTTTACCATTGAAATCATCAAGCATCCTGTTGTATTCGTCTTGGTTACCTCTTCTTATTGACATATCTACCTTACCCCCTTAATCCCCCTCTCCTTCAAAGGAGATGGGGAGGTGGTTAAGTAAGAGGGGATTCGCCCCTCTATAACTCCCTTTATTTATCACTTAGCCTCTCTCACCATGTCCAGGAACCTCTCAAAGAGGTAGGTGTTGTCCAGCGGGCCGGGAGAGGCCTCCGAGTGGTACTGGATGGAGAAGATGGGCATATCGCGGTGGCGCAGGCCTTCCACCGTGCCGTCGTTTAAGTTGATATGGCTTACCTCCAGACCGCCGGCCAGGGTATCCGGGTCGGTGGCGTAGCCGTGGTTCTGGGCGGTGATATGAACTCGCCCGTCGGCCAGGTCTTTAACCGGGTGGTTGGCGCCGTGATGGCCGAACTTCAGCTTGAAGGTACGGGCGCCGAAGGCGCGGGCGATGAGCTGGTTGCCCAGGCAGATACCCATGATGGGCCTTACGCCGATGAGCCTTTTTACCGTGTCCACCACGTAGTCCAGCACCTCCGGATTGCCCGGACCGGGCGAAAGGATAATGCCGTCCGGCTTAAGGCCCAGGATATCATCAGCCGAGGTAGCGGCGGGGACAGCCGTCACCCGGCAACCGTGACCGCGCATCATGCGCAGTATGGTGTATTTCAACCCGCAATCAAGGACAACTATATGGCATGACGCTTCGGTGTCGGCTATATCCGGCTGCCACTGGTAAGTGGCTTTGGTGGTAACCTGCTTTACATAATCTATGGAGCCATAATCGGCTTGCTCTTTAAACTCCGCCATGACCTGTGACGGTGTTTTCTCGGAGGTAATACAACCCTTCATAACGCCCGCCGAGCGCAGCTTGCGCGTGATGGCGCGGGTATCTATATCGTAAATGCCGGGTATGCCGCTACCTGCCAGATAATCGTTAAGGGGTTTATCGTTTAAATAATGGTTGGGTTCCCGGCACTCTTCCCTGACCGCAAAGCCGCTAACCTGTATCCGGTCCGACTCAAAGTCCTGGGCATTGGTACCGTAGTTGCCAATGAGAGGGTAGGTGGGCACTACAATCTGCCCGGCGTAGGACGGGTCGGTCAGTATCTCCTGGTAGCCCATCATACTTGTATTGAACACTACCTCGCCGCAGGCGGTAGCCTCCGCGCCAAAACCGTAGCCTTCATAAACCGAGCCGTCTTCCAGGACTAAAATCGCTTTTTTACTCATAGTACTCCTGTTATCAGTTTGATGGATTCATCTTTATATACCGGCTTTCCCCGGTATATGGTGACCATTATCTTGCCCTTTAATACCGAGCCGTTCAACGGCGTGTTTTTGCCCTTAGATGCAAAGAGCCCGGTATCCACTACCCACTCTTTTTGCGGGTCAAAGAGGGTGATATCGGCGGGTGCGCCCGGAGAAAGCGTGCCCAGCTTACCGTGCCTGTCACCTAAAATCCGGGCCGGTTCGCTGGTAAGCCTGGCGATAAGGGTGGAGAGAGTTAACTGATTGCCATGTACCAAAGTCATGAGGCTGCCGAAAGCGGTCTCAAAGCCGCTGATGCCAAAAGCGGCATGGGCGTAGTCGCATCGTTTGTCCGCATCGGTATGGGGAGCGTGGTCGGTGGCAATAGCATCAATAATACCGTCTTTTAGCCCCTGGATAAGGGCTTTTATGTCCTCCTGAGTCCTAAGCGGCGGGTTGACTTTGGTACTGGTATTAGTAATGGTGACGACATTCTCCGTCATGGTGAGGTGATGCGGCGTCACCTCCGCGGTGACATTAATGCCCTTTTCTTTAGCGCGGGCAATAAGCTCCACCGAGCCTCTGGTGCTGACGTGAGCAAGATGCAGATGGCCTCCGGTAAGCGCCGCAAGCGCCAGGTCACGGGCGACCATAATCTCTTCGGCAACAGCCGGCATACCGGCAAGACCCAGGGCATTGGCGGCGGCGCCTTCGTTCATCTGTCCGCCATCGGTGAGAGTGGTGTCTTCCGGGTGGTTAATAATATATAGCCCAAGGGAAAGGCTAAGCTCCAGTGCCTCGCGCATCAGGCGTGAGTTTGCCAGCGGACTACCGTCATCGCTAAAGGCAATCGCCCCGGCACCGGCAAGTGATTTCATATCGGCGAGCTCTTCACCCAGTCTGCCCAAGGTGATACAGCCCACGGGTAAAACCCGTACCGCTCCCGTCTCTCTTGTCTCATATTTGACATAATCTATAGCGGTGGTGCTATCCAGCGGCGGATCGGTATTTGGCATACAGCAGATAGTGGTAAAGCCACCCCTGGCGGCAGCCATGCTACCGGTGGCGATGGTCTCTTTGTTTTCGTATCCGGGTTCTCTCAGGTGGCAGTGCAGGTCAATAAATCCGGGCGAGACTACCATACCCTCGGCATGGAGCACGTCATAATCAGTATGCGGTAAAGCAATGTCTCCTGTCTCCAGCCTGGATATCTGGCCATCCGTGATTAAAAGACTGCCGGGGCCATTTATACCCTGGCCAGGGTCTATCACCCAGCCACCCCTGATTAACATCGGCTTCATAGATATGCCTTCACTTATGATATAAAGATATACCTGGCTATTCGGCGGAATGACCGGGCTTAAAGCCACGCGACCGGGCTTCATCCGCTGAGTTAAAAACAATTAGATTTTCCGGCTTGATTTTTTTTGACCAGTGGCTGCCGGCGCTGTGATATTTCTTGTTTTCCAGTTTGCCCTCATGCCAGTCTGCACTGGCAATATATTTCGGATATATTTCATGCTCGCAATAGACGCAGCTTAAAGTAAGGGGCTGATAGCTTACTATCTCAAATTCAGGCTTGATGTACTTCGTCTCCGTATCCTGAATAGAGACGCACTTCGGGTTAAGACACCTGAGTCCCGAATCACGGTTATACGTTGGGAATTCCGGTCTATGCGGGGGAGAGTCCTCCCTGACGGTAACAGCCAATTCTTTCACTCCCAGCAACATGGCAATAAGAGCCATTCTCAGAGGTACACCAAGTGTGGCCTGTTTAAAATACATGCTTCTGGGGTCGGCGTCCAGTTCGTAGGCCAGTTCATCAACGCGGGGTAGCGGGTGCATTACCAGTGTTCTCTTAAACTCCTTTTCTCCCAGGAGTTTTTTATCCACGACCGGATATTCCTGCTGTAGTGCTTCTCCGGTATCCGGGCGTCTTTCCTTCTGCAAGCGGGTAACATAGAGAGCGTCGATACCTCTTCTCAGTTCAACCTGGAGGCTGACATCGGGCATCATCGCCAGCTGATGCGGCTCGCTGGGCGTAACGTATATGGCATCGGTAGGGAAAAACTCTCCGGGGGTCTCTCTATCCGCTGACACGTACTCCTTGAGTTCACCGCCATACTGCATGGTTAGCTTCCTCTTGACATACTCCGGTAGCTCAAGTCCCGGCCCGGGACGGAACAGGATAGTGGCGCCGAACCTGGCAAGGGCGTAGGTCAGCGAGTGAACCGTTCTGCCGTATTTCAGGTCTCCCCACAGGGCTATTCTCAGTCCTTTGATAGTCTGCCTTTCCTTATGGATGGTGTAGAGGTCACAAAGGGTCTGTGTGGGGTGCTCGTGACTGCCGTCGCCAGCATTAATTACCGGAACGCCGGCATAGTGGGCAAACACTTTGGCAGCCCCTTCCCAGGGGTGCCTGATGACAATGATGTCAGCGTAGCTGCCAATTACCCGCGCCATATCGGCAATGCTTTCCCCCTTGGCCAGGGAGGTAGCCTTGACATCGGCGGCACTGATAACACTGCCGCCGAGTCGTTGCATCGCCGTTTCAAACGATAGCCGTGTCCGGGTGCTGGGCTCAAAGAAAAGGGAGGCCATAATCTTGCCACGGCATATACCGTATTGCTCCGCAATGGAGTCGGACATGTCACTGGCCAGAGTAAATATGGCCTCTATTTCCCCGTTGGACAGGTCGTCTATTGTTACCAGGTTTCTATTGCCGAGTGCCATCTTTACTCCCATTGGAACGGCCTATATTATCCGGTTTATTACCGGCAGGAATGCCATTGGTCATTGTGATAATAGCTACTTCGTCTATACTGTCGGTCTCCTGTAACCGTACCCGTACCTGCTCATCCCTGGAGCTGGGCATATTTTTACCGACATAGTCAGTCCTGATGGGCATCTCACGATGGCCACGGTCTATCAGCACGGCCAGCTGAATGGATTGGGGACGTCCCAGCTCAATAAGAGCGTCCATAGCGGCACGGGCGCTGCGGCCGGTGTAGAGAACGTCATCAACCAGTATCACCGCTTTACCGTTAATATCCACCGGTATATCGGTGCCGTGGAGGAGTGGTTGTCTGGTGAGCGATGACAGGTCATCACGATGGAGGCTTATGTCCAGAGAGCCAATCGGTATAGCTGTCCCTTCAAAACCTGCTATACACGTGCCCAGTCTGGTGGCCAGGGGAACGCCACGGGTATATATACCAACCAACACGAGGTTATCGGCTGTCCTGTTTCTCTCAATAATCTCGTGGGCAATGCGAGCCAGAGTACGTCTGATGTCCTCTTGACTCATTACTATTTTTATGGCCATAAAAAAACCTCTTACCGCAGCTGGCAAGAGGTAATGGATCACCTTGTAGCCTCATGTTCCCCCCTTGCTAGCCTCTCTGGGCTAACTTAAAGGTTAAATTCTTTTACTTCACTAAAAAGACATTATAACATAAACAGGCGATGATTGCAACTTTTTATATCAGCGGGGGTTTATCAGCGTTATAAATGCTTTCTTAAATAATGCCGTTTGACAGAGGTAAGCAGTTATATTAGAATTCCTTTAAACATTAAGTCTTAAATATAAACTTAATGTGCCGCCTACCACCGTAGTAATTATAACGTAATTTGAACCGTGCCCCAATTCCCCGCTAATAAAAACTCATACATTAACCGGCAGCGGCTGCCGGTTAAAAGCAACAGATGTTGCCTTCCGTGAAATAAGATAAGCCTTGCGGGACAGGATATGCCGGGCTATAACAGCAGATAATATAATATTAAAGGATAGGGTTAAGGAGAATGAGCGAAGTAGTACTGAGTATTGATAATTTAGAAGTTACGGCTAAAAAGGGAATGACCATTCTCAAGGCAGCGGATAGCGTGGGAATAAAGATACCCACTCTATGTAATAATGAAGAGTTGGCTCCGTATGGTGCCTGCCGGTTGTGCACCGTGGAGATAATAAAGGACGGGCAGGTTCGCTACGTAGCCTCCTGCGTCTACCCTGTTGAAGAGGGTCTTATAGTAAGTACAGCATCACCGGAAGTGGTCAATATTCGTAAAACGATATTGGAGCTAATGTGGTCACGCGCGCCCGGTGTTCAGGCTATACGGGACTACGGCATAGAGTACGGTATAGATAGAACCCGGTTTGATATTGAGCCGAATTTATGCATTCTCTGTGGTCTCTGTGTGCGTTATTGCGCCGAGGTAAAAAAGAAGCATGCTATAGGCTTTATCGGTAGGGGAATTGAAAAACGGGTGATGTTCTACCCCGAGATAGCCGCCGCGGAATGCCCCAGCTGTGGAGAGTGCTTTAAAATCTGTCCTACCGGTGTTCTCCCCTCCAATTACGCTTTGGCCCGGGTGCCAAACATGTCTTGGGAGCCAAATCCATTTCTAAAATAACCGCTTCTAAAAATACTACGAAAAACCAGTGCCTATCCCGTGCGTCCACCTGGAAATAATATTATTTTTAGCTCCTTAGCCCTTGAAGTAATTTAGAAACACGTGGTATAAAAGTAAGACAAATTTCTTTTAGTGAGCGCGGTTATATAGAGAGGGCTATTAGTCACCTGCAATTCAGACCGTGGCATAACTGTAATCAGACTATTGGATTGTCTAAATTCCTTAATAATTGGAGGGGCTATGGATATCCAGAAGTATGCATTAGCCGTAGATGAATTACGCTGGCAATGTAATCCTGACATCTTTGATTTTGATTGCACTAAAGACCTGGCACCGCTGGGGGAATTTATCGGTCAGGAGCGGGCGATACGGGCCATAGAATTCGGTCTGTCTATGAACCACGATGGTTACAATATATACGTAGCGGGGCTTACGGGAACGGGTAAGACCTCGGTAGTAAAGACCTACATTCAGAAGTTGCTGGAGGAAAAACAGGCTGGAGATGATATTAAACCGCTGGCAGACTGGTGTTATATATACAATTTTGATGACCATGACCGGCCGCAGATTGTGGTCTTGTCCAAAGGCAAAGGGAAGATATTCCGGGAGCAGATATCCATTCTATTGCAGAAGCTTAAAGACAATCTGACGCGGGTTTTCACCGGCGAAGAGTATAAAGAGCAAAAAAACAAGATGGTGGAAGAGAGCCAGGCAGAGCAGCGCAAGCTGCTGGATGCACTGAGCGAAGAAGCGCAGCAGCGGGGTTTTCTTTTCCAGATGACGCCGAGTGGCCCGGCTTTGATACCGGTAGTAGAGGGGAAGCCTATTTCACAGGATGATTACCTGGCACTGGACGAGGCTACCAGGAAAGTGATTGACGAGAAACGTAACGAGACGTTGCAGAAGATACCCGGCGTTTTTGAAAAGGTCAGGGAACTGGAAAAGCAGGCCGTGGACAAGATGCAGAGTACCGATAAGCAGATAGCGGATAATACGGCGTCCATGCTTTTTAACCGGCTTCTTGAGGAGTATAAAGACTCGGAGATGATTGTAAAATATCTCAATGACATCAAGCAGTTCTCACTGGACAACCTGGGTATATTCAAAGAGGCAGAAGAGCCTCAAACCACGATTTTGGGTGTTAACGATGGCCGCATGATGCGCGGCGGAGACCCCTTTCTCCCCTTTCAGGTAAATGTTTTCGTTGATAACAGCACTACGGAGGGTCTGCCGGTTATCGTGGAGCCGCATCCTAACTATGCTAACCTATTCGGCAAGATAGAGAGGCGGTTTCTGCTCGGCGGTTACCTCAGCGACCATACCATGCTGAAACCGGGCACACTGCACCTGGCAAACGGCGGTTATTTGCTTTTGAGCGCCCGGGATGTAATGACCAATACCGGCGTCTGGCCCGCACTGAAAAGGGCAATTAAGACCAGGGAGGTGCATATTGAAGACCCGTTTGAGCAGTTTGGCTTAATTGCACCTCAGGGGCTGAGGGCAGAGCCCATGCCGATAGACATCAAGATAATCCTTATCGGCGATTCCGAGCTGTATCACCTGCTGTCTATGTACGATGAGGACTTCTGGGAGATATTCAAGGTAAAGGCTGATTTTAACTACGAGTTTGACCGGACCAAAGAAAATATGCTCGGCTTTGCCGCTTTTATTGCCGGCTGCTGTGAGAATTGTAAGCTGCGTCACTTTGACAGGACCGGCGTGGCCAAGGTGGTGGAATATGCCTCGCGCATGGTAGCCGATAAAGAGAAGCTATCCTCCAGGTTTGCCCTTATTACCGAGCTGGTGGAGGAGTCGGAATACTGGGCGCGCAAGAGCGACCATGAACTGGTATCGGCGGAGCATGTGGATAAAGCGGTGAATGAGAGACGTTTCCGTCATAACCTGCCCGATGAGAGAATAAGAGAGATGATAGAGAGCGGCACAATAATGATAGACGTGGCGGGTAGCGTTGTCGGGCAGGTAAACGGCCTCAGTATTTATCAGTTGGGAGACGTGATGTTCGGCAGGCCGTCACGTATAACCTGTAAAACATTCATGGGCAGGGGCGGCGTGGTAAATATTGAGCGGGAGTCCCAGCTCAGCGGCCGGATTCATGATAAGGGCGTACTTATACTTAGCGGTTACATGGGCTGGAAATATGCCCAGGAGAACCCGCTGGCACTATCGGCCAGCCTTTGTTTTGAGCAGTCCTACGAAGGCGTGGAGGGCGACAGCGCTTCTTCTACCGAGCTCTATGCCCTGCTCTCCAGCCTGTCGGATGTGCCCATAAAGCAGGGGCTCGCGGTAACGGGCTCGGTGAACCAGAAGGGTGAGATACAGCCCATCGGCGGCGTAAACCAGAAGATAGAAGGATTCTTCAGGGTATGTAAGGCCAGGGGGCTTGACGGGGAGCAGGGAGTAATGATTCCGAAACGCAATCTCCGGAACCTCATGCTCCAGCAGGAAGTGGTGGAGGCCGTAACGGAAGGTAAGTTCCATGTCTACTCGGTGGATACTATTGATGAGGGCATAGAGGTGTTGACCGGCGTAGAAGCGGGGGAGAAAAGAGATGACGGTACCTATAACGAAGGTACCATTAATTACCTGGTGGATAAGCGCTTACGGGACATGGCGGAGAGGCTGCGGCACTTTTACGGGCCCGATTCCGGTAAAGAGAATAAAAAGAAGGCTAAAAAAGAAACGTAAATGCAGTCGTTTCTGAGGTAGAGCCAATACAATCTTGGCTCCCCGAGTAGGATTCGAACCTACAACCTAGCGGTTAACAGCCGCTCGCTCTACCATTGAGCTATCGGGGAAAGCTCTGGCTGCCGAGCCTGGATTCGAACCAGGGCTAAGGGATTCAAAGTCCCCCGTGCTACCGCTACACAACTCGGCATCATTTATCATAATGCCGAAGGTCGGGCTCGAACCGACACGGAGGTTGCCCCCCAACAGTTTTTGAGACTGTCGCGTATACCTATTCCGCCACTTCGGCGTAATGACATTAAATAAATTTATGGAGCGGAAGACGAGATTCGAACTCGCGACCTCCTCCTTGGCAAGGAGGCGTTCTACCGCTGAACTACTTCCGC
>CAYYQY010000033.1:0-19740 GCA_964473905.1 uncultured Dehalococcoidales bacterium | reverse complement strand
GCCGAAGGTGGTCTCACGGCTGATGGACTTAGCTTCACCGGGTGGCAATACCTGTCTGTCATCGATACCGCTGGCCAGGCGATGCAGCATTAAACCGGCAGTACCAAGATATCTTTTCAAGGTATGAGGAGGCGTTTGTGATAGCTCGCCTATCGTATGAACCCCCAGACCCTTGACGACCTTCTCGGCCTGTTTCCCAACCCCAGGCAGTTTGTCTACGGGCAGCGGTGCCAGGAAGTTGCGCTCTTCGCCCGGCACCACTTCGATGAGACCATCAGGTTTGGAGAGGTCCGACGCAACCTTGGCTACTACCTTGCAGCTGGCGATACCGATTGAAGCGCAAAGTCCCAGTTCACTCCGGATTCGCTGCTTCATCTTCTCTGCCATATGCCGTATGGAACCGTGAATCGATTCAAATCCGGTCACATCCAGATAGGCTTCGTCGATACCCATCGGCTCGATGAACGGAGAGAAGTCATTGAGAATGGCCATAAAACGCCGTGAGAATTCGCGGTATCGGGCATAATTACCTTCGATAAAGATGGTTTTCGGGCATAATCGGGCGGCAGTTACCAGTGGCATACCGGAGTGAATACCAAAGGCTCGCGCTTCATAGGAAGCTGTGGCTACGACCCCTCTTCGGTCAGGCTTGCCACCGACGACAACCGCTTTATCCCTGAGTTCAGGATTAAGCACCTGTTCAACTGAGACGAAGAAAGAGTCGAGGTCAATATGCATTATGGTTCTATTTGCCATACGGATATCCAGACAATTAGTGCCTGATCTTATTTTAGCATAGTTGCCTGGCATGCCTGGGATAATACTTTTCCAAATAACAAGCTACACGTTTAGATGTATTGTGAAGAGTCATATTCTGACGGAATATTGGATAGATTCCGGCCACTGTTGCGATGGGTTTTAAATCCGCCAGAATTCAAATCCAGCCCGGTAGCCCAAGTTGTTCAATATATAAGAGCAGAGTTTGCGTTTGTCTAATTAGTTCGATTTTCGTAAAAGTGTTTTATTTTAGTAGCTCTACCACGAGTAATAGTTGCTATGTCTTGAAGAGGCCTTTCAGCCTTTGTGCCAAGGATCTCCTGATTTTCACCTGCAGGTACAGATCCCCTGGTTCCCCGCCGGCTTTGCCAGGAGATCCCATCCTCCTCAGTCTTATTCGCTGGCCGTCTCTTACCTTGGATGGAATTTTAACCATCAGGTCTTTAGGTCTACCCCATTTCTTGTAGGAGTACTCTACTTCAGCACCGTCACGAGCCTTTTCGGGGCTTAAACTAATTGTATCGTACCAGTCCTTACCTCTTTCCGGCATCTCAATGCCAGTAAGCTTTTTCAAGAAAAACTTGATCACTTTGCCGAATACACTCGGGAAAGGTATCTCCGGCATCTGTAACTGGGAATCCTGTGCTGATTGCTCACCAACCCTCTTTTGTGACCCGGGGTAAAAGATGAAGCCTCTACCAAACATGCCCGGTCTTCGAAACTCGAAACTCCGATATTCAGAACCATATGATTCCCTGAAAATATCACCGAAGCTTCTGAAGCCAAACGTCCTGGCGAACTCTTCGAAAATCTGGTTAATGTCTGAGCCCTTGAAGATGTCATCGGTGGTATGTGTCTGCCTGAATCGATCATAGGCAGAAGACCCGTACTGTGACCTTAAAAGGTCGTATTCCCTCCTCTTGGGAACGTCGGAGAGAACGGCGTAGGCCTCGTTAATATCCTTCATCTTCTCGGTAGCTGCCGGATCCCCCTTGTTTCTGTCGGGGTGATACTGGAATGCCAGCTTCCGATATGCTTCTTTTATAGCTTGCTGGCTGGCAGCTCTATCTATACCGAGAATTTCATAGAAATCTTTTTGGTTCATGGCTCCTATTAACAGTATAACTAATGTGCACGCTGCCTCCCCAATCCTCCTTGATTATGGATATATTTTATCCTCAACGATTTGAGAGGGGGGTGACAAAGAATTCGTTACATTCGTTACTTACTCGCCAAGCGCCTTCACGACCACGCGCTTCCTGCGCTTGCCATCAAATTCGGCATAGTAGATTTGCTGCCATGGACCGAGATCCAGTTTGCTTGCTGTAATCGGCACAATAACCTCGTGGTGAATCAGCAGACTCTTCAAGTGCGCGTCTCCGTTAGTCTCTCCCGTGCGGTGATGTCTGTAGTCCTGCCTGTAGGGCGCGAGCTTCTCGACCCACTCGTCAATATCGGCAATCAGGCCTGTCTCAGCATCGTTGACGTACACAGCGGCCGTGATGTGCATGGCTGACACGAGAACAAACCCTTCATGAATGCCACTACTAGCCGTGATATCTCTAACCTTTTCAGTTATGTTGATGAATTCTCGATGCTCTTTGGTATCGAACCACAAATATTCAGTTGCTGATTTCATAGTATTCCTCCCTCCGTATCTCTCAATAAAATCTCATCCTATTCAGGCTTTGCTAACAATTGGCGAGTAGCTCTTCTTTGAGCTATCATTAAGTCAATGGGCAGACCGTGGTGGTATGACAGCTACTGGGAAAAGAAGGAAAGGCGACAGCGAAGATCCCGATGGCCTAGCCGAAAATCTTGGGCTTGGCTCGTGTTAGTTGGTTTGTCGCTAGCTCTGTCCGTAGCTGGCACAGGGTTTCAGCCGGCCCTGATTGCCTGGTTGCTTGGTTTTATTAGCTACTTCTGCCGCATTCTGGCCTTTGCCATTTTTCTACGCGCCCTATTGTCGTGGTTCAGAGTTGGCTACTACAGTTGGCCGGTAATCATACTCAATGACCTTACTTACCCGATACTCTCGCCTTTAAGGCGCATAATGCCCTCTCTCGGTGGACTCGATTTTTCACCACTCGTCGCCATCATGGTATTGTACCTCATCCCATCTCTCTTCAGATGGCTAGTCCTACTTTTCGTCTAGCGCTTCCGTTAGTTAGGAGTAACAATAAGTCATACGGTTAATTCCACTACTATTCGTTACAAATATTGTAACTGGTACAATATATTCCTTATTTTATTCAAAAACTCCATCCGCCATAAGCTCGACAAATTCTTCATCAGACATACCTAAAAATTCGGTGCACACATGTTCAGTATGTTCGCCCAGCATGGGAGCCCTATTTATTTCGTATGGCGTTTCTGACATTCTAGCTGGCATACCGGTGTAGGTGAAATCACCAATATCGGGGTGGTCTAGTGTCCAGTAGAAATTCCGGTGCCTGAGTTGTGGGTCAGAGTCCAAATCCTGTCCGCTCTTAACTGAGCCGGCTGCAATACCGGCAGCCTGTAGGATGTCCTGAATTTCTTCAGCCGTGTGTTCCATTGTCCATTGTTCAACAAGCTTATCAAGTTGATCAACATTCTTAAGCCTGGCTATCAGAGTGTTGAACTCATCAGAATTATTCCATTCAGTATGACCGGTAACTTCACAGAACTTCTGCCATTCATCATCGCTAAATACGGCTATAGTACAATATTTATTCTCACCTTGGCAGCGATAAACCCCATGCGGTGCTGCATAGGAGCACCTGTTGCCCATCCGTTGCGCTTCCGTGCCATTGGCCTCGTATTCCAGAATTACAGGCGTAAGTAGCGGTATCGCCGATTCAATTTGTGCGGCATCCAGGTACTGACCTTTACCTGTCTTTCGTCGGTATTCAAGTGCCGATACTATAGCCAGTACGTTTATTCTGGGAGCGATAAAATCTGTTATGGCAAAAACAGGAAACTGAGGTAGCTGGTCCGGGAAACCCGTAATCTGTGCCATACCGCTTATCGCCGTCAGGGTCCCCCCGTAGCCGGGCACATTGGCAAAGGGTCCGGTCTGCCCGAATATGGCGGCGCTAAGCAAGATAATATCCGGCTTTATTTTCTTCAAGTCCTCATAGCCCATACCCATACGGTCCATAACACCGCCGGCGAAGTTCTCCACGATAACGTCCGCCCATTTAACAATCCTGGTCCACACCTCCATAGCGCGAGGGTGTTTCAAATTGATGGTGAAATCATACGACCCGGGGTTTACGAACAGATAAGCCGCCGAGCGGTCCGGCATGGAAACGTTACCTATGAAAGGCCCTGCCTGCCGGTGCCATTCTATCCGGGTACGGCTCTCTATCCGCAGTACCTGAGCGCCATAGGCAGCCAGCATCGTTGCCGTTAGCGGCCCGGTTATGCCCTGAACTAGACCGGCAACCTTAACATCTTCAAGTGCCTTGCTAGTCATATCCTCTCTCCTTAACCAGATTATATTATACCCGCTTCCTTCAAGCTGATAATCTCACTGGTGGAATAGCCGAGTTCATCACCGTATATTTCGCTATTGTGCTCACCAATGAACGGCGCACTGCGCCAGTTTTTGCACGGTGTCTCCGAGTTCAGACAGAAACGAACCGGATACCTTAAAGTCATATCCAACTGGGGATATGCCACATCCTGCCAGTAGTCCCTGGCGGTCAGGTGCGGATGCTCCACCAGGTCTCTTGCCGAGCTCACCGGCTGTAGCATAATCCTTCTCTTAAGCGCCTCCTCCAGTAATTCAGACTTGGTCTTGGTAGCGAAGAAACGGGCAAAATAGTCATGTATCCTGTTGGCTTCCTCGCTCGTCTGCTTACGCCATTCAAGGGTGGACCAGGCTATCCCTTTCAGGTAGTCGTCAGCCATTCCCTCTTCATCCAGCCACTTTACCAGCCGCCCATCTTCGGCAGCCCCGAAGGCGCCGGTATATATCATGTAGAAGATGTGGCCGTCCTTAGCTGGCCAGACCAACCTTAACTTGACATCAGAATTGGGAACACTGTAAAAAGAGCTGCCCCGGGGAAATTCCTCACCGGTTACTGCCCAGCGCTCGTGTATCATCCACGCCGTCTTGTTGGCACTATCCTGAACGGAAACGTCGATGTGCTGTCCTTTGGCAGATGTTGCTCTCCAATGTAAAGCAATAGCTGTAGCCAGAGCACCATCCATACTTGCCAGCAAATATGTAAGCGGTATATGGCTCACGCGTACCGGATACCTGTCCGGGTCTCCGGTGACAAACAGCATACCGCTCATGCCCCAGCACACCAGATCAGAGGCTTTCAAGCCGCTGTAGGGTCCACTCTGACCAAAGTGGGTGATGGATGTCAGAACGATTTTGGGGTTTATCTGAACCAGACTGTCATAATCGAATCCGATCTTCTTTAAATAACCGGGTTCAAAGGTATCAATAACGACATCGGCACTACTGACCAGCTTTTCGAATATTTTCTTACCGTCACTGGTCTCTATGTCCAGGGTAATCCCCCTCTTGTTAGTATTGTAACCCATCCAGTATAGGCTCTTATCCATGTCTGGTACATCATGTAAAAACGGGCCAATATTCCGTGTCAGGTCTCCGCCGGGTATCTCCACTTTTATCACATCGGCACCCAGACTACCCAGCAACTGACCGCAATAGAAACCCTTATCATCACTCAAATCAAGCACACGATAAGAGCCTAACATGGTTTCCTCATTTTTTTCTGTACCCATGCTATCCCCCAAATAGTTAAATTGGTCTCCTTTTATTGGCATTTTACCTAATAATTGCCGACATATTCATCCGGTACGAATTCCGGCGGCCGAACCACTTTCATGGAAATGGCGCCTATAGGGCACTGTACCACGCAGTTACCACAACCCCAGCATTTATCGATGTCTATAAAAGCGCGATCCCCGCCCACCTCCGGGTAGTCCTTAATTTGTACTGCTTTGAAAAAAGGCTCACAGGCTTCCACACAGATTTTACAACCGGGCAGACACAGCTCCGGGTTGATGGTTGCCTGGAACCGGCTAGGATTGCCTTCATACAGTGTGCCCGGCTCCGACCATCTCCAGACAACACAGTAAGCACCACAATTGCCCAGCAGGTGCTCCATGGGCTTTTCATTATAGGTCAGATGAACGAGCGGCAGCTTCTCTGTTTCTTCAAGAATGTCCATGGCTTCCTGAAGCGTTATGCGCTTGCCCGAACCGCGACTTACGCAAAAATCGGAGGTAGCTCCCTCTATAAAGCATATCTCGTCCGGTACTTCCTTGGGAACATGACTGCGCGACACCCTCCGGCAGGAGCAGTTATTTATACCCAGCTTGTCTTCGCGCCTTTTCAATAAGTACCTGATATCATCAAACCACATAGCGCCGGGCACGTCCTTGATTGACTTCCACTTGGGAATGACCCGCATGGTGGGTGTGGTGCGGTTGGGGTCTCGCGGCAGATTCTCCCACCACTGCCGGAATTCGTCGCTATCAAAGAACTCGTCCCATAGACTAAAGAATTCCTCGCCGTATTCCTCGTCAAACTTGGGATTTGAAGGAGTGGTATCTTTTAGCTCAGTTAAAGCATAAACAGTCCGATATCCCCCCTTCTTTCTCGGTAAAACAAGTCCCTTCTCGTAAAGTATCTGCAGTTTCTGTTCTAAAGAGGCCTTATCTATTTTTACCTTCTCGGCTAACTCCTCTATAGACTTGACTGGCATCTCCATAAGTATTTTGGCCTCTTCCAGAGTAGCTACCTTAGCCAGTATCTTCGGTACATACTCCATATTCTCCCCACCAATCTTTGTCGCCAGTTCTTTGTAAATAGGATTTAATTCACCCATTTGCCGACTCCCCCTTTCACTTACTATATATTGGACTGGTATATATAACGAATTTTATGACAGCATAGAATGGGATTAATATATTCAGAATATATTACAGTTGTTAGCAGTAATATATTTAATTACCCATCATAGTTGCAGGCAAAAAAGTGACTATCTGAGGGAAAGCTATTATTAGAATAACGCATATTAATAAGGCCAGGAAAAATGGTAGTACACCTTTAAATATGGTGTACATCGGGATATGCTTGGCCATACCACTCAAGATGAACACGTTGATACCGATAGGAGGAGTAATTTCCGCCATTTCAATCATAATGACCATTAGAATGCCATACATTATAAGGTTTATACCCATAGCATCCATAATAGGTATTAATATGGGCATTGTTAGCAGCATCAGCCCCATGCTGTCCATTAGACAGCCGCCAATAATATAGAATATGGTAACCAGTAACAGAATGACTACCGGGCTGAGATTTGATTCGGCTACCATATTGGCCAGCAGTGTCGGCAGCCCGGTGAGGGCGAGGAAATAGTTGAGCATAAGTGCACCTATAAGAATGGCAAAGACCATACCGGTAATCTTAACCGTATCGGTAAGTGCATCAAAAAATCCCTTCAGGTTAAGCCTTCTTTTTAACAGGGCAAGTAATAAGGCACCGATGGAGCCGATACCGCCGGCTTCTACCGGTGTAAACCAACCACCCCAGATGCCACCCAGCACCAGAATAGCCAGTATCCCCAGTGGCCATACCGGAATTAATGCGGCGAACCTTTCGCTCCAGGTGGTTATCGGCCCCCGCGGTCCGGCACTGGGGCTTATTTTAACCCAGATATAGATAGTAAGCATGAAGAGCAGGGTAAGCATTATACCGGGGATTATACCGGCGATAAATAGCTGTCCTACCGACTGCTGTGCAAACAGCCCGTACACGATGAGGGGGATACTGGGCGGGATAAGAATACCCAGAGTAGCGCCGCTGGCAACGGTGCCGGCAGCCAGCTTGGGGTCATATTTATAGCGCTCCATTTCCGGCAAAGTGCTCATTGTCATAAAGCCAACAGAAGCAGCACTGGAGCCGGTGCAGGCCGCAAAACCGGCACAGCCAGCTATGGTAGCCATGGACAGGCCGCCCGGCAACCGGCCCAACCACTTATTGGCAGCGGTGTACGCATCGGTAATTATGCCCGCCCTATAAGCAAAACTGCCCATAAGTACGAACAGGGGCAGGGTACTCATAATATAATCGGCTACTATAGTGTAGGGAGCAGTGGAAAAAACACCTATAGCCGCATCGAAGTTCAGGACGATGGCTATACCTACAAAGGAAATCAGGGCCATGGTGAAGGCCACATGCATACCACCAGCTAATAGGATGAAAAGTACCAGGAAAGACAGCGCGCCGATTAACTCCGTACTCACTTATCGCTCCTCTGACCGGAACCTGTTGTATTCATCCCCACTGCATTAGCTAACGCATGCGAGAAGTCTACCAGCAACTCAAGGCACAGTAATAAACTACCCACTGTCACCACGATGATAAAGGGTAGCATAGGGATTTCCAGTAGAGAAGTAACGGGGTCCGAGCCCGCTGAGACAATGATATCCCGGGCCCGGTTGGTCATAGCGTAAACTATGAGCGCATATACCCCGCTACTAAGTAACAGTGTAATTGTATCCAGTATGCCCTGGCCACGTATTGACAGGCGTGTCACCAGTGCACTAACACGAACATGCCCTTTTCCCAGTTGTGCAAAAGCAAGAGCGAAGAATACTATCACGACAAGCATTACTTCACCCAGATCAATGCTACCGAGCAGTGGATGCCCGAACTTGCGTCCCACAACATCAATACCTACAGTAATCACAAGTATTATGAGCACACCGACAGAAATCCAACTGCTCCACCGGCTCAGCGCATGAATACCCGCCTCAATTTTTCTCAAAAAGCCATAAAGGGTAATCATTGACCTCACCCCATACGCAACGGAGGACGATTTTCAAGCCTTAGCGGCTTCCGTATTGCCTGGCTTTGGCTATGGTTTCCGTGCCAGGTAGACCAGCCTCATTGGCTGCTTCTTCCCATTCGGTAATAATGGGCTCGGTAAGCTCCTGCCAGCTGGCCAACTCATCGGGACTTAATTCGTAAATTTCTATGCCATTGGCAATGAGTTCATCAAAAGCCCTGCCATCCTCGGCAATGTTGAACTCTAGATAGTCTCGCCAGTACTGGTTATTGTAATCGTCAATGATATCCTGCAGGTCGGATGGCAGGCTGTCCCAGGATGCCTTGCTCATCAACATCAAGTGCAGGCCACCATTGACACCGTCACGAATGCTGTATTCCAGTACTTCCCAGCCCTTAATCTGGGTGAGGAAAGCAGAATTGGTGGATAAGCCATCTACCAGACCGCGGTCCAGCGACATGTAGACATCGGCTGTCGGGATTGATGCCGGAGTAGCCCCGAGAGCGCTTATAGCGGCCGCGTAAGGGCCACCACCCGCTGCCCTGATTTTCATGCCTTCCATATCTTCAGTAGTCTTCACTTCCTTATCCCGGAAATAGAAATTTACCGGGTTGGTAGGCAGGAATGCCACCACTTTGAAATTGTCATACTCTGTAGTCTTATCCCAGGCAAGAATGTCGTACATCAAATCAGCCACATCAGCGGCCTGGTTACATATGTAAGGCAATCCCGCTACCTCGCTGAGAGGAAATTGCCCCGGGGTGAATATCGGTGAGTGATAGACTATATCGGTAACACCCGTGTTAAGCAGCTCTACAGCGTCCTGTGGTTTACCCAGAGCCCCGCCCATAAACAGGTTAATCGTCACCCGGCCCTCGGTAAGCTCATAAATATCATCGCAGTATTTCTGAGCCCATTCTTCACTCCAACCGCCAGGCGGTAAAATGTTGTTATAGCTGAATTCAAAAGTCTCTGTTTCCTGTGCCCCATCACAAGCAACGGCAAAAGGCAGCACCATAATCACACAAACCAGGATACTGATAAGGGATACCATCCATTTCTTCCTCTTGAGCATTTTAATTAATAACCCTCCTGAAATATTTAGCCCCCTACCTATTACCATAACTATAAATATACCTCACCTCCTTTTTTTGCAAATTACAGACTAACTAGGAATGTGTCTGAGTAATACCAGTGTTGAGCCTGGGTGCCCTTGATTTTTTGCTTCTTCCAGGCACGGGCAAGCTATTACTCGGGCAAACTCCTAGTGTTGGGTAGGCTACCATTTTACGTGTATTCAAGTCAATACCTGTATAGAGACAGTCATTGCGCATTTTATCCTAGTCTCTCCATGTCTATGATGCGCGTAGTATTGGCAATATTATTAGGGTCCAGCCCTTTCTTGATACTGGATAAAATCAGATGAAAATTAGCGAAATTCGGGCCCGTTCTATTAGCTGCTACATTGTTTACCAGAGCGCTTGCTATTTGACCTTTAAGACACTGCATTAGAGCTTCTACGGTCGCCTGTCCCAGTATTTTATCGTTCTCGTCTGTCTTTTCGCGGGGGAAGTCGGTCTCACTCAGAGCATAATGGGCAAAGTCATAGGGGGCTATCCAGGCCGGATTATCGCTGTCCAAAAATGGGGGTGTATATTTGTTCAATATATCCCAGGAAGGAGGAAAACTTCTCACGGCGTCATCAACAGAATCAAAGGTAATATTAGTTACAGAATAACCCCCGCCGATACGCATCATCCGACAACCGTTTGTGTCCCGTAGCCAGTTGTTCGCCGTATAGGGAACCCAGCGCTGGTAGATCTCATCAGGAACTGACTTCCCACCGGTTTCCTCTATTATTTTCCTTAGTACCGTATCTTCATAAAGTACCTGCTTTTCGGAAGCATAACCGTATATACAGATAGCGACAGTATGCCCTACATTTTTCTGCCAGTAATTATCCAGCCACGAACTCCAGTATTCCTCGCGTGATTTGGCCCACCACCAGTTATAATAGACCGGTGGCCAGAGATGCAGTATGGCGCCGATTTCTGCCTTCCCTATCTCATAGATAGCGTTTATGGCCTCTTCTAAGGTTGAATAATTAATGAGATACCACTGGAACCTGTTAGCAGGCAGTTCACATTTTTTACCGGGAGCTAACCCTTCGGTGGGTAAAATTGGCGGTCCTGGCCAGGGATAGAGCTTGACCGCCATTTCGGTAATCACCCCAAAAGCCCCTATATGGCCCAGCCCAGCACGTAACAGTCCTCTCGCGTCGGGGCCCGGACCCTCGCCCCATTCATATCCATCCCCGGGTATCGCCAGTGAACCGGTTCGCAATACATCGCCTCCTGGCAACACCCACTCTACGCCCAGTATATTCCGCGGCGCGTAGCCTGTTCGGTAGGCCGTCCCTTGCATACCTAAGGCAAAATGATTGGCCAGACTGGATGACTGGGAACCAGCTTCTGGTGTACCCATATACAGCCCTCTCTTCATTGCTTCAGCCTGTAGCTGTGCATGAGTTACATAAGGGCCGATAACGGCATACATATTGCGGCTTTCTATTTCTAATTCATTCATTCTTTTGGTATCTATCATGCACCAGTAGGGTTTAACTGCTGCTATCATGCCCATACCAAGGCCGGAGCCCAAAACCGAGAAGGGGAATTTATAACGGTTGGCCAGTTTAAGTATTTGTACTACGTCATCCCGGCATCCCGGCATAACCACAAACTCGGCACGGCCCCTGGTGACAAAACTCGGTGCCTGGGATTCCCGGGTATAAGTCTCCATTACGGCTTTATCATCGGTTACATATTCCGGCCCCAGGATATTCACCAGTTCTGTAAATATTAATTTATGCTTCTCGTCGCCATGTGTCATTTTGTACACCACTAGTCCCAATTATACACGTGCTGTCAATAGCGTTTTTTCTATTGCATCCGCATGGTAGTATAACTATATAGTTCTATAACATTTACTGGGGTGTTTGGCATGAAAAAGACCAGGATATCACAACTTCTGGGTATAGATTTACCTCTGATTCAGGGAGGCATGTCACTACTAGCCGGAGCCGAACTGGCAGCGGCTGTCTCCAATGCAGGAGGGCTGGGTATAATTAGCCCGGATGCAGGGATGGCGGCACATTCCGATAAGGTCCAGAACCTGCGCCATTTGCTAGCGCGAACCCGCGAACTCACCAGTAAACCATTTGGCATCAACCTGCCGCTTCGCACCTCAGATATTAATGAGCTGATAGAGGTAACACTTCAAGAAAAAGTCAGTGTAGTAATAACTTCCATGGGAGACCCGGCCTCATATACCTATTTACTCAAAGACAACGGAGTAACTGTTCTACATGTAGTCGCCTCGGTGAAGCAGGCTGTTCGGGCCGAGGTTTTCGGTGTAGACGCGGTTATTGCCGAGGGATGCGAGGCCGGCGGTCATATTGGCCATGATGAGCTAACTACTTTCGTTCTGGTTCCCCAGATTGCTGACGCCGTGAAAATCCCAATCGTGGCCGCTGGTGGCATTGCTGATGCCCGCGGTCTGGTGGCAGCCATAGCTCTGGGTGCCGAGGGTGTACAGATTGGCACCAGATTTATTACCTCACCCGAATGTATAGCCCATGCGAGAGTTAAAGAGGCAATACTGAAGGCCAGCGATACCGATACCGTAATCACCTGTCGTAAGCTCGGCCCCCACCGGGTATTAAAAAATGAACTGGCCGCAAGACTGATAGAAATGGAAAGTGCCGGTTATAGCGCTAATGAGATAGCTACTGTGCTGGCCAGCATTAACCGGCCACGGCAAGGCGAGATAGAGGGTAATCTTGCTGATGGTGAGGTATACTGTGGCGCTATCGCTGGCATGATTCCCAATATTATAAAAGCCGGAGATATCGTGGAGAGCATAGCTTACTCTTCCCGGGAGGTAATTGCCAGACTAAACAATATCTGGTCTTAGCACAGCCTGGCACAATGTCTTCCCTGTAATGCCCGTTAACGCCACCAAACTGCCTTCCGGCTTATTCAGAATGAAATATATCAGGGACGAGGTTCTGTTTGCCTATCGCCCGCGCTACAGTGTAAAATATCGCTAGGCAGTAGTAATTTGAATTGAGTTCTCAATGGTTTGTGACACAGTCCTATGTAAAACGACGCAGGGGATTACGCATATCACGCTCAACCGTCCCGCTACGGGCAACTCCTTGAATGCCCGCATGTCGCAGGAACTCATTACGGTACTAACCAGGGTAAGACAGGGCGAGGACGTAAAGGTAGTTATTATTTCGGGTGCTGGAGATACTTTTTGTGTTGGCGATGAGTCGCCGCCAGTTTCAGGGATAACAGAATATAATACAACTTCTCCGGCAACAGTGATTGCCGGGCTTGATTGCCCGGTAATCGCCGCTATTAATGGTAATGCCTTCGGCAGCGGGCTGGAACTAGCCTTGGCCTGTGATATCAGGATAGCCTCTGACAAAGCCCTATTGGCGCTACCCCAGATTAACACGGGTCTTATGCCGTGTGATGGCGGCACCCAGAGGCTGCCCCGTTTAATCGGCCGCACCAGAGCCATGGAGATGATTCTGCTCGGTGAGCCCGTAAGCGCCGATGAAGCCTACCGGATAGGTCTGGTAAATAGAGTAGTCTCAGTAGAGGAACTCTCCGACGTGGTAAACGAGCTGGCCCTGGGTATAACGTTCAGTGCGCCGCTCGCACTCAAATTCGCCAAGGAGACCATTGACCAGGGAATGGAAATGACTCTGGAACAGGGGTTGCGGTTAGAGGCAGACCTTTACTCCCTGTTACAGACTACAGAAGACCGCACCGAAGGTATCACGGCCTTCAAGACTAAAAAACGTCCCGAATTTAAAGGAAAGTAATCAATGTCCCACTTCCAAACGATAATTTACGATAAGCAAGACAATATAGCTTATATTACACTCAATCGGCCGCAGGTTCTAAATATATATAATATTACCATGAGAGACGAACTGTACGAGGTGCTCCTCGCTATCAAAAACGATGACGAAGTACGTGTGGCCATACTTAAAGGGGCTGGTGAAAAGGCGTTTTGTGCTGGTGCTGACCTGAGCGAATTTTTAACTTCGCCTTCTCCTGTTATTTCCCGGGAGGTACGCTTTAAACGTGACATATGGGGACTTTTCTTAAGCCTGCCTCAGCCGGTTATCGGCGCTCTGCACGGTTATATTCTCGGCTCCGGCTTTGAGATGGCTTTATACTGTGACCTGCGTATCGTCGCCGATGATGCCTGGTTCGGCCTGCCCGAGGTCAGTCTCGGTATTATACCTGCCGCTGGTGCTACCCAGACCTTGCCCCGGGTGGTAGGACGAGCTAAAGCGAAAGAAATGCTACTTACCGGCCGCTGGATAGATGCTAAAGAGGGTATGCATATCGGTCTTGCCAACAAGGTGGTACCCAGAGAGCAACTTCTGCCAACCGCTAAAGAGCTGGCACTCAGGATATCAGGCCGTCCGGAGGCGGCAATCCGCTACGCCAAACGTGCGGTGACCGAGGGTCTGAATATGCCGCTTATCAACGGGCTAGCGCTGGAAAAGAGGCTGGTGGAGATGCTTACAGGCGTTAACTGAAAAACATTACGGAAAAAACGCGTAATACACATGGTATAGATATTTGATAACTTATATATAAGCAGGGGGGTTACAGTGTATGAATAAGGTCTACTCCAGTATTGATGACGCGGTGGCTGATATTCCTGATGGGGCGTCAATAGCGATTCCGGGCTTTTTCGCCGCTGGCGTACCGCGGGTGTTGCTACAGGCCCTGATAGCGAGAGGTACCAGGGAGCTGACTCTGGCTTGCGGCTGTGGTCCGCTGCTGGGCGCCTATGAGGAGCTGGTCCAGCTCATAAAGAATCGCCAGATTAAAAAGGTCATAGACTCCTACCCTCTATTCCGCTCGGCCACTAAAGGAGCCCAGGATACCTTCGAGCAGGCGGTCCGTAGCGGTGAAATAGAACTGGAGGTCTATCCGATGGGTACTCTGGCAGAAAAATATCGTGCGGCTGGTGCTGGCATTCCCGCCTTCTATACACCTACCGGTATCGGCTCAGTAGTGGAAGAAGCGGTTGTCACCAGTATCCAGGATAATCGTAAAGCAAAGGAAACCCGGATACTGGACGGTAAGAATTACGTCCTGGAATACGCACTGAAGACAGATTATGCCTTTGTGCACGCTCATACCGCTGATACTGAGGGTAACCTCAGGTACCGTATGACCGCCAGAAATTTTAACCACGTAATGGCTACGGCGGGGAGGATAACCATTGCCGAGGTAGAAAACGTGGTAGAGCCGGGTGAAATATCTCCGGATGGTATACATACGCCGGGTATATACGTTCAAAGGGTAGTGAAGGTGCCGAGAGTCACCTTTGCTATAACCATAGATTAGATTAACGGGAGACGAAATGCCAAAGATATTTGAAGGGCTACCCAGAGAGATGATCGCCATGCGGGCGAGCCGGGAGATAAACGACGGGGACTATGTTAACCTGGGAATAGGTATTCCTACGCTTATCAGTGACTGGATGGAGGGTAAGGATGCCGTGCTACAATCTGAGATAGGTATGCTTAAAACCGGGGCACTGGCCTTCGGTGAAGATGTAGACCAGGACCTGATAAACGCCAGCTGCCAGCCGGTTACCCAGCTTCCGGGAACATCATATTTTGACATATTCGAATCTTTCAGTATGATAAGAGGAGGACATATCGATGTTGTCGTCATGGGAGCTTTTCAGGTCAGTGAAAAAGGAGACTACGCTGGCTGGATGAACCCCGACCGCGGCCTAGCAGTGGGCAATATAGGTGGTTCCATGGACCTGTGTGCCGGCGCCAGAAAGCTTATTATAACCATGGAGCATACCACCAAGGATGGACGTCCTAAAATTGTCCGCGAGCTCAGCTATCCGGCTACCACTAAAGGCAAGGTCAATCTAGTATTCACCGATCTGGCTGTTATCGAGGTAACAGCCGAGGGACTATGTCTGAAAGAGGTATATCCCGGGTTAACCCCGGAGGATATCCAGTCGGTAACCGACGCCAGGTTAATAATAAGCCCGGACATAAAAGACATAGAGCTTTAAAATGCATATATAACCATAATTATGCATATAGGGAGGTCAACATGCCAAACGAGATGGGAAAACGATATATCTGCACCGTGTGCGGTTCAGAAATTATAGTCACCAAAGGAGGGGACGGGTCTATCAAGTGCTGCGGTCAACTGATGGAGTTAAAAAAACCTAAATAGTAATGAATGGTCCATTGTAGCCAGTAATCAAAGGTGGTGATACAGATGAACCAACTGGGGAAAAGATATAAATGCGAGGTCTGCGACACTCAGGTGCTCTGTACCAAGGCAGGTGAGGGTACCTTTGTCTGCTGCGATAAAGAAATGGTAACCGAACAGCCCAGAACCCTGCCTTCCTCAGATTAGTAATTGCCCGGACTGACCGATGATATGGAAATAGAAGGCATAAAGGCACTGGACGGAATCCGTATCTTGGATATTGCCGGCAGGGAGGCTGCCTTTTGCTCCAGGCTGCTCGCTGACATGGGGGCCAGCGTAACCAAAATTGAAAGTCCTGAAGGTGACCCGGCACGTTACGAAGGTCCTTTTTACGGCCAGATGCCGCACCCGGAGAAGAGTATTTCCTTCTGGTATAACAATGCCGGTAAGCGGGGCATTACTCTTAACTTGGAAACGAATAAAGGGCAGGAAATCCTGTGCCTGCTTAGCCGGAAAACCGATGTAATTATTGAATCCTACTCTCCCGGTTATTTGAAAGGACTGGGACTGGATTACGTAGCGCTGAGCCAGGCAAACCCAAGTATAATCATGGCATCCATTACCGGCTTCGGGCAAAGCGGCCCGTACCGGTATTATAAGTCCTGTAATATTGCAGCCGCAGCTACCGGTGGCCAGATGTCCCTGAACGGTACTGCTGGAAATACTCCCCTCCAGTTACATGGTCAGCAGACATACTATACCGCTTCCCTCTTTGCTGCTATCGGCATTCTGCTCGCGCTAAGGGAAAGGAGAGCGAGTCGCCGCGGGCAACACATTGATATTTCTCTGCAGGAGGCAACAGCCTCCACTTTAGAGCACGCTATGGTCCGTTATTTCTATGAGAACATCATATCCCGTAGACAGGGAAACCACCACTGGAACAATGCTTTTTTTCTCCTTCCCTGTGAGGAAGGGAAGATATTACTATCACCATTCATGCAATGGGATATACTGGTCAACTGGCTCCAGAGCGAAGGTATGGCTGGAAACCTGTGCTCCGAGGAGTGGCAGTCTGAAGATTACAGGCTGAATCACCTTGACTATATACTTGATATTCTAAAGTCTTGGACGAAGACTCATACTTCAACCGAGCTTTTTGAAACAGCGCAGTTAATGCGTCTGCCATGGGCACCAGTAGTGAATCTGGAAGACGTATGCCACAATCCTCAGCTCGAGGCGAGGGGCTTCTTTGTTGCGCTACATCATCCCGAAACCGGAGCGACCTTCAGCTATCCCGGAGCACCCTATCTATTCAGCCGTTCGCCCTGGCACATATCAGGTTGGGCGCCCCGTCTTGGTGAGCACAATATCCGGTTCTACTCTCAAGAACTCGGTTTTACTCAGGATAAACTGGACGCCCTTCACTTACAGAATGTTATATAAACGAGGTAGCCGATGCCGTCACCAGTTCTTCGTGGAATCAGGGTTTTGGACTTTACCTGGGTACTTGCCGGGCCCTACGCTTCCCGGATACTTGCCGATTTCGGCGCCGAGGTTATAAAAGTGCAGTCCCGCGCGATAGCCAGCGGTACCGAGCGCAACGCTACGGGTTATTTCAATACCTGGAACCGGGGTAAGCTCGGCATCACGCTGGACCTCAACCGGGCCGAAGGCAGAGAGCTTGCCCTCCGGCTGGTAGCGATTAGCGATGTAGTGGCCAACAGTTTTTCTCCCCGGGTGATGGCTAACTGGGGCTTTAGCTACGATAGTCTCAGAGAGGTAAAACCCGACCTTATCATGCTCAGCATGTCCGGTATGGGCGGTACAGGACCCCAGCGAGACTATGCCGCCTTCGGCCCTACTGTTCAAGCACTCTCAGGTCTAACCTATCTTACCTCATACGATGCCAAATCACCGACAGGTACGGGCTATGCCCACGCCGATCATATTGCCGGGCTGTATGCTGCTCTGGCTGTCCTTATTGCCCTGGAGCATCGGGATAAGACCGGTAAAGGTCAGTATATAGATATATCTGAGCTGGAAACGATGTGCTCCTTGCTTGGCCCGTCGCTTATGGACTGCTCAATTAACGGGGCTGTTCCCCATCCGCAGGGTAACCACTCCGACTATATTTCCGCAGCACCCTGCGGTTGCTATAGATGCCGCGGTGATGATAAATGGTGTGTTATCGCTGTATATACCGAGGCCGAATGGCAAACATTGTGTAATTTAGCCGGTAACCCGCCGTGGACCCGTGAGCCAGGATTTGCGACCCCAGAGCTACGCAGAGAGCATTTTGAGGAGCTGGACATGCTGCTTGAGCAGTGGATGGCTAATTACAGTCCACAGGAGCTAGTGCCCATGCTGCAGCAGGCGGGAATAGCCGCCGGAGAAGTGAAGGACGCAGGCGAAGTGGCCAGAGACCCGCAGCTGGTCAGCCGGAATTTCTTCGTTGACATCAACCATCCCGTACTGGGCAAGACCCGGGCTGACGGCACACCGATAATACTGAGCCGTACGCCGGCCCAGTTTGGAAAACCGGCACCCCTTCTCGGCGAGGATAACCGCTACGTATTTCAGGAGCTTTTAGGTATAGGTGAAACGGAATATAAAAAATATGTTGACGAGGGTATTATCGGTTAGATACCCTGGCTCTGTCCAGTATCTGTCGGACTTTTTTCAATGATGCCTTATGAGGTGGTCCCCGAAATTTGGACAGGGAGCTAAGGTCGGATTTTGCTCTTAAAATAAAGGGGAAACAGGAGTAGCAGAACATGACAAAGAACCGCAGGAAGCACAGCCCGTCATTCAAAGCCAAAGTAGCCCTGGAAGCGCTAAAAGGGGAGGAAACGATATCCGGCTCTCCAAATAGTCTCTCATAAAAGTTTCTTGAATTCCTCAATACTCAGACCTGCATCATTTATCTCTGTTCTGTTGCAGCAAGTAGATAGTGAATAGTTGACACTACCGAGGATAAGACGCCCCCCAAATTGCCAGATCTCTCAGGTCAACCCGGTCATCTTTATTTAAGTCAGCATCGGGGTTAAAAGCCGCATCTTTTTCTGAGTGCCCATAGCTTGCCCGTAATAAGACTAAATCTTTTTCATTGAGTTTTGCATCCCCACTTATATCGGTATCGATCTCCTCCGGCACTTCTCCAGTCGAACATGGTTGTTCTGATAGTGAGCAGGCAAAAGAAACCAGGTTAACGAATAGACTCTCGCCCGTCTCAGTCATGTGGGAAGTGTCAGCGTTGAATCCCCATAGCAGGTATTTAGTGCTCTCCTGCACTAAGGGATAGTGCGTGGCATTGTCATCCTGGTGACCCAGCAGAGCGCCAACGCCGTTTATCTCGAAGCTACGGGAAGCGGTATCAGGCGTGGAGAACACAGTTCAAGTTGTATGGGAAAGTGTTATCCGGTGCTTGTTCGCATCGTAAACGGCGCTAGCACAGCTTCAGAAAGAGGGGAATGAAAGGCGGCTATTCCTTACCATAGAGAGCCAAATGGGGATTTGCCCAAGCAGTATTGCTAGCCTCACGCCCAGCTTTTGTCAAGCGAAAATACTTGCGTGGTGGACCGGGTGGGTAATGCTCCTGGAAAGTTGACGGCTCTTCCCTGCCAGTAGCTTTGACCCAGCCTAATTTCTGAATGGTTGAAAAGTAGACCACAAAACTGTGGAAGCGGCAGCCTTGAGCTTTGTAGGGCATTCGGCACAGATACCTTTCGGCAAGGCTCTCTATGTTGTCAGGATTAATTGGTCGCTTTTCGCGCCAGGCCCTCTTCTCTTCCGCCTTCGTAGCCCTGTCCAGCGCCGTGGCTTTCATAAGAGCCATTTTGTACTCGTGAAATATGTCC